>CAZAGU010000093.1:0-6085 GCA_964484805.1 uncultured bacterium
GCCGGTACGACGTGGTTTGGGACGGTTGGTGCGCTCGATAATTGGGAGTGTGATACTCGAACTCTTATGAGATTGCTTCGTTGCTTCGCGCCTCGCAAAGACGGATAGGGATTAAAGCAATGGATACCTGCCTTCGCAGGTATGACAGAAGGAAGGAAATCCCTGAAATTTTAAAACTGGGTTCCCGCCTTCGCGGGAACGACAGGGTGTTGGATCGTTTGAATGCGCTCGACAATCGCGTGGATGATACTCGAACTCTTATGAGATTGCTTCGTTGCTTCGCACCTCGCAACGACGGATTTAGATGAAAGCGATGGATTCCCGCCTTCGCGGGAATGATAGCCGTGGTGATACTGGGTACCGGCTTTCGCCGGCACGACATGGATATTGTAAAACAAACAAGGGGTTGCAAATGAATGCAACCCCTTGTCATGTTTTGGTTATTGAAGAATTTTACTTGCCTACCCCCAGGAAATAGGAGAGCAAAATACCTGCCGCCGTTGCCGATCCAATCACGCCCGCGACGTTTGGTCCCATGGCGTGCATCAACAGATAGTTGTCCTTGTCGTACAACCTGCCAAAGTTCTGCACCACTCGCGCGCTGTGCGGCACTGCTGAAACGCCAGCGGCTCCAATCAATGGATTAATCTTGTTTCCCTTTTTCAGGAAAAGATTCATTAATTTCGCAAAGAGCACCCCGCCCGCTGTGGCAAACATAAAGCTGATTGCACCTAAGACAAAGATCAGAATTGATTCTGGAGTCAGAAACACATCAGCCTGAGTTGATGCTCCAACTGTCAAACCAAGCAGAATAGTAACGATGTCAATCAACGCATGGCTGGCAGTCTTGGCAAGTCTGTCAGTGTAACCACTCTCTTTCAACAGATTCCCAAAGAACAGCATCCCTAACAATGGCAATGCCCCAGGTGCGATGAAAGTGGTGATGACCAAGCCAGCAATTGGAAAAATTATCTTCTCTGTGCGAGGCACGCTCCGACTTGGTTTCATCCGAATGCGACGTTCTTTGTCCGTTGTCAGTAATTTCATGATCGGCGGTTGAATCACCGGCACAAGCGCCATATAAGAATATGCCGCGATGGCAATTGCGCCCATCAGATGCGGCGCTAGCATTGACGAAGTAAAAATGGCTGTAGGTCCATCCGCACCACCGATGATGCCAATCGCTGTAGCTTCCCTTGGATCGAAACCCAACGCAAGCGCACCCAGTAGCGTCAAGAACACGCCAATCTGCGCGGCTGCGCCGAGCAACACCAGTTTCGGATTGGATAGCAAAGCACTGAAGTCAGTCATGGCACCAATTCCTAAGAAAATCAGCGGTGGATAGATGCCCTCCTTGACTCCAAAATAAAGATAGCTTAAAACAGAGCCCTCTTCATAAATACCTATTTTTAGCCCGGCATTGTGCACGAACGGTATGTTTCCGATAATAATACCAATACCGATTGGGACAAGTAAAAGAGGTTCATAATTCCTCTTAATGCCAAGGTAAATTGAGAACGAACCGATGGCTATCATGATCAGGTTTTTCCAAATGTCAGGCTGGGTAAAACCGGTGTAATTCCAAAAGGTAGAAAGGATCTCTAAAAATTCCATGAATGTTGTCCTTAGTCAATTAGAACTATGTCTTGACCCTCGATGACGGAGTCGCCTTCATGGACTTGAATCCCGGATACCACACCATCCTTAGGAGCCTGAAGGGCATTTTCCATCTTCATTGCTTCCAGAATTGCCACAGTCTGCCCAATTTTAACCTGATCTCCAGCATTGACATTAATTTTTATTATCAAACCCGGCATTGGAGCTTTAACGGCTCCAGCACCTTTGGAGCCCGTTGGCTTAGCGGTTACTTTTGTTCCAGCCTGCGGAATGGTAACCGGTCGGGTCATTTTCGGAGTCGGTTTGACGAACTGCTTTCTCTTGTTCGGCTGGAGATACGCTTTGTATTCTTGCCCATTGACCGAAAATACAATTTCGTCATCACCACGACGGACTACTTTGGACTCGTAGTCGTGACCAAATATCTTAAAACGAAAAACTTTCATTATCTCGATCCTTGTTTCATGTTGGGCGAACGTTCACCCATGAAAAGGTATAGAAATTTTTATTACTGGCGAATTAAATGTCGAAATTCGACTCATGAGGAATTTCACGGTAACCGGACGACTTCTTATGCCAAGTTTCGTGGACATTCTTCATCCACCAGTTATTATAGGGTTTAGGAATTGAATTCAGCGTCAAAACCAGCGATTCTTCATCATGCGCTTCCTCGTCTTCAAGAATCAGAGTCAACGCTAACGCCGCAATTAAAACTCCCGCCACTTCGTCAGGATTTGTACAGGATTCTGCGGGTTCACCAAGTTTCTTCCCACGCCGCTGTAAAATCCGGCAATGAAGATAGTTCAGCGCTCGTTTCAAACCCATCATCATGAACATCAAGATGACCAGTGCACTGAAAACTACAGACATCCCCACCATCATCAGGGGAAAGCCCGCACCTTGGGCAATATTTTCCATCATTGTTAAATCCGTTGCGTTTTTTGTTTAGAGCGGAACACAGCCGTGTTTTTTCGGGTAATCGGTGTCCCTTTTGCCCGCGAGCGATTCCAGACCACGGATGATCCGAAAACGGGTGTTGCGAGGTTCGATCACATCATCAATGTAGCCCATTCTGGCAGCATTGTATGGATTTGCAAATTTATCGCGGTATTCTTGCTCTTTTTTAGCGAAGAATTTTGATTTCTCTTCAGGAGTCATTTTCTTTGCTTCTCTGCCGTACAGGACTTCCACAGCGCCGGATGGCCCCATCACCGCGACTTCAGCCGTGGGCCAGCCATAATTCAGATCGCCGCGTAAATGTTTTGAACCCATCACATCATAAGCGCCGCCGTAGGCTTTGCGCGTGATGATGGTGATCTTGGGCACAGTCGCTTCCGCATAGGCATAAATAAGCTTGGCACCGTTCAAGATGATGCCTTCGTATTCCTGAACCGTTCCCGGCATGAATCCCGGCACATCAACGAATGTGACCGTAGGAATATTAAACGCATCACAGAAACGAATAAACGCCGCGGCTTTCCGGCTAGCTTTGTTATCGAGCACACCGGCGAGGTGGCTGGGTTGGTTTGCGATGATTCCCACCGCGCGACCGTTAAACCGCCCGAAGCCGACAATGATATTCGCTGCCCAACGACGGCGGATTTCCAGGAAGTCGCCATCGTCAACAACCATCTCAATCACTCGCTTCATGTCGTAAGGCTGGTTTGGATCCACGGGGATAATGTAATTCAGGTCATCTTCAAGCCGATCAATGGGATCGTTCGAAGCGACCAAAGGTGTATCTTCGGTGTTATTTTGAGGAAGGAAGCTCAAGAGTTTGCGAATCAACTCAAAGGAATCATCTTCGTTTTCAGCCACAAAATGCGCCACGCCGCTCTTGGTGGCGTGAACGTCAGCTCCGCCGAGCTGATCGGGTGTTACATCTTCATGGGTAACGGTTTTCACGACTTTAGGACCCGTTACAAACATGTAGCTGATGTCTTTGGTCATGATGTTAAAATCCGTCAACGCCGGGCTGTAAACCGCACCGCCAGCACATGGTCCTAAGATGGCGGAAATCTGCGGAATAACGCCTGAACTCATCACGTTGCGCAGGAAAATATCCGCGTAGCCAGCGAGGCTCAAAACACCTTCCTGAATACGTGCGCCGCCGGAATCGTTTAAACCAATGACTGGAATGCCGACTTTAACGGCGTAGTCCATGATCTTGCAGATTTTCTTGGCGAACATCTCGCTTAGTGATCCACCGAATACGGTGAAGTCTTGCGAGAATAGCGCAACTTGCCTGCCGTTGATGGTCGCATGGCCTGTAACAACGCCGTCTGAAAGATATTGCATTTTGTCAAGCCCGAAGTCTCGTTCGCGGTGAGTGACAAACATGTCAAACTCCTCGAATGAGCCGGGGTCAACAAGACGCACGATTCTCTCACGGGCGGTGTACTTGCCCTTGCCGTGCTGGTCTTCGATGCGTTTTTCGCCGCCACCCTGACGGGCTTTGTCGCGCATCTCCCTAAGTTGCTTAAGTTTAGCTTCTATGTCGTCCATGGTTTTGCTCTTTTATGATGTACTTAAGTATGTTGATAATCCCTTTCAGGATGGTTCTAATATGCGAATAATATATCACCTATGCAAAGTTTTTTTGTGATAAAAAAAATAACATTAATGAAATAAATCACAATATCTCAGCATTGCAGGAAAATCCAAACAATCTATCTTTTATAGTGTAGCTAGCTATAGCATTATTGCAATCGTTCTGGGTTGGAAATAATTTTCTTCCGTCCAATCCACGAATTAACGTCAGGGCAGTTTTGCTTTTACTAATGTAAAAATGAAATGGAGCTCGTTGCACATATTACATTTTGTCTCAGAATAACTGGTGAAATATGCCTGATTTGTAATACTCTGAGGAGAAAGGAGTGCCCGGCGTGATGTTTATTTGGATTTATTTTCGAAAATTTTCAGAACCACACATGATTTCATTACCAACATTTCTTCAGCATCAGATCCGACTTTACATTGGGAGCATGAGCAAAGCAGAAATAACCATCCTGCCACAGGGCAGAAAAATCGTTTGCCAGACCAATCAGCCGCTGAAATCATGCCTCGAGGGCGCAGGACTCCTGTTCCCCGGCAACTGCGGCGGTAATGGCAAATGCGCAAACTGTCGGGTGAAGTTTCATGGCAATCCTCCACCTGCCACCGACGCTGAACAAAAGTTCTTCGGCGTTGACAGCCATTGGAGCATGTCATGCCAGCACACCCTTGATGGTAACATACAGATCAACATCCCGGAAAACCGGAATCTCGTCAACCAGAAGCAGCTTGAAAATTTCAAGATTTCTGGAGATGGCGAAGGGTATGGCATCGCAGTTGACATCGGCACGACGACCGTCGCAACGTATCTTGCCGATCTTAGCAGTGGCGAAATTTCAGCTCAGCGAAGTTGCCTGAATCCACAGATGGCATTCGGCGGCGATGTGATAACTCGACTGAGCGCGGCGACACAGGAAGCCAACTCCAGCGCCATGACCCGCGCCATCCAAGAATGCATAAGCTACAGCATTCTTCGCTTGATAGACAAATTGCACATCGACAAGGCGAGCATTCACCGCCTGATTATCGCCGGGAACAGTGTGATGTCGGTATTGTGGCTGGGGGTTGATTGTGCGATGCTTGCTCAGATACCGTTCACCAGCAGGCTGGAAGGACAGGGCATGATGTCGTTTGATCCCGCGCTGGTGGGGCTGTCGCCATCCTGCACAGCGAAGCTGTACCCTGTTCTGTCAGGATTCATAGGAGGCGACACCACAGCCGCAATACTTGCCGCGGATCTGGACAGCAATAAATCACTCGAAGCTAACATATTGCTGGTTGATCTCGGCACAAACGGCGAAATTGTGTTGCGCACCCAAAAAGGGCTAACCGCTGTTTCAACCGCGGCAGGCCCAGCCTTTGAAGGTGTGGGAATGTCCGCCGGGATGCCGGTTCAACCGGGAGCAATCGTGGGATTCAGCTCAGATGGCGATCCAATAGTAATCGGAAATGACACTCCACGGGGATATTGTGGGTCAGGATATATCGCAGCTTTGGATTTATTGCTGGCGAGTGCCAGGATGGCGCACTCAGGATTGCTTTCAGAAGATCGGACAGGCAAGCGACGCTGGTCGCCAGATAAACTAAAAGATCACCCTGTGTATGTTCTTCAGGATGACATCCGCAAATTTCAGCTTGCCAAGGGCGCGATCGCGGCGGGAATCGAAGTCTTGCTCAGCCGGGCAAACATCACAGCGGAAGACTTGAGCCAGATAATCCTCACCGGATCATTCGGAAATCATATCAACATCGGATCCGCGATGAATCTTGGGCTTTTGCCGAAACTGCCGCTCGAAAAATTCAGGCAAATCGACAATGCCGCAGGACGGGGTGCCGCCTTGTGCCTGGGCAGTGAAGACTACTGCCGGCGTGCCGAGGAGCTTCAAGCGAGAGTCGAGGTGATGGACCTGGCTCT
>CAZAGU010000093.1:6095-13842 GCA_964484805.1 uncultured bacterium
TTTTCAGGAGCAATTTGTGAAAAACATGCATTTTTCGGTTTGAATCCTGCCAGACACCACTCGCCCCCTAGAACGGGATGTTGTGCTTTTTGATTTTCTCACGCAAGGTCTTGCGGTCAATTTTCAGAATTTGCGCCGCGCGGGATTTATTGCCGTTTACACTCACCAACACATTGCGGATGTATTCCGCTTCAACCTCAGATAGTGACCGATCCAATCCGGTGTCCCGCAACGCTGAGAATCTCATCAGCGAGGGCAGATCGGAGACATCAATGACATCGCTGTCTCCCATCACCGTCAGTCGCTGGATGACATTCTCCAGCTCACGCACATTGCCGGGCCAAGGGTAGTCGCGTAAGACTTCCATGGCATTGTCAGAAATAACCGGTGGTTCTTTCTCATACTCTTTGGCATATTTGCTGGTGAAGTAATTCGCCAGCAATAGCACATCATCGCGACGCTCCCGCAGTGGCGGGATGGTGATGTTGATGACATTCAGACGGAAGAACAGGTCTTTGCGGAAGGCATCCTTCTCGGTCATGGCATTCAGGTCTTTGTTGCTGGCGGCGACGATTCTGGCATCAATCGAACGAGGGCGCGACGCTCCGACCATGCAGACTTCTTTATCCTGCAACACTCTCAGTAGTTTCACCTGCATTGAGAGGCTGATCTCACCGATCTCATCCAGAAAGATCGTCCCACCCTCAGCCGTCTGGAAAAATCCTGACCGCGAGCAGATCGCGCCTGTGAAAGCCCCCTTCACATGACCAAACAGCTCGCTCTCCAGTAAACCTTCAGGAATCCCGCCACAATTGACCGGTACAAATGGACCTGAAGCGTGTTTGCTGTTGTAGTGAATCGCCCGCGCCACCAGCTCCTTGCCAGTGCCACTCTCGCCCATAATCAGAACCGTGGCAGGAGCCACCGCGGCTTTGCCAATATCGCTGTATATTTTCTTCATGGCTGGAGATTGACCGATCAAACCACAGAAATTATTAAGCTGAGTCTCTTCCTCGCCATTGATTGATCGTCTAAGATGTAGCTTCGATAAAACCTTCTGCACCGAATTCAGCAGTTCTTCATTGGTGAAAGGCTTGGCTAAATACTGCTCAACCCCATGCTTTACTGCCTCGACTGCGCCTTCAATCGTGGCGTAACCAGTAATCATGATGATCTCGGTGTCTTTGAAATTATCGCGGACGTGCCGGATCAATTCCAAACCACTGATGCGCGGCATTTTATTATCGGTAATGAGCAGATCTACCACAGTGCTCTTCAATATTTCAATCGCCTCGGTAGGCCCTGAGGCTGTAAAAACCTGATAACCTGCTGAAGTCAGGCTACGACGGATTATCTCCAGGGTATCAACGGCATCATCAACAACCAGGATTGTATCTTTCTGCTTCTCACAAGTCAATTTTTCATCCCACTATTTTTTTCATCAACTCCCACCAAGGGAAGCAGAACGGTAAATGTTGTTCCTTTTCCGATTATCGATTCCATGTATATTTTCCCCTTGTAAGATTTCACAATGCTATGCACCACAGATAAACCTAGCCCTGTGCCTCGCTTGACATCCTTGGTTGTAAAAAACGGCTGGAAAACCTTCTCGCGGTTGCTTTCACTGATGCCGATGCCTGTGTCAGAAATTTTCAGCCACACACAAGGAACAGACAACTCGCTGTCATCATCACATAAACCTGTCGCAATGGTTAGATCACCGCCATCCGGCATGGCGTGGATGGCATTGGTGATAAGATTTACCATCATCTGGTTTATCTGCGTCTGATCGGCAATAATTGGCGGCAGAGCATCGGCTTTCCGCATTTTCAGACTAATGCTCGCTTTGGCACAGCGAGAAAGAAAGAAACTGATCACGAGGTCAAGCTGTTGGTTTATATCAAGCTCCACTTGCTTGGGCGGAACCTGACGGGCAAATATCAGCAGGTCGCGAACAATTTCCCGCGTGTGCAGTGTTGCCGCCTCAATTCGCTCAAGGTCTTGTTTGGTTTGAATCGCGCCAATTTCGTCGAGCTGATAGTCACAATCTCGCAAGCCCTGTCCGACCAGTTGCGTAAATCCGAGTATATTGCCCAGTGGTTCGTTTATTTCATGGGCAACTCCCGCCGCGAGTTCGCCGATAGTCGCCAGTCGGTCGGCATGGTGCATCTGCTTCTTGAAATTCTCTCGTTCTTCAGTTGCCTCATGTTTTTCAACCAGCAGTCCGACTAACTGAGCGACCTCATCCACTAAATTCTGCTCGTCAGGGAAAATTGAACGGCATCTCACTGTGGAATCTTCTCTTAAGCAATGCACTTCCACCGCGCCACGGTTTTTCCCGGCAACGGCAATGCGAGCACGCCGAATGCTCTGCCCTTCGCGAAATCCATTTGAATTGTATGATACGTCATCCAAAATTATCCTAGTCGAAACATCACCCGGGCTCTGGCAGGACGAGGTGAGCAGTTTGACCATTTCACGCAATAGAGATTGAATGCCTTCCTTGCCGTAGTACTCCAGAAATGGTCTGCGCTGTTTGACAATTTCAGAAATTTGACACATGCAGGATTGCCTGCGATTTTGTTCCCGAAGCTTTTTTGTGTTATTACGTTCGGAGGATGCCCAGCCAAATGTCAGAACCATTTCCTCTAGCAAAGTAATTGAGGACGCAGTAAAAGTGTCAGGTCTGTCGCAGGTCAGGATGATGACCCCGAAATTGTCATCGCTTATCGTGAAGGGGATGATTGCCAGAGAATTCTGGAGTTTACGGGATTTGTAGCTGGTGGCTTGGTGAATTATATCTGATGGCAGTGACTCTGAAGATTGCAGGAAAAAACTCCCCCGATCGGAATACTGAGCGAACGCTTGATGAAAATTCAGCTCATTGACCAAAAAATGAAACAGTTTGTCCGCTTTCGTCTCGCTTAAACAATGGTGCAGTGTGTCGTTTGTCTCAGATGTGATAATCTGGTATTGGCAGGATGACCCGGCAGAATTTCCGACTGTCCAGTGGTAGTCACGCCCGTGATCGTTGTGTAAAATTTCGAGCGCTTCACAGCCCGAAAGCTCAAAGAATATCTCGCTGACTTTCTTCAGGAAAGTCTGCTGGGAATCTTCAGTGGTGGCGCTTTGCAACAGCCAGCGGGTCAAGGCAATTATTTTTTCTGGGTGCATGTCTCTGCTGGAGTTATTAACCACTGAAAACAATCTACTTAACCTGAAGATACGCAGAGCTTTTACATCATCCAATTGATTACAGAGGTACTCCAAACGGAAGAGGGAAATAATAGCATATTGTGGTACATTTTGCGCCATCCCGCTGGGGAATTATCACCACGCCATGGAGACAGCGCCCATTATGCTATTGATTATTCCTGTGTAGAAGTCAAGCCATTAATGCTGAAAGCTTCTTCGGCTGGATTTGCTGACTGGCTGGGCGGAATCTCATCTTTCAAGCGAGTGTCGCGATACTCCTCCAAACGGGAAATAACCTCGTTGTCATCATCGAGCAACATCAATTCAGCGCGAATTCGCGCTGAACCGTGCATCCCATGAGTGTACCAACCGATATGTTTGCGCATTCGGTGTATAGCTCGCTTGGTTGGCAGGTATTCGAGCATTAACTTATAGTGATCGAGTAGAATATTAATCCTATCTTTCATCGTTGGAACATAGACAGGAAAATCCTGCTCGAATATGTTCAGCATCGAAGAAAATATCCATGGTCTGCCGGCACAACCCCGGCCGATCATCACGCGGTCGCAACCGGTTTGAGTCATCATCTTCTGAGCGTCGGCTCGTGAAAATATATCGCCGTTGCCGATGACCGGAATGTTCTTTACAGCGGCTTTCACCCGTCCGATCACATCCCAGTCGGCGCTGGTGTCCTTTGATCCGCGCACATAACGAGCGTGAATCGCAACCAGCGACGCGCCAGCGGCTTCAGCGTTTGCCGCGGCAATGGGCGCAGTTTCATCTGGCAGTCGATAGCCGGATCGAAGTTTGACAGAGACTGGCGTGGATGATACCTTTTTCACGGCTTCCACAATTCGCCCGATAAGGTCGGGGAATTGCATCAGCCAGCCACCGACATCGCGGGTGACAAATTTTTTCACCGGACAGCCGCAATTGATGTCGATCAGCTCAGGCTGATATTGTTCCAGCAAAATCGCCACGGCATCAGCAAATTGCTGTGGTTCTTTGCCGAATAGTTGAATCGCCAAGGGTCTTTCGGAGTCCTGGAATTCAACAAGCTCAAAGGTTTTGCGACCTCTGCGTCTTAATCCCTCAGCGGAGATGACTTCGCTGTACAACAGTCCCGCGCCAAACCGTCGGCAGATATGACGGTATGGAGAATCGGTGATTCCTGCCATCGGAGCAACCACTGCTCCCTCAGGAAGTTCCCAATCTCCAATTATTGGGTGCGATAACTGTTGATTTCTGGGAATTAAGTTTATATATTGACTTTTCTTTGCTGAGTTTTCAGTAGTATTCATCGCCGAAGTACAGTGAGATTTTAAAAATGTCAAGAAAATGCCAATTAACTGGTAAAGGTCCTCTGGTTGGACATAATGTAAGTCACTCCCATCGGATCTCCAAGAAACGTTGGAACGTAAACCTGCAAAAAGTGCGGGTTCTCGTTGATGGACGTGTTTGTCGGATGAGAGTTTGCACAAAAGCTATCAAATCCGGATTAATCGAAAAGCCCCCAACGACACTGCGTGCTCGCAAACATCGCGTTTCAGAGCATGCCATCGACCGGAAAGCATCGATCATTGAAGAAGAGGAAGTTTCTTCCACATTCTTCTCGCAAAGATCGGCTGTTGAAAGTTTGTTCCGCAAACGTCGGAATGCAAACGTCATTTCAGAAGAAGATGTCGATGAGATGAACGAAGAAGCTGAAGATATCGAATCATCTCCTCATAGCACAAATGCAGTGAGAGAATCAGCCGTCTCTGAAGAAGCTGACGAAGACTAACTGCCGTCTTATCTACTTCTGCAGGTTAAAATATTCGGGCGTTCGTTTGAGTTAGTTAATTCAAACGAGCGTCTTTTATTTTTGCATTTTAGACGATATTTAACGCATGTTTGCCAATTTGCGATTTGGCAACGATCGAAACCTGTCACTAAGTAGCATCCTGACGAGAATCGCCTTGACATAGTCGGGACAAGTGCATATATTTTTTTATTGTGTGTGAGTCAACGCAACCACTTAGAGGATATTTTGAAGGTTTTCCTGAGTTGGTCTGAAGAGTACTCGAATTTCATTCCCTTGCTCTACTCCCTGTTGGAGTTTCATAAACTGCCGGTTCAAATGGTTAATCAATCCGAGCAGGAAATTTTACCTCTGCTTGGAGAAGAAACTGAGTTTGCTACGCCAGCAAATGTATTATTGATGGTGTCTTCATCATTTAACTCCAATGATACTCTGGTTAAAGCTTTCAAGAAGGCAGAAAACGCCGAAGTGATTTTACTGGCAATGAAGCCTGTCGAGATTGACATCTCCAGCGAAGTTGTCATCATCCCTTTCCACCAGGATATGTTGCAAGGGTTTAAAATGCTCATGGAGTATTTTGAGCGGAATTTCCTACTCGGCAAACATTCTGTTGTTATGAAAGATCGCAACCGCGAGCGACGGGATCGCGAAGATCGGCGGCGAGCAGATCTAATCCAAAGGATGAGGATGGGATTCTGGTTTACATTTGCGCGTTTGACTGGCGCTGGCAAGTTTGATTTAGTTCCAATACGTGTCTCTACCTTATCGAAGACTATGGAAGTACTCGCCGAAGAAATCCCAAATTATTCTTTTGAAGATAAAAAAGGCGTAAAAGTAAACTGCAAAGATGCGTTAGAACATGCGGTTCAGAAAGTTTGGGGTCAACTGAGGAGCGACGATTCCGCCAAGGCAATCATCCTTGTGGAAATGATCGCTGAAGAACTCTATAACAGCTACACAGTAACACAAACTGAACGCCGCTGGGATGATGATCGTCGCGGATCTGCCGTTTAATATCGTGCCTGACTTAGGAAATTCAAGATACCCTGAATACAAGAAAACCCCTGCCAGATTCTGACAGGGGTTTTTACATGTAAAGCAGTTAGGTCTGAACCTTAGAGACGGTAGTCCATCTTACCCGGTTCTGCCAGATATGCCGTAAGCAAGTCAATCGTGTCCTGCACATCTTCGGTGTGGACAGTCTCGACTGTGGTGTGCATGTAACGCGCCGGAACTGACAGCGTAAGGACTGCCGAGCCACCGGGAGCACGCTGAATCGCGCCTGCGTCCGTGCCGCCTTTGGGAAGAAGGTCTTTCTGGTATTTGATCTTCTTCTTTTCAGCCAATTCAACGAAACGATCAAACAATTTCGGATTGGAAATCGCCGCGCCGTTCATGAAGGAAATCGCGGTGCCGCCACCGAGGGTTGAGACTTCGTCCTGAGGAGCAACGCCCGGGAAGTCATTAGCGAGTGTGCCATCGAGAGCGATGCCGATGTCGGGCAGAATGCCGGAAGCCGCCGCCATTGCGCCGCGCAAGCCCACTTCTTCCTGAGTCGTGCCAACAATATACAGGTCTGCTGGTGATTTTTTCAACTTACGCAAAGCTTCGATCATCACGAACACACCGACGCGGTCGTCAAATGAACGGGAGGTCAGGCATTTGCCCATGACATCCATGTCGCGTTGAAGAGTAATGGTATCACCAAGGCTAACGATTTCTTCGACTTCCTCTTTGTTCATTCCGAGGTCAATGAAGTAATCGCGCAATTCCGGTCTTTTCTTCTTCTCCTCTTCGGTCAGAACATGAATAGGCTTAGCGCCTATAACACCGGTGATGTCCTTCTTGCCGTGAACTGTAACACGCTGTGCTTTCAGTGTGGTCGGATCAAAGCCGCCTGCCGGATGGAAGCGGATGAAGCCTTTGTCATCAATGTAGGTCACATAGAAACCGATCTGATCCATGTGAGCTGCCACCATGATTTTTTTGCGTGGGGCTTTGGCAGAGCCTTTCTTGAAGGCGATGACATTGCCGAGTACATCGGTGTCGATTGTATCTGTGAGTGGTGTCAGTTCCTCGATGACTAACTTGCGCACGAGTTCTTCCCTGCCAGACACGCCCGGTGTTTCCACTAATTTTCTTAAAAGTTCGAGATTCATTGTCTCTCCTTATGTATTGTATTTATCTCAAAAATGAGAATCCTGAAACGAATTATCTATTTATTATTGACTAAAAGCACCCGCCCGGTAAGGCTTGATGACTTCTTAACCCGTTTGAAATAATCTTCAGCTTCCCCGCGTGAAGCAAAACGCCCAAGCTGAACGACGGTCAGTTTGTCGCCGCGGACAAGCTTTTGGACGTACTTAACTTCGCCCCAGCGGCTTGCCTCGGTGCCAACTTGCCGCGCGCCGTTTGCATTGCGGAAAGCTCCCACCTGTATAGTCCAGTATTCACCCCTGATTTTTTGGGTCTGATTGGATATTTTTATCTGCAGGCTCTCTTTTTTCAGATCAAACAGATCGCCAGCATACTTAAATTGAGGCTCAGGCTTTGCGGCAGGATGGTCGGGATGCCGCTTGATTAACAGACCGTAAAAACGCTCAGCCATCTCACGCTCACCGAGCGCCCAGTGGTGTTGCCACAGCCGTTGCAAAGCCCAGGGACGGCAAGGCGAACCGGGATACAGCGCGATGACCTGATCGTAATGGTAGCGGGCTTTGTTGCCATCGAGCTCGAATAAACCGCGAAAAA
>CAZAGU010000094.1:0-13687 GCA_964484805.1 uncultured bacterium
CCCACAAGCCAGAATAGTTCAGGCTCATGGGCTTACTGCGGAGAGGGTGGGATTCGAACCCACGGAGGGCAAGCCCTCAACGGTTTTCGAGACCGCCCCGTTCGACCACTCCGGCACCTCTCCGTCAATGAATAAAAATGTGAACTTGAATATACAGCCTTTCTCGGCAATATTCAACTTTTTTCAATTCCCCCTGCGTCGTCAACAGAAATATATCACCCAGCGAGATAGGTTCTGGGGCCGGAACGGTAATCACGCTTGATCTGATCGCGCAATTCCGGGTAATTTTCCAGCTTCGAGTCTTTGTCCATCAGCCACATCGCCGTCGTATGTGCAGTCTTCAGCAGTTCCTTGTCTGCTATCGGGTCAGCGATCCTGAACCGCGTCATGCCGCTCTGCCGCGCCCCCAAAGGCTCACCCGCGCCGCGAAGCGACAGGTCTTCCTCTGCCAGCGTAAACCCATCATCGGACGTTTCCAGCCGCTTCAGCCTTTCGAAACCGGGATGGTCTGACGGCTCGCTGGTCAGGAAAACACAGACAGCCTTCGCCCCCGTTCTGCCGATTCGCCCGCGAAGCTGATGCAATTGCGCCAAGCCAAACCGCTCGCTGTTTTCCACCACCATCAGGTTGGCTTCCTGAACATCCACCCCCACTTCAACCACCGCGGTCGCCATCAGCAGGCGGATTTTACCCGCGCGGAAAGCTTCCATCGTTCGGATTCGCTCGTCAACCGGCTGCCTGCCGTGCATCAGCCCCACTGGCACGCCGCGGAAATCGACGGTCTGATAAGGCTTGAACCGCGCCTCAGCCGCTTCCAGCCCGGCGACACCCTCATCAATGACCGGGAAGATCAGATAGCCGCGCTCGCCCTCTTTCAAACGGTCGCGCAACCAGCCGAAAACCTTGCCGCGCGATGAATCATGGACAACCCGCGTCTTGATGTGCCGCTCGACACCGGGGCGCGTCGGCAAGAGCGAATGGTCGATATCGCCGTAATGCGCCAGCGCCAGAGTGCGCGGGATCGGCGTGGCGGTCATCAGCAGCACGTGAGGATGGCTACCCTTCCCTATCAATCGCGACCGCTGTGCCACACCAAAACGCTGCTGCTCGTCGATTACGACCAGCCCCAGCCGCTTCAGCGTCACGCGCTCCTGAAATAATGCCTGCGTGCCAATGATGACATCGGCAGACCCGACCGCCGTGGCGTAGAGCGCTTCCCGAAGCTGCTCGCGGTTTCGACCCGCCACGACCAGTGCCACGCGCATGCCCGCCTTCTCCAGCCAATCAATGGCGTTCTGATAATGCTGGCGCGCCAGAAGCTCTGTGGGCGCCATGATTGCCGTCTGAAAGCCACTGTCCGCCGCAATCGCCGCTGAAGCGAAGGCTAAGACCGTCTTCCCTGCTCCGACCTCACCCTGCACGAGTCTGTGCATGGGGAAGCCTTCACGCAAATCGGCGGCAATCTCGGAAATGACCTGCTCCTGACCATCGCTTAGTTTGAATGGCAATGCCTGAAGGAATTTGTCGTACTTCTCTGCAGCCTGCAGGACAATGCCATCGCGCAATCTTCGCCGCCTGCGCAACGCCACCATTAACATCTGATGCAGAAAAAGCTCGGTGAATTTGATAGATTTTACTGCCTGATCGTACTCTTCGACGGTTTCAGGATGGTGCAAGCCTTTGATGGCATCGCGCAGGGAAAGCAAACTGAGGCCTGTCTGGATTTCCTTCGGTGGGTAGGGGCCTGTGCCATCCCAAGCCTCGATGATCTCACCGATGAGGCGGGAAAAATAGCGGCGGTTAAAGCCATGCTTCACCCATTGGTCGCCGGATGGATAGACCGGGATCAAGCCAATCTCCAGCCGCGCGTCGTCCTGCTCCTCAAGGTAGGTGATCTTCGGGTGGGCGATCTGAGGTCCATCGAAAAAACCGAGTTTGCCGGAAAACGCCACTCGCATCCCGGGCTTCAGGGTTCTCTTAATGTAGCCGTAGTTGGAAAACCAGATACCGGTCAGATTTCCACCACTGCCGTCGGAAATGATCGCCATCAAGCGACGCTTGCGAAAGCCTCCCTTCTCACCCATGGATTCCACTGTGCCAACGGCTGTAACTTCAGCGCCGTGCATGGTGTGGAGCTCGTTGAAGGGCGGGCTGTCGCGACGATCCACAAAGCGCAAGGGCGCGCGGAGAAGTAAATCGCCGACGGTCGCGAAGTCATTCTCCCGCAGGAATTCGCAACGGGCGGCTCCCAAGCCCTCGACCTTGTCAAGAGAATCGAACCATGATAGTTTTTCTGAGGACATCTGACGGGCGTTCCTTAAGGACAAACTTTCGTTATACTTGAATTTATCAATTGGAATCAATTCTGGCAACTGAATAAGCAAAGATTTCTGAGCCGGTGGACTGTATGTGAAGAATATTCGGATTCATTTGGCGAAAAATGCCTATCTCTCGTGCTCGTTCAGCGAATAATCAACAGACTCAAGCTGGCTCTTATACTCCGTTTGAATCTGCCGTGGAAATATTCGCAAAGCAATTCAGTTTAAACTAAACAACCCGCTTTGCCATAAGGTAAAACGGGTTTTCCATGTGGAGCATAGCGGGATCGAACCGCTGACCTCTTGAATGCCATTCAAGCGCTCTCCCAGCTGAGCTAATGCCCCTGAATTCATAATGTGAACTTCTAAGATAAGACGCATAAGCGTTTCTGTCAAGTTTTTCCCGAAATATTTTCTGGCAAATCAGACTTTAACCAGAATCGGCAAGGATTTGTGCAATCCCTGCCGATTCTGATTTTGTTAGCTATGCTACCAAGCGAATTTACCTCATCAGGATCAAGCGATCATAGCGCACACCATCAGCCGTGACCATCCTGCAGATGTACACTCCCGATGCCGCCTTCATTCCGTGGCTATCCGTACTGTTCCAGAATGCAACGTATCGGCCAGCATGGAAGTATCCATCTTCCAGAACTGTGACCAGTCTGCCATTCAGATCATGTAACGTCAGCTTGACATTGCCGGGAATTGGCAACGCAAAGCGAATGTTCACCTGATCGTTGAACGGATTCGGATAGATTGGGCCTAAGGTCATCTCCGTTGGCAACAGATAGTCATCTTCATCCACTGCCAGAGGTGCGACCCAAAGGTGGAACTCATTGGCGCTAATGAGTGAATCCACGCCATCATAAGCGACGACCCACCATGTGATTTCCGAAGGCAAACTGCGATTGATCGACAAGTCTTCGCGAGTTACTTGACGAGTCAAACGCGAGCGGTTTGGATACCGAAGCTGTGCGTACTGTTCGCCGCGGTCAATAACCAAAGCGTAGGTAACTGTCGAATCTTCAACCACATCAACCGAACGCTGCCACTCGAAGGTAACAACATTCCGAGATGCTGTGGAATCAGTGTCTGAAGGACGAATCAAATCAAACGCTGTCGGCATGTCATTGACCGGAATCACTCGGACGAAGAATTGCTCCTGTGTCATCATGGGGTTATCTTGATCGGCATCCGTCGCTGTGACAATCACCTCAACTGGTTGCAACAGGTTGAAGTTCTCATCGGGTGTAAACACCAGTTCGTTGGTCTCAGCGTCAATTTCAAAGTTTAGCTCAGGCACATCAACAGTGAACTCAAACAACAGCGCGTCATCCTGTCCCTGATCCGGGTCGTCGAAGATGTCATCCAGATCAGCCACGAGGACGCGAGCAGGTTCCGGGTCTTCCATCACGTTCACATCGCGAATCGCATTCACCAAGGCTGGCGGGCGGTTATCGTTGTTGATAGTGATTTGAACCGTATGCCTGCTATCCAGTCCATCCAGGTCTGTAACCAGGAAAACCACATCATACACACCAGAATCTTCATGATCCGTCTGCCATGTGTAGGTTACGGTGTGGTTCTGGTCATCAATCTGTACCTCAGCACCCAGCGCGTCCGTTCCAGCCCAATCGTCAACCTCGACCACAAGAGCATCCTGCGGCATTCCAAGGTCAACGTCATCAGCCTGCATGACAAACGACACAGCTTCACCTTCACGAACAGACAGACCAGCAGGAGCGCCGACCCATTCCGGTGAATCGTTCACCGGGTTGATCGCGAGCATAAATGAATGGTCAATCATCTCGTCGCGATGTGGCAACCTCTGGTCGAAGCCAAAGCCGGGATTGTAGGTCATCGCACCGTTAGCGGCAGCTCGTTGAACTGATCTGACATTCCTGACAGGACCTGAAATCTGCTCGATATTCACGTTGCGCTGTCCAACTTCAAAGGCGGCGAGACGGAATTGACCATCACCGTCATCGGCTCGGACAATGATCTCCACGCCATCGGACAGATTGTAGTTTTCATCAGGCACACAATACAGCGCGCCACTGAACCGGTTCACAGCCAAGTGAAGCTCATCAGGACCAGCTTCAACAACACTGTACTCCAGTGCGTCGCCATCGACATCAAGAAAGACTGCGTCAAGATCAGCAATCATCATAATGATGTCTTCAGGGTCTTCATCAAAGGCAATGTCGCCAATCGCATTCGCTACAACCGGAGCATCATTCACAGGATTGATCAGCAAGCGGAACGATTCGTTTGTCGAAGCGCCTTCTGAATCTTCAGCCGTGACGGTGATCCAAACGCCGCCAAGAAGGTTGAAGTTTTCATCAGGTGTAACGGACAACATATTGTCATCGTCAATGTCCATGTTCAGCTCAGCCGGATCGCCGCGGAATGTGAATGTCAGGTTCGCGTCCTGCTCCTCGTTTTCGTCATCAAAGACATCATCGAGATCGGCAATCTCAACCCGCTGTGGATCGGGATCTTCATCGAACTCAACATCGTCAATCGCTTGAACAACTCCTGGCGGCATGTTCACATCAATGAGGGAAACATGAACGGTGTGAGTATCCGATTCGTCTTCATTGTCGGTAACGAGGAACACGATGTCGTATTCGCCTGCCGCATGGTTATCGGTGCGCCAGCGCATTGTTGCGCGGTTTGTGTTTTCGTCAACGGTAACAGCAGCACCCAAATCATCCGCGCCATCCCAGCTTTCGACGGCAATCGTCAACACATCTTCTGGCATATCCAGGTCAGGATCATCTGCCATAAGTGTGAAGATAATGAAATCGCCTTCGTCAGTCTGAACATCGTCCGGTACTTCAGTCCACATCGGCGGGTCATTCACCGGTTCAATCGAGACGAGGAACATCGAATTGACAACATCGTCACGGTTCGGTTCGCCCTCACGATCAGCTTGGACGGGATTCATCACCATCTGAACCATGATCGCTTCGCCCTGTTGATCGTCAGCGATGACCGTTACGACCAAGTCTTGACCGTTGAAGTCCTGACGAGAATCAAGAGACAGAACATTGTTCTCATCAATACTTGAAGTCAAGCCAAAGGGCGTTCTGACACGGAAGTTCAGATCATCGCCATCAACATCAAGGAAGATGTCGTCGAGGTCAGCAATCTCCCAGACTGCGCCATCATCTTCAGTGAATCCCTCTTGATCCTGAATTCCTTCATCAACGACCATCGGTGCGTCGTTTACAGAATTAACAACCAGTCGGAAGACATCTGTGCCAGACAATGGATTTTCATCATTGTCCGTGGCGGTTACGGTTATGTTCACGCCGTCGGGCAGATTGAAGTTATCTTCTGGAAGCATGAACAGTATGTTCTCATTGCTGATGTCCATGTTCAACTCTTCCGGGGCACCCTCGAAGGAATACAATAAATTTGCACCTTCAGCAAGGTCAGGATCGGTAAACACATCATCAAGATCAATGATATTCACACGTCGCGGCGCGGGATCTTCGTCTATTTCCACATCCGGGATAGCATTCACAACTCCAGGAGGTCTGTTCACGTTGCCAACGGAAATTGTTACTGTGTGTGAAGCAGCTTCACCATCGGCATCCGTAACCATAAACTCAGGTTGATATACACCAGCGCTGTTGTTGGCAGTTTGCCAAGTGAAGGAGATCGTATGGTTATCCTGATCAAGAACAATTTCAGCACCCAGATCCGCAGTGCCATCATCATTGACGAGGGCAAGCGTCAACACGTCTGCTGGCATCGAGAAATCGACATCATCAGCCGTGAGAACAAATGCGATCTCAGCGCCTTCAGCGCCAGCCTCAGCTTGAGTAGGATCAACCCAGAACGGTGCGTCATTTTCAGGCTGAACAACAACCTCAACATCAACGGTCTCGACATCGTCACGATGCGGCATAGCCCGTGGAATCCAAAGATTCACTCTCGCGAAAACAGCATTATTTCCGTCTGGTCTTCTTGGTCCAAGTCGTTCAGCAACACCGTCGTCTGCGTTAATGCTGAACATCATAGTGCCGTTCCAGTTCAGCTCAGGCTCGACAACCACAACTTGCTGATCCCGAATTTCTTCAATGCTGACACCATGATTCTCTTCGCCATTGAAATTAATCGAGAAGAAGATTTCGTCGTTGTCAACGTCCGTGAAGACTTCATCAAGGATTGCAATCTGATATTGCGCTGCATCTTCATTTCTGACGACTCTCGCAGGAATAACCCCGATCTGGCGTGGTGCGTCGTTGACTGGCTCAACTGTAACGACAAAGCTGTCGGTTACGGGATCGCCGATACGATCGCTCGCCATCAGAATAAAGGTAATTTCGCCGAAGAAGTCGCGGCTAAGTTCCAGACTGGCTTCTTTTGTATTCTGATCAATCACCAGAGAAACGCCGGAAGTATCATCAGGACTTGTGCGCCCAATGATAAAGCTTAGTGCATCGCCATCTGGATCGGTGAAGAAATCATCAAGATCACCTATGACGAACGGTTCCTGATCTTCAGACATCAGCACGTCATCAAACTGCTGATCAAGCGTTGGAGGACGATTGCCCTGTGCAATGAACAATGGCAGCATTGTGTAGTCAGTCATTCCACTGGCATCTTCAACAGTAATGGTAACCTCATGATTACCACGCATTTCGACAGTAGGCTCGAAGGAGATCAAGCCATCTTCAGTAATATCGAACAACTCAGTGTTGTCGGAGAATGTCAGGACATCATCCGGATCAACATCCTCAGCATTCACTTGAAGTTCAAACAGGTTGCCAACCCAAGCATTTTGAGCTTCCAGGTCTGTGATGACTGGTGCATCATTGACTGATGTGATGATGATGGTCACTTCGTCCTCACCAATCAGATCGGTTGGGTCAACAGCAGTAATGTTCAAAACCAACTCGCCAAACTGATCTGGCTCGCCGACAATGTTCAGAATGCCGTTTTCCAATGTTACTGAGGCTAATTCTTCGCCTTCTAACACCTCATAGTCAAGAGTTAATGACTGCGGAGTGTTGTCTTCATCGGAAACGTAGTAGCTCATGTTCAGCGTCAGTTGCCTATCTTCTGCGAAGCTGGTGTCTGGCACTGCAACAACCGGCGGATCGCCAATGAAGGTGACAAACGACCAGCGGAACTGACGTGGATTGGCAGGAACCGAACTATCGTAAGCGGTCGCTGTAACATCGACATTTTCATTATCGCCGAATTCAAACCCTGAAACATCTGTGACAAGCGTGTAGCCTTCTTCAGTCTCAATCGTTTCAAACTGAACGGCCTGCCCGTGAACAGTGAATGTTGATCTGCCGGCGTTTACTCCGGATTTGGTATCTTCGACAGATACCTGAATCTCATCAAGGTGAGCTTCCACCCTATCGCCGTTCGCTGGGATAGCTACGCTGAACACCGGTGGAGTGACATCTCGCACCACAATCTGCGATGCGGTCGGTTCACTCTCAAGCCCGGCGCGGTTCAGTGCAATCAGGTGGATGTAAGATGTATCCGGCATATTCGGCGCGGTGTAAACAAACTGGAAATTTTCCTGTTGTAGAGTAACATGCCCAATGGCATTATTGTTCATGCAGACAGCAATGGTGTTTCCAATATTGCTTTGACCGGTAAGAACGACACGGTTGGCGCTCGTGTAATGTTGCAGAGTAAATTCTGGAGACTGAGGCACTTGAGCATTAACTGTGAAATCGTAAGTAACCTCTATTGAGTTTCCAGACCGATCGGTTACAGTTAACACGGCAGTGTATTCGCCATCATCAAGGCTGTTTTCCTCAGACACAGTGGCGGTTATCAGTTCTTCCTCTTCATCAAAGATAACGGGGATTTCCAGATCACCGATCAACAATACAAGACCTTGTTCTGGGTCAATTCCACTGCCGATGTCTGAAACATTCGCGATGAATTCAGGAGTATCTGTCGGTAAATCAGGTCCATTTTCCACCTCAAAGTCTTCTACATCCGGGATAGTGAGATCAAGGAAAAGCTCAACCGTGTTTGAGTATTCAGATTCATTGTTCGCACCGTCCACGATTGAAGCCTCAATATGATTCACTCCTTCATGAAGCAGAACGCCAACCGAAAATTCAGCGTCGTATTCAGTTTGAGTATATCCCACTAATTCACCATCATTGAAGACGATGATTGTTGGGTCGTTCTGATACCCAGCCTCATACAATGGCGTGTCTCCGCCGGTTTGTCCAGTGATTATTACCTCAGAAGTGTTCACGTAAATGTGATCAAATTCAACCAGAGCTGGCGAATCTGGCACATGCTCATCCCATTGGAATTCCCAGGCATCCTCGCCTTCATTGCCTTCATTATCTTCACTGAAGGCTTCGATGCCGTTAATACCTTCCACCAGATCGGGCATCGCTGCAGGAGCAAATCCATCCGGATCGCGGACAATCAATGGTAACAGCACCACGCCGTTTCCAAGAATCATCTCATCAAAGTGAGGTGGCTGGCCGTTAATGAGTATCTCTAAAGATTCCCAGTTCACACCAGCATCAAGGTCACCAACAACGAACGATAGAGTATCCGGGAAGGGATCGCCGGGCTGGAAACGCATGTCCCGGTTTGGTCCAAGATTAGGACCTGCAATGGCTCCATTAGGTGGATTTTGATTGCCATAGTATGGTGGTTCATGATCTTCCCGATCAACAGTTATAAACCCACCCACCGCTTCAAAGCGATTTCCTGCTCGGTCAGCTAAATTCAATGAGATTTCATGCTCGCCGACTTCGATATCTTCAACGAGATTATAAGTAATTGAACGCTGTTGCGAATTCCAGACGAAATTAACAGCCTCCTCGTCAAAGAGTAAGACTATTTCATCAGGATTGATCCTGCTTGAGGGCCGATTATCGGTTACCATGAAGGTAAATTCCGGACGGCGGTTGTTAATTTCATCATAGTCATCATCAAGGAAGGCATGGGTAACGTTTGGAGCATGTGTATCGACAAAGAACACGTGCTCTATCGGCGTTGCAGTTGCGTTACCCAACAGATCAGCAGCGGTAACGGTCGCAACGTGTTCACCTTCGGTTAGAGGTTCATCGGCTATGTACCATAGTGAGCCTTGATTCTGATTGACTGCTTCAAACTCGAATTCAACATCTTCATCACCGTCTAAGGAAAGAACAGCATCCCTTTGGATATCCAATCCAACTCCAATATCAGACAGTTCGACAACTATTTCAGGAGTATCGGAATTGATAAATGCCTCAGGCGCTGTAAACTGAACCTCAGGTGGTGTGTTGTCACGATAGATGCTTATCAATGGTGGATTGGCAACAACATTACCAGCGCTATCTGTGCCTCGCAGCTCAAAGTAGTTCTGTCTCGGGACTAATGGCACGCGGTTGAATCGGAAACTGCCATCCTGAGCAGCATCAACTGCACCCATATTGGCAACAGGCTCGCGATTTTCGTTCACGCGCCATAGTTCCAGCTGCAATAATGGTTCGCTGGAACCGGAAATGTTCACTCTTGACACCAATCTGAAAGCCTGGTACTGATCAACTGCTATCTGACCAGCAGTGCTGTTCACAATGAAGCTAACAGAGGCAATATCTGAGTTCTCAAGGCGATCAACAGCATAGATTGTGAATGTGTGCCGTCCCTCTGTCAGTGCGCGTGGCGGTATCCAGCTTAGAACCCCACTCTCAGGATCAAACTCAGCCTCATCTATCTCAATCTCGTCGAAAGTCAGGCTTACGAAGTCAACACCGCTTATTTCATCAGTAATCAGTGCGCTGATTTCAGGTTGATTATCTCGGATAACCGAATCATTCTCAGGAGAAAGCTCTGAAATCAGTGGCGGATCTTCGTCAGTAACCTCAACCGTGATCTGAATCGTTTCGGTGACTCTCGCCCCGTGCGGGTCAGTAGCAATGAACTGGATGTTGGGATAGTTTCCAAGTTCGTCAAATATGGGTTGCCAGAGGAACACACCAACGCCCTGCCCTAAGTCCTGGAATGAGGCATTCTCAGGTCGATTGACCATGGTCATAATCAATCGTCCTTGATCTTCCTCATCAGGATCAATCGCCTCAACATCTATCCTAAGTTGTTGTCTGACATCAATACGCCTATCTCCAATAGCTGCTATGCGTGGGAACAGATTGAGGTTCACAACGGTGATATTCACACGGAGTGTCTCAGGCTCGGCTCTTCTATCGTTAGCAAGGAAGTAAGGCTGATATTGACCGGCAGAAGCGAAATCTGTTTGCCACTCAAATTGCCCGGTTTCATTGTCAATTTGTTGGTAAGTGGCACCATGTGGCAAGTTATGACCTGTTAGGGTCAGTTCATCTCCATCCAAATCCTGAACGTCAGTATTGAAACTGATGCGAATACCTTCGTTGACATTCTGGTCTTCAATGGCTATCCAGCGTGGCAGGCGATTGGTATCTTCCACAGTCAGTGTAATCGTTTCTTCATCGCTGAGATTTGGTTGCCCAAAGTCAGTAACTCTGAAGGTAACTTCGTACTGACCAGCTTGATTATAGCTTGGTGTCCATGAGAACACTTCATTCTCGAGCACCGAGCCTTGCGGTAGATTTAACCCACTGAAGGCAAGTCGATCTCCGTCGAGGTCGCTCGCTTCGAGAACCAAAGTAAATCCACCTGCTTGGTTTTCCTGCAATGTCTGATTTTCGATTTCTGCCAGCACTGGCGGACGGTTGGTGTTCTGGATTGTAATCTGAACATCAAGCGGCACAGTCGCAATACCATCAAACACGGTAAATCTTGCAGAATAAACGCCAGCTTGCTCGAATCCTGGTGTCCATGTGAATCGTCCGACTCCAAAGTCTTCATCTTCAAACACAACACCATCAGGCAGATCAGACTCAGCCAGAGTCAGACTCAATCTATCTCCATCAACATCTGAAGCTTCGACAGTAAATGATAGTTCAGCATTTTCACGTCCGACAACACCTTCAATCGGGCTCCATTCTGGTGCGTTGTTTTCGGCAACAATCACAAGGTTTAACACGCTGGCAAGATTATTTCGCCAGACGTTTGGACCATCAGTCCATTCTGCCCGTGCCAGATATTCGGTTTGGCTGTCAATATCCCAAATACGGAAGAAAATCTTTTCGTTTGAGCGGAAGCCTTCAACCACTTCAGTCTGGCGGTTATCACCATAAGCAGTCAGAGCATATGGCAGGTCGTCATCAACGACATAGCTTCCTGCGACTAGGTTCAGCGAAGTAACGACCGCAATTTCATCATTGGCAGTCAATCCTTCGCCCCACATGTCAACGTTCTCAATTGTCAGTCTATGTGAAGTCTGAGTCCGTAGCCCATGATAATGAACATCTGCGGTCGAAAGCGACAGAATACTATTGCCATTTGCGCTCCAATGGTCAGCGCCACTCAAATAGGTCGCAACAACATTTTCTTCTTCAAATTCTGCTGAAGCGTCCCAGATACGGAAGTTCAGTGTTTCACCGGCTGTGAATCCTTCAACTTCTTGGCGTTCGGGATCATCACCCCAAGCTTGCAGATTCCAGGGTTCTTCGCCGTTAATGATGACTGCTCCAGCACAGATGCCATCGGGTGTGAACACGCCGATTTCATCCTCGTTTGCCAGGTTTTCACCATTATATTCAACTTGCACGATCTGCAAGTCGTGAGCTTCACCTTGAGTAAGCGCGTATTCGAAGTGCCCCAGTGTTACAGTTTCACCGACTAACATCACATCAACGGAAGTGCCATCTCCTTCAGCGCTCAACACGCCCTCGAAGTCTCCTTGCTCTTCAGACATGAAGGTGATGGTTACAATCTGCTCTTCACCGGGTTGCAAGGTTATTCCATCTTCGAAGTCTGACTGGAATACTTCCCCTTCGATGGAAACGATTATGTTTTCAACTGGTAATGATCCTGAAGCAATCAGGGTGATTTCCTGATCTACACTAACACCTGCCGGGTGTAATCCAAAGTTTACGTTGTTACGATCAACGGTCAGTTCAGCGCCGATAAACAGTGAGTAAACACCTCGACCACCTGACCGCCAAACGTTCTCACCAGCAACCAGCGTTATCCGCACAGGTAATTCCAACCCAGCCTGATGATCCCAGTATTCAAACTGCAATGCTTCGCCCGGAACAAATCCTTCGACCTCCTGTGTTTCGGGATCGTCACCATAAGCTTGCAGGCTGACATTTCTGTCCTCACCTTCACCAAGCAGATACGCTCCAGCAACGACTCCATCGGAAGTCAGCACGGCAATCTGATCGTTATCGTCAATGCCATCAAAGTATGAAATTGACTCAAGTGTCACATTGAAGGAGCTACCTGTTCTGACAAACCGGTAATGATCAGCCAGAATCTGAAGTTCAATGTCAACCACAGATGAATACTCGCCATCATCAGCCGTGAATCTTAACTGATATTCACCATACTGGTAGCGATCTGGTGTGAAGTTTAATGTAATGGTGTTGTTATCAACAGATTCATCTACATCCAGTTGTTCTGGCGGCACACCGATCCACTCGTAAGTCAGCAACAGCTCATCATTTTCAGGATCCTCGGCCGTCAACGCAATTGAAATCTCTTCATCGACATAGCCTATCACAGAATTGTTATCTGGAACATCCACCCAGACGGGTTCCTGATTAACTCTGATTACTGACAACTCCACCACTGCTTCAGTAGTGCGTTCTGAAAGATCGGTAACGGTGAAATGAAGGGCATATTCGCCTTCATCATTGAATCCTGTTGACCATTGGTAACTGATAGAATTGGCATTCTGGTTTATACTAATGGAAGCGCCTCGCTGAATTGTTCCAGCATCATCAGTCAGTTCAAGTGTCAAGGTTTCGTCATTCCACTGGATGTCACGATCGTCAGCTTCCAATGTAAATTGAACCAGATCACCTTCAGCGACGGCAATGGCTTCTATCGGGTTCACCCAATATGGATCGTCTCCAGTAGCCTGAATTCTAACTATGAATGCGTCTTGAATTCTCTGACCGGCTATATCTCGCGCAGTTACTGTAATTTCCACGCCTTCGGCAAAGTTGAAGTCAGCAACAGGATGGAACGCCAAGACGTTTTCGCCGTCGAGCGTCATCTGTAGTTCGTCCATTGCGCCTGCGAAGGCAAAGACCAGCTCATCGCCGAGGTCAATGTCGCTGAACACGTCATCGAGATCAGCCACAACTACCGCGTCGCTGTCTTCGTCGATGCCAATGTCGTCTATCGGAGCCACAACAACCGGCGCGTCGTTCAACGGTGTGATGGTGATGGTAAACAGTTCGTCAACCGAATCGCCTTCACCGGCAAGGTCGGTCGCAGTTACTGTAATTTCAACACCTTCGGCAAAGTTGAAGTCTGCA
>CAZAGU010000095.1:0-2978 GCA_964484805.1 uncultured bacterium
CCAGTGCTTTAAAACACGTCCAATCAGGGTCATTCTTCCTTATGTCATACCTGCGAAGGCAGGTATCCATCGCATTAATCCCCTCCCCATCCGTCTTTGCGAGAAGGGCTTTAGCCCGACGAAGCAATCTCATAAAAGTTCGAGAATCACTTTCACAAAATTCGAGTGCTTTCGCCGCACCAACACCACGTCGTACCGGCGAAAGCCGGTACCCAGTTTTGATTTTCAGGGTTGTTTTTCCTTATTTCCTTTAATCTCCACAGATTTCACCAATTAAACAGATTGGGAAAAAATACAATTATAATAAACATGTCCGGGCAAGCCAGACATGCCACACACACCCAATACACCGTCATTGTGATGCCCCCTACATTTGTCGCTCCAGCGAAGGCTGGAGAGCCCAGTGCTTTAAAACACGTCCAATCAGGGTCATTCTTCCTTATGTCATACCTGCGCAGGCAGGTATCCATCGCATTAATCCCCTCCCATCCTCGTTCCCGGCTTGACCGGGAACCCAGATTGAGAGTTTAACCGTATGTCCTTAATTCACAACGGATTTAACGAATTGAACAGATTGGGAAAAAATGCAATTAGGAGAAACATGGCCGGGCAAGCCGGACATGCCACCCAATACTCACACATTTGTCATACCTGCGAAGGCAGGTATCCATCGCATTCATCCCCTTTTATTTTCTTTCCCGGCTTGATCGGGAAGGCGTAAACATCTCTCATTCTGAAAGGTAAAAACAATAAACATTCCTTTGGCATTTGACATTGGCGAAGTCTTTTAAGTATATTTTAGGATGAACTGTTTGGGCATTCCTGTTTTTTATTTTGAGAATTTTTACGTGATTGATAGACAGTTAACATGATAATTAAGGAGCCAATCATGACAAAACACCCCTTTAGCCTAACGCCACATTTGCTCTTAATACTTAGCATCGCCTTTTTGATCTCTGGCTGTGCTGAAGAAAAAAGCACAACCCGCACCGTGATGACACTAGAAGTTTCACCCAACGACATCACCGTGGCAAACACAAATGACACAACCCATGTCTCTATCGTCGCTGATGGAGATTGGTCGGTGGAATCCGATTCAGACTGGCTGACGCTCAACCCTGCATCCGGACGGTCAAATGCAACACTTGACGTAATCTATTCTGAACTGCAAAATCAGGCACGCGTCGGGCAGATCACAATTAGCGCCCCAAACCATTACCCAGCCTCAGCCACTGTGCTCATTCATCAGTCTGCTAACCCACCACTGAAAGTGAGCCCAACCAGTAGCATAGCAGATTATAACGAGCTTGAACTGACTTTTACGATTGAGGCAACTTCAAGTTGGGTTATTCAGGAAAGCCTTGAATGGATGTACTTTGATCCTGACACCGGCACTGGCACAACCGACGTTGTTTGCCGGCTTGGGTTGAATTCTGGAGATTCTCGCACAGGTGTCTTCGCTGTGAGTGCGCCCGGGCATTATCCATCGTCAGTGACAGCGCAAATCCAACAGAACCCGGAACCTGCAGAACTGAAGATTATCCCACCAACACGCACAGTTGCCTACGACCTTGAAACCACTGGTTTTTCCATCGTTTCTGATGGTTACTGGACTGTTGGAGATTTTTCAGAATGGATAACAGTTACGCCTCGGGAAGGACGCGGTGACAGCTACATCAGAGTGAGTATGCACGTAAATAATGGGCCTCAGCGTGAAGGACTGATCACAATTAACGCTCCCAACCATGCACCTGCGTCATTCACCATACATGTGATTCAGGAAGCAGCGCCAAATGCCAGACCTCCCAAAGTCACAGGGCTGGTCGTAGAGGATAAATACTGGGATGCGGTGGATCTGAAATGGAGTGATGACTCGGAGACAGAATTGCTGTTTCGGGTAGATTACAAAGAAGTCAATGACGAAGGCTGGACGACAATCGGCGAAACCGTTCAGAATGCGACAGCCTATCAGATCACTGGTTTAATACCTGTGACACATTACCTTTTTCGGGTTTTCGGTGTGAATGGCTTCGGGATTTCCGAATCCAGCAAAGAAATCGGCGCAATGACAGACTCTGATATTGTGGAGATCGCGATTGATTCCGCTCCAGTTGGAGGGCTGATTACCGCCGGAAGTGACCGGGACTGGTTCTCCTGCACCGTGCCAACAGATCAATTCTGCACCTTTGAAGCCATATTGACAAGCTTGAGCGACTCGGAGATGTGGTTGTATGGCCCTGATGACCGCGCCAGAGAGAGACTGTTTGACGATGATTCTGGAACTAATGGCGGTTCAAAGATAGATGCGTGGTTGCCGGCGGGTAAGTACTTTGTGAAAATAAATGCTAAGAACCCCAATGAGACGGGCACATATAACTTTCAGTTCCTGTCTGGCGAATAGGGTTCTTCGTGGAGAACAAATCAATCCGAATGACGTTGTCGAGTGGTGAGTCTGGTTACTGAATATCCTCAAAATCGGCATCAATGATCTCATTATTCTCAGTGAGGACTTCCGCTCGTTTTTTTCTCCAGTAGCGGTATTTGTTTAAGTCGCCTCCGATAAATTTCAGTACTAGGGCAATGATCGTGGCATCGTCCACATAGCCGAGGACCGGAATGAAATCTGGGATCAGATCAAACGGATTGACGAAATAGAGCACTGCCGCGGTGATTGCTGCGATAGACACCCATGGTATATCGCGGTAATCACCCTTGGCAAAATCGCGGATCAGAACGATCATGTCCTTGATGTTATTCCAGAGCTTCGCCAAAACACTCGGTGGCGTACCCTGAAAATCATTGACTTTCTGCTGTCCACGATTCGCCGCATCGCCAACATCTTCAGGCCGAACGTTTTGTCGGCGGCGGTTGAACTCACGTTCGGCGCTATTTCTTCCTCTGTCCCAACGAGGCATTATTTCCTCAACATTTTCATCGAAGCAAGTCTTGATCTAGTTCTTTTTTCTTCTCAGCAGTCA
>CAZAGU010000095.1:2988-13645 GCA_964484805.1 uncultured bacterium
GGAAGAATGCCTTTTGCGAGCATTTTCTTACTCTCGATAATAAGGCGTGCGATTATGTCTTCCAAGGGGGCTTCCGCTGGTAGCTCGTGTATGACCCGTTGGATAATTTCCTTTGGTGTACTCATTTTCCTGAGTGAATTAATGACCGATTACCTGCCAGTTGTGATTGACCCGAAACAACAAAGTGACAATTTGGATAGTAAACTGGAAGTCATTAAATCATCTTGGAGGGGAGCGCAAGGAAATGATATTGTGAATAGCGGAATGTAGAGTATGTTTTCCGCTTTCAGAGAGTTACGATCTCGAATCAGTAGCTCATTCAGAAACTCCCCTGTAAGATAATAAAGGATGAGTCAAATTTCAATAAGTTTGCAGGATTTAAATTGTTTATTGCATTTTGGACGTATAATAGGATAAAATGTCTTAAAATACGTAGAGTATTTAAGTAGATTCAACTCCAATAAAAAAAATTAGGAGATTTCAGATGTTTCGACAATTAGGAATTCTCATCTTGTGGCTGTGTTTTTCCGCTAATCTTTATGCTCAAACCCCAGCGGATTCGACACAGAAAAATCCTTGGCGGATGGCAGGTTCTGTCAATTTATCCACTATGCAAAGCGCTTACAGCGATAACTGGGACAGCTCATAAGAAGGCAACCTCTCTTGGCTTTCGTCGCTTGACTTTTCGGCAAGACGGCAATTAACTTCCTCGTTAAGATGGCGGAATACCGTGTTGTTGGAATATGGTCAGCAACAGAATCAGGACAATGAAACAAATCACTACAGCAAGCCCAATGAGACTTCAGATCGGATTGATCTCATGTCAACGCTGTTGATTACCTGGCACGCTTTCTTTGATCCGTATGTCTCCGGGCGTTTTGAAAGCTACTTCACCGATAACCGCGGCGGGAAAAATCTCATGCTGAATCCGATGATTTTCACTGAAAGCACCGGTATTTCCAAAACCTTCTGGGATGAAGAAACTCGTGATTGGATAGCAAGCTTTGGGTTCTCGGTTCGGCAATCCATAGACTCAAATTATCCGATTAACCTTGATGGTGGCTTTGGCGATCATAATGTCTTAGATGGCGGTCTGCAATTGCAGAGTGAAATGACAACTCCAATAGCCAAAGATCGCATTCAGTTAGCCACCAAGCTAACGCTCTATCAGGCACTCTTGAATTCAGAATCAGACGATCTGGAGGGTGAGATCAATGGGGACTACTGGCGAGCTATTGACCTTGACTGGGAGACTTCACTGACAGCAAACATCACCCGGCTGGTGATGGTGAATCTGAAATTTCGCTTGCTATACGACAAAGAGATTGACCTGGGCGGAAGACTGCGGCAAGCGCTTTCGGCAGGTCTGACCTACAGCTTTATTTAGATTATCTTTTCATAACACAGGTAAATCCTCAAACATGAACAACGATATTTTTCTGGCAATCGACATCGGCAACACCACCATTCAGTGTGGCATCTACGACAACGACAAACTGCTCACATCGTGGCGGCTGTCGAGCGAAGTTGCTCGCACGCCCGATGAATGCTGGCTGTTGACCGAATTTTTCTGTGATAAAGCAGGGCTGGGCTCGCGTCGCCCAAGCACCGTTGGCGTGTCCTCGGTTGTGCCAACCCACACTCGAAGCTTCACGCACATGGCTCGCGATCATTATTCGCCTGACCCACTGGTGATTTCCGTCGATAGTTGCCCCTTCCTCGATGTTCAATATCAAAATCCTCGGCAGATTGGCGCAGATCGACTCTGCAATGCCTTTGCAGGATATGTTCATTTTGGTGGGCCCCTGATCGTACTTGACTTTGGCACCGCCATTACATTTGACACCATAAACGCAGATGGAGCTTATTTAGGCGGTGTGATCATTCCGGGGCCAAAAACCGCCGCCCGTAGTCTGCACTCCAGAACCGCGAGACTACCGCAAGTATCTCTTGTTTTCCCGAAGCAGATTATCGCACAGAGCACCGATGCCGCCATTCAAGCTGGCCTCACCTGGGGCACAGTGGATATGATCGACGGCATGATCCGACGAATTTCTGACGAGTTAAAAGCCGAACCGAAAGTCATTGCAACTGGTGGCTTCGCCGAGCCTTATGTTAATCGTTGCAAAAATGTTTCCATTGTTTACGATAATCTGGTTCTTGAAGGTGTGCGTCTTATCTTCAACAAGGCTCGTGAGTTGAAATGAACAGCTTTCTACTCGCCATTGTCTTCATGCAGGCTGGGCTTGGGCTTCACCCACGCATTGATGTCGTTTATCCTCGTCCGACGGCAAATGACAGCCTTGCCCGGATAGGGGATGTGGAATACAATTTCATCTTTGGGTCGGTTCAACCGCCATCGGCGCAACTGCTGATTAACAACATTCCCGTCAATCTCCACGCCAATGGCGCATTCCTGGCGTACCTACCTGTCAGTTGGAGTAGTCAGGAATACCAACTGTTGGCGTATTGTGGAGCCGACAGCAGTAGCCTGACGCTTCCTTTCGCGACATATCCGCCATGGCAGGGAACGCTGTCGCCTCCAGAGGTGAATTTTCCGGCGGTCTTAACACTCAGAAAGGGAGTGCTGCGCACTGATCCCAATGGTGCATACTATATTTTTAACGACGACGGTGTGCGAATAACCTCCACAGAATGGCGGGATGATTACTTCCGGGTGCCGCTCTATGATGGTCAATCGGTCTGGGTGCAGTCTCGCTATGTGCTGGAGAGTATTTCAAACGCTGAAGTTGCGCCTGAAGTTCTGCACAAGGCAAAGATTGAGACGGATTCTCAATGGGAGAGCCTCGTCCTTCCGATGGAACAACCAAAGCTGTTTCTGGCTGAAGAGAGCATCAGTGATTATAACTTCTCGATCAATATATTTGGCGTAACCTCGCATCTGGACTACATCGCGCTGGGCAATAACAGCCGTCTTATCGAAAATGTTCAGTGGAGTCAGCCTCACGATGGGCATTTAAAGCTGACTTTCCAGCTTTCGCAACCCCTTTGGGGCTACAGTGTCGAGCATAAAAACGGCGCTCTAAAAATCAAACTGCGAAAACCACCGCATACTGGCTGGCGAAACCACGGTTTACACGTTGCCATTGATGCCGGGCACGGTGGCGACAACAAGGGTGCCATTGGACCAACCCGACTGATGGAAAAGGACATCAATCTGCTCTGTGCGCGAGCTTTAGCCGAACGGCTCGAACGAAGCGGCGCTACTGTGACTATGATCCGCGAGGATGACAATGCCATCAGCTTGCGTTCGCGGGTTAAAATGGCTGGTGAAGCATCGCCGGACATTCTGGTCAGCCTCCATCATAATGCCCTGCCCGATGGCGTGAATCCGTTCGGAGAATATGGCACAACTACCTTTTACTATCACCCTCAGGCTCGCGATCTGGCGTGGGAGATTCAGCGAGCGTTAGTGAACGCCTTCGAATTGCCGGACGAAGGCATAGCCTACAATAATCTTGCTCTATCGCGTCCGACGGCGATGCCAGCCGTTCTGGTGGAAATTGGTTATATTATGCTCCCTGACCAGGAAGCTTTGATGCAAACTGTCAATTATCCTGACCGAGTCGCGCGGGCAATTACTCTTGGAATCGGTCGTTTTGTTCATAAAAGGTCTAAACACAAGTAAAAAGGATAAGCTCTGTTATTTGCATTTAGGTGAAAGTGTGCTTATCTTAAATGTACAAGATTGTTTGAAACGAGCATTCCGGGCGGGCAACTGTCCGGTTTGTTTGTTTCTTTTTTTTTCGAGAATTTAGAAAGTGGAAACGAAAACTCACGAATGGACACCGTTTACTTAACCCCAAAAGGTTTGGACAAGCTTCGGAATGATTTAAACCACCTGATGAAAGTTGTCCGCCCTGAAGCTGCACAAGAACTCGCGACCGCACGTGAAAAGGGCGATCTCTCTGAAAATGCTGAGTATGATGCAGCACGTGAGAAGCTCACATCCATTGACCGCCAGATTGCTTCTTTGTATTCAAAGCTCTCCAATGTTCAGATATTGGAAGGTGATAATCGTGCCCATAGCGAGGTGCGAATACTCTCGCAGGTTCTGATGAAGAACATGAAGAACGGCAAAGAGATAGAGTACATACTCGTTGATCCGATTCAAGCCGAACCGGCAAAGATGTTGATTTCCGTAAAATCACCCATTGCCAAGGGCTTGCTTGGTAAGAGCGTCGGCGACGAGGTTGTCATCAACATTCCTTCAGGCGCTGTTACTTTTCGGATTCTCGAAATCAAAGCGAGTGAAGGTCTTTAGGGATTCACTATATGGTACAATTATACCTGCACATAAATTCACGATTTGACTTCCTAAGTTGATTTGAAAGCACCTGAGCTTTGGTATTTTGTACTCTATCGCTGAAATGTAAATTATAGGCTGGATCAATGCAAGATTCTCATCAGCCAGTAAAAGCTTTCCCCCCGATTTGTTTCCTGGTCGTTCTCGTCATTTCCCTTGCGCTTAACGGATGCAAGGGAAACGATAGTAGCGCGTCCGGTGGAGACTCCTGGGATTATACCACTCGTCTTGACTATGGTCGCGCGCCAGTTTGGTCTCCGGATGGCGATATGATCGCCTTCGGCGACGACCGCCCCGGGAACGCTGGCATTTTCCTCTACAACCTTGAAGACGAACCGGTTCAGATTGCCACTGATGTTCCCGCCCACAACTGGGACTATAGCTTCTCGCCAGAAGGCTCTCAAGTGCTCTTCTCTTGCCCGGGTGGAGTGAACGACAGTAGCGCTGGCATCTGGGTCTATACTCTCGACACAGACTCATCGGTAAAGGTTTACTCTCAAGGCAAAGATGTCTGCTGGTTCAAAGATAACGCGCACATCATCTTCCGGCAGGATAACCCTGTGGGTTCAGCGCCGGGACTGTATCTTCTGCAAATCGCCGACGATAGTTCTGGCATTGGACTGCCTGAGCTTATCATGGAAAACGGTCACAAGCCAGCTATCGCTCAGCGCACTGGTTACATTGCCTACATCGAAAACGAACGCAGTGGCTTCCTTCATGTGCTGGATGACCAGCTAACCCCGCTGTTCACCAGCGATCGCGGCGTGGTTGACTTTAAATGGTCTGCCAATGGCAAAGTTCTTGCTTACATCATCAATGATTATGTTACAGGCGAATTGAGTGGCGAACTCTGGAGCATCAGTGACAACGACTGGACGACACCAAACGATCAGGCACTGTTCGCGGCTTATTGTTCCCCAGATTCCGCCGGCGCTCAGATTGCATACTCACGCTGGGCGGCTAGCCGCTGGGTTGGTTTGTGGCTGGTGCGCGAGCCGAACTACAACGAGCAGATAGCACCCTATGGCTTGTTCCCGGTGTTCAATCCGCGAGCTGATAAAATTGCGTCCAACGCTCCCAACGGCGGCATTCGCATATTAACTCGCGCGGGTTGATAATTTTGTTTTCCTGCGTTTTCCTTTCCCGTAATTTTTAGGTTATATTAGAAAAAATACCGAGCCGGCTTGTCCGGCATTTTACCATAGATTCACCCTTTGGGAACATACACTATGATCGTAGCCGTACTGAACTGCGGATCAAGCTCCGCAAAATACCGCCTGTTTGACATGGACGGCGAGCAATGCCTCGCGCATGGGCTCGTCGAGCGCATTGGCGAAGAAGGCTCAATGCTGAAACATCACCGCCACGATGGCGTTGACATCAAGCAGGCAATAGATATTCCCGACCACTCGGCAGCCATTCAGGCAATTCTGGACACTCTGCTCTCACCAGAACATGGTGTGTTGAAAAATCTTTCAGAAATCGACGCTGTCGGGCACAGAGTTGTCCACGGTGGCGAGAAATTCTCAGGCTCGGTCGTCATCAACGACGCTGTCATGCAACAGCTTGAAGACTGCATTGATTTAGCTCCTCTGCACAATCCGCCCAACATCAAGGGCATTAAAGCCTGTGTGGCGCATATGGGCGACATTCCTCAGGTGGGAGTGTTTGACACGGCGTTCCATCAGAAAATGCCTGAATATGCTTATCTTTATGCTTTGCCCTACGCAATGTATGAGAAATACGGACTTCGCCGCTACGGATTCCACGGAACATCTCACCGTTATGTGGCTGACCGTGCCGCAGAAATGATGGATAGTCCCTTAAGCGACCTCAAGCTCGTTACTTGCCATCTTGGCAATGGCGCAAGCTCCGCCGCCGTCAGCGGTGGCATTTCGGTTGACACTACCATGGGTTTCACGCCGGCTGAAGGATTGGTCATGGGCACTCGCACTGGCGATCTTGATCCTGCCGCTTTGCTGTATCTGATGACCGCTGAAAATCTGGACACCAATCAGGCGAACAACCTTATCAATAAAAAATCCGGCTTGATCGGCATCTCCGGCGTGTCCAACGACATGCGCGAGATTGAAGAGAGCGCCGAAACCGGGCATCATCGCTCGCAAGTTGCGCTTGACATGTTTGCCTATCGCGTCAAGAAATACATCGGCGCTTACGCGGCGGCGATGGGCGGCTTGGACGGAGTTATCTTCACGGGTGGCATTGGTGAAAACTCGTCAATCATCCGCCGTAAGGCTCTGGCTGGCTTGGAATTCATGGGAATCAAGCTGAACGAAGAAAAGAACTATGTTCGCTCCTCGGATGAGCGCTTTGTTGACGACAACAGCGCTGTTAAAGTGATGGTTATCCCCACCAACGAAGAACTGGTGATTGCTCGCGACACACTGGAGTTGATCGCCTAGAGACAGATTGAACTCTCGCGGGGAAGGCAATTTTGGTTGTTTTCCCCGAGGGAGAAGTTTTCATCATTTTTGTAATCCTGAGGACTTGGATGAAGCAAAATATCAACAATGTTAAAACAAAAGTTTTATGTCAGAATTCCACGGATTTCTTAGCTGGCAAGCAAGAGCCTCAATTTGATTTGACATTTCTTGATCCACCTTTCAATCAGGGCAAGGACTACCAACTTCATAATGATGCAATGCCTGAGGATGAATACTGGAATTGGATGCAGGAAGTATCTTTACGTATTTTTGACAATTCTAGTGAAGGCGCAGCATTGTATTTTATGCATCGCGAGAAAAACACTGAACGGGTTTTACAGGTTGTTAGAGCATCGGGTTGGAAGTTGCAAAATTTAATTATTTGGAAAAAGAAAACCTCTGCTATACCAAGTAATAGTCGTTTTGGAAAACAATATCAGATTATTGTATTTGCCACAAAGGGAATCCGCCCTCGAGTTTTCAATAAACTCAGGATTGATCCACCATTACCACCAGAGTATAAAGTACAACGTAACAATGGTGTATTTTTAACGGATATTTGGGATGACATCAGAGAAATGACAGCGGGGTATCTGTCTGGTAAAGAAGCGCTGCGGGATATTAATGGTGATAGAGTACATAATCAACAATCACCGGTTCATCTGTTGCTAAGAATAATTCTGTCATCCAGTCTGCCAAACGACAATATTTTTGATCCTTTTTCTGGCACTGGCACGACATTAGTCGTAGCTGAACAGTTGGGACGCTCAACAGTAGGCATTGAGATTGACCCAGAAAATGTCGAAGTAATTAAGGGAAGATTAAGAAGCAAAAGAGAGTCTGACAGCGTTTTAAAATGGTATAATTACTACCGCCACACACCTGACATAGAGACGATCTGGCTAAATACAAATGAACCTGACGCTGTGACAAAATCAGAAAAACAACTTTCAATTTTAAACTGAGTTCAACATGTGTTCTTCTATCTATCACTTCTTTGCCAAGCTTGTTGAGCTTAAATTAAACTTAAATGACAATGCCAATCTTGAAGCTTTCCCTTTTCCTAATGAAATGCTGTCATCCGAATTAAAAGGCAAATTCCCTGACCTTGCACTTAAGATAAACACGACATCAGGATTATTCACTGGCGGGGAGCTTATCGAGCTTAAGGATAGTAAAAACAATAGTATTTCGTCTTTCAATTCAACAATTCCCAGTGGGCGAAAAGAGATTGAATCTTTGATTGTAGGTAACACTAATAAACTTAAAAAAAATATGGAAAATGCCGGTGATGATATTCTTTCATTGCCAGTTCGTGAAGTATATTACCTTGTGCGTGTAAAAAAAGATGCTGGTGCGAGAAGCGAAGCCGCACTGAAAGTTAGTCTGGTTCATGGTAAATTCTTCGAGACTTTAAGTGAAGATAAACTAATTTCAGGAGCTTTCAGTCAAATGTTTGACGAGCGAATGCCTAACCTAAACGATGAAGAGAAGGCGTTAAGAGACAAGATGATCGCATCTTTTAACGATCACCAAACATTCGCGCAAACTCGTCATGTTGATAGAGCATCAATCTCATTACGCTTCAGGATAATGACACAAGCAAATCAAGATGGGAATATTTTCAACTACGATGAAATTAGCAATAACACATTTTCCTTTTTAGAACCATACACTGATGATGAGTCAAGAGCAAAGATAATTTTGAAAATGAAAACAGCATTTTCCGAGCTGGATCAAGACGATGTTTATGACAGCCTAAAACAATTTAAGGTAAAACATCACCTAAATGGCCCATTTTGGGCATTTAGCACTGAACTCGTATGATAAGCAGATGATGTTAGCTCCTAATAGATTAGGACGCACTAACATCTCAGATTTTTTCAAACTTCAGGTTAATGCCGGAGCATTATCCGATATGCCTGAAAAACAATTCGCAGACAACCTAAAACTCTGCAGAACAAAACATTATGGCTGAACGAAAAGAGAGACGCACTTCATACTTTGCGCTGGTCGTCAGACAATTCAAGCGCGGTAAGATGGCGATGGCCGGGTTCTGGACGCTGATTGCACTGGTGTTACTGGCGGTCTTCGCCGATTTCATTGCCAGTGACCGACCTTTGCTGATGAACTACGAAGGCAAAATCTACAGCCCCGTGCTTCAGGGCTATCTGGTTGACATGGGACTCAGCAACTGGAATGCGGAATTCCGCAATAAGAAATTCAAACTGCTGGTCGAGATGGACAACCGCAAGCCGGAAGCCGAGCGGAAAATCAACTGGGTGCTGTTTCCCATCATCCCGTATTCGCCAAACGATTACGATCTTGACTACATCATCACTCCGCCATCGTGGCAACATTGGGCAGGAACAGATGATACCGGTCGCGACCTGATGAGCCGGCTGATCTACGGCACGCGAATCTCGCTCTCGATTGGACTGGTGGCTGTGTCAATCTACATTACTATCGGGATCATTTTCGGAGCGCTGGCAGGGTATTTCGGCGGGTGGATTGACATTCTCATCTCCCGTTTGATCGAGCTGATGATGGTCTTCCCGGTTTTCTTCCTGATTATCGCCATTGTCGCCTATCTGCCCCAGAGCATATACAACATCATGATCATCATCGGGCTGACGGGCTGGGCACGAGTCGCCCGGTTGGTTCGAGGTGAATTTCTGCGCGTGGGCAACATTGACTATGTTTCAGCAGCTCAGGCGATGGGCTTCACCACGCCGCGCATTATTTTCCGCCATGTTCTGCCCAATGCCATGGCTCCCATTTTTGTCTCGGCAACCTTCGGCGTTGCGGCTGCGATTCTGACGGAATCGGGGTTGTCATTCCTCGGTTTTGGCGTTCCGCCAAATGTGGCATCCTGGGGATCAATTCTCGCCAAAGCGCGTGAATTGCTACCTTCAGGCTGGTGGATCACCACCTTCCCCGGACTGGCGATTTTCATCACGGTCACAGTGTTGAACCTGGTTGGTGAAGGCTTAAGAGATTCGATGGATCCGCGGCTTGTTCGCCGCTAAAACATTTCGATTTTGATTGAGATTATTCGTAACACATTCATAAGCACTGATTTTCATGATTTCAGGAGGAAAAATGAGACGCACTCGCGCACTGGCAACACTGTTCATGGTTTTAACCTTTGCCATGGGAGCAATGTTGATTACTTCTTGTGATAAAGACAATCCTTCGACCATTCAACCACCGATGTTTTCACTGGATATTTACTATCATATTGGTTCTGATCCAGAGATTTATCTAAACAACTCGTCAAAGATCGCCGGTATGTTGATGGATTCCAATTTCGGCAAACTGGATGCTCGCAAGATACATTTTGATGTCGAACCACCAGAGATTGGATATATCACTCCCATAGGTCATGCCTACACAGATGTCACAGACTCGACAGGTTTCCGTGAAAATGTCCTTTTCACTGGCAGAAATGTCGGCATTGCCACAATTTACGCAAGATATTATCATAACGATAATTATGATGTCCTGAGTGCTCAGGACACTCTCCGCATTCAGGTGAAACAACGAGGTAATGAATAGTGTCGGAATTGAGCGGCAAGTTTGCTCTCGTAACTGGCGCATCGCGCGGCATTGGCAGAGCTATTGCGCTTAAGCTTGCCGAAAACGGCGTTCACGTTGCGATTAACTATCTGCGCAAACGCGATGAAGCCGAGCATGTTCTGGAACAGATCCGCGAGCTTGGCGTACGCGGTATTGCTATTAAAGCCAATGTTGCCAAGGATGATGCCATTGAGCGTATGTTTGAGGAGATCGCATCGGAATTTGGACGGCTGGATATTCTCGTCTCGAATGCCGCATCCGGTGTGCTGAAACCAACTCGGGAGCTGACCACACGCCACTGGCAGTG
>CAZAGU010000096.1:0-9054 GCA_964484805.1 uncultured bacterium
ACTCAAACATCGCTATCCCTGGGCTATCGCAGGATGGCCGAGAAGGCATGCCTGACTTACCAGTCTATCATACCTATTTGATCGTGCCATCTGAGGGTAACGTTGAAATAGAAATTCTTAGCGATCATCCTACAGCAACCCTTGCTACTTTTCCTCCACGACCTATTATTTCTGACGATACCCAACTTGTGAACACTGCCGCGACATTCTCCCCAAGCGGTTTGTATCCGGCTGAATTTGCCACGGTCGGTGAAGCTCAGATTTACCATGGCGTGAGGTTAATTCCACTTACCTACTATCCTGTTCAGTATAATGCTGACAGCGGCGAACTCATCCACCATGAACAGGCTGAGATTGCTGTGAGGATCAATTCAAATACTGCTTTTTCAACCATAGAGGAGATACTGCCTGAAAGATTAACTATTGATTCTTACCGCTATTTGAACGCCCTAACATTAAATATGCCGCGCCGAGATGACGGAGGTGCTCGTCTGCCTCGGGGTGGCTATCTCATAGCGACAAACCTTAGCGAAAATCAGATCCGCCCACATGTTGAAAGACTTGCAGACTGGAAGCGCGCCTGTGGACATCATGTTGAAATCGTCTATGAGGAAGCGAACGGGAATAATCTCCGTAATGACGAAATCAGAGACGGCTACAACGAATGGGATCCGCCTCTCGAATTTGCCTGCATTGTCAGCTATTTCGATGAAAGGCAGTATAATACTGATGTGTCGTACGGCTGTCTGGATGGAAATAATGATAGAATTGCCGATGTTGCAGTAGGCAGATTAGGTGCAACAAGCCCAGATCAAGCTGAAGTTGTGATTACTCGCGCCATCAATTATCAGTCCCTGGTGGGTCAGGAAGACATGGCTTGGATGGACAGGGCTGGCGCGATGGTAAATAATTTCGCTGGGCACACAAACGCCGTGGATTATACTATTAATTGGGTGGCAAGTGTGGAACGCGCCGTCGGCTTCGATGAAGTTATGTGGTATACCGCTGACGGTGGGCAGGGAAGTCCTGCTGTGTGGATCAGGGATGGGCTGAACGTCTGCATTGAGCGTGGTTTCAGCAGAAATATTGCCATGAACAGTGATGATTTCAATCCGGTCTGGATTTCCGTCGGTGGCGGGCATGTTCCAGGTCAGGTGGATGCGGTGTGGAGCTACGGAACTCGGCAGTCCCCCAACGGTCCATCCATTCTAACTGGCACAGGTCACAACCCCACTACTCTGCCCTGTAATATCCTCTGCGGTGGGATGACCCGAGGTTTGCTGATTGAAAAATTACCTCTTGGGTGGGCGCGTGCCTTTGCAATGGAGACTCTTGATAATATAGTACCCGGCGGTTTCGCACAGTATGCCACTGAGTATCGTGTCCTTGGCGACCCCAGCCAGAAAGTCTGGATTGGTCAACCGGAGCTATTTGATATCCAATATGAAGACGAATACTCCCCCGGTCAGAATACTTATGAAGCAATCGTGCTTGGCGAAAATGAAGAACCAGTTTCCGATGCCCTTGTTACAGTAACAATTCCTGGCGAACTGCTTACTTACGGATTTTCAGACATTGAAGGGCGATGCGTTCTTGAGCTTGAACCAGAAATGAACGATGACTTTATTCTGACTATCACCAAAGAAAATATGAAGCCATTTCAGGAAGAAGTTACTGCTGAGCTGGGATTGCTTTCTTTCTCTGTCGTCATAAGTGAGCTCACTGATGACGACAACGCAAATGGCGACGGCGTGCTCAACCCAGGCGAAACTGCGGCAGTGTCAGTCATTGTGCGTAATTTAAGCGCAGAAGTTGATGCGGAAAATGTTACCGCCACTGTTGCTACTTTGTCTAACTGGCTAACAATTGAAGCAGAAGAGCTACAATTCGGCGACATTGACGCTGGCGATGAAGAGCCTGCCGAAGAAAACATTATAGTAACCCTAAACGAATCCGCGCCACAGAATTTTCCAAGCTCCCTTTCAGTAACCATTCACGTCGGCGAGCAGGAATGGCTCTGTAATATATTTGTGGAGATTGAAGCGCCACAAATGGATTTAGATCGTTTGATTGGCGGTAATGTTCTCGAGCCGGGTATGCAAGACCTTGACATCAGCCTGATAAACAACGGCAGTTTACCCTCAGAACCGCTGGATGCTGAGTTGATTTCACTTTCCCAGTGGATTCAAATGGTGCAAAGTATTGGTCATTTTGAATCAACTGAACCGGGAGAAGAAGTTCGTCTTGAGGATGACCTTTTTACCATCAATCCCAGTTCTGTTGCCGTTCCGGGGATGGTCGTACCAATGCAATTGTTGTTGCGTGTGAATGAAGATGATATTCCCGATACCGTTTTCTTTGATATTCAGATTGATGAACCTCGTGAAGGCGGCCCCATTGGCCCCGATGAGTATGGATATATCTGTTTTGATAACACAGATGATGGTTGGGAGCCAACTCCAGAATACGACTGGATTGAGATTGATCCAGACAACAGAGATTGTGATTTCGAGGGCGAAAGTATCCTCGCCAACCGACGCGCAGATGCCACTTTTGAATGCCAGTTGCCGTTCACATTCGTTTTTTACGGTCAGGAATTTGACAACTGCTGGATTGCCGAAAATGGTTTCATCAGCTTGGGAGACGAACTTGAAGATTGCAAGAACTCGGAAAATTTTCCCCTTGATGCCCTGATAAACGGGTCGCTTGGAATGATTGCACCATTTTGGGATGACCTGAGCATCCAGCCCAACAATTCAGACATTTTTACTTATTTCAACGAGGATGAGCACCTGTTCATCGTTCAATGGAACAATGTCGGGCATTTTTCTGGCAATGACCGTGAAACCTTTCAGGTAATCCTGTATGATCCCGTCTTCAGCCCCGTAGTCAGCGGTGATGGGTTGATTAAATTCCAGTACAAAGACATGACTTCTCCGGCAGTTCGAGGAAATGTCCCGCAATATTCCTCCATTGGAATTTGCTCGCCAAAAGGTGACACTGGCTTAAGCTATGCCTACGACAATGAATACCCTGATGGATGCGCCCCCATTGCCAATCAACGGGCTTTAATGTTCACAACTTCACCCGATGCACCACAAGGAGTGCTTTCTGGTCAGGTGATTGATGTTGAAACCAACAGACCGATGATTGATGTCCTTATTTCCACCAGCTATGGACAAATTGCCTTCACAGATGGAGAAGGACGCTGGAGTATTCCCGACGCCTGGGCTCTGCCTTTCGACATTACCGCCCAAAAGCAGGGTTGGAATGACTCGACACTCACCCACATAGAGCTTGAAGAAGATGAGGAGCTTGAAATAATCTTTGGTCTGTTGCATCCAGTTTTCACACCATCACAGGATTTCTTTGAACTTGAACTTGAAGAAGGAATGGTGCAGGAACTGGAGTTTTCCATTACAAACGACGGCAATGGCCCACTCGACTGGAGCCTCAGTCGCGAGCTTCCTGGTGATGCCAACGCTGAACCTTGGGAGCTAAGGCAGCAGATCAACGCCTCAGAGATTACCGGCGATCCACGGTTGCAGGGTGTAGTATTTGTTGATGAAGAATTCTACATCACTGGGTCTAATAACTATGATCCTATGATTTATGTTCTCAATCGAGACGGTGAACTGGTCAGACAATTCAGCCAGAATGTAGGTTCAGTTTATGGCATGAAAGACCTCGCTTGGGATGGTGAATGGCTCTGGGGATCAGGTGAAAATGATATGATTGCGTTCAATAAGGCGGGCGAAATCATGCGGCAATTCAGGGGTCCCCACACTCCAAACACTCTGATCACCTGGGATCCTGACCGTCAATGGCTATGGATAGCGGGCACAACGACAAATATTGTTGCGATTGACCGTGAGGGAAACCGAATGGCTGAGCTCGATCGGATGGGGATGAGAATGTACGGTTTATCGTATTATTCTGACGACCCGGACGATCACCCTCTTTACATTTACCATAGAATTAGCGGTGTTTACGACCAGATGGTCACCAAGTATGATCCTGACGCAGACGAGGACATAATAGATGTCGCGGTGCTTGAACCCCCGAATGGTGGAACACCGGGTGGTTGTTTCATTACCAACACTTATGATGTCTATAGCTGGATTTTTATTTCTATCGCAAATGCTGGTGCAGAGGACAGGATTGATATTTGGCAGGTTGAAGCCCGAAAGGATTGGTTCCTGGTTGATTTAGTCGAAAACGATGAACGGATGGAAGCTGAGACTGGGCAAATTCAGACAGGCGAAACAAAAGATTTTGTAATTACCATAAATTCCGCCGAACTTCCTGACACGCTCTTCCAAGGAGAATTGCTATTTTCGCATAACTCTGATGATGGAACTGAAGTGCTGAACATTTCGCTGACCGTGATGGTCGATCAGCCACCCGGCAATTTCGGACTGCTTGAGCCTGAAGACGGCGCGAAGATAGAACCGGCAGAAGTCACATTCAGTTGGGAGATTGCTGATGATCCGAATCAGAATGAGGAAGTCAACTATACGTTAGCCATCAGCGCGAATGAGGAAACATGGCAGATGGATTTGATGGAAACTTCCACCACTGTGAACCTTCGCGAAATTGACTTGGATGTCGATTGGATGCAGCAGAATTTCGCCGAGTGGAGCGTTACTGCCACGTCTGGAGAACACATTGTCGATTGCAACGCAAACTTCAGCCTGATGGCTGAAGCTCTACCATCGAACTTTGACCTTGCCGCACCTGAAAATGAATCTGTTCTTGAAGCCAGGACTGTTGTGTATCAATGGCATCCGTCAGTTGATTTAAATCCGATGGATGAAGTGGAATATCATCTCTGGATCGAAAGCGGCGGAGATTCTGTCATGGTTGCCGCAGAAGATACAATTGCTGTTGTGGTGTTAGATTCCCTCGCCTTGACTTATGATGTGACTTGGCCTCTGAATTGGTGGGTTTATGCCTGTAGTGGCGAAGACTCCACTGAATGCACAGATCGATTCAGCGTAACTTTCCCGCCCAGCGGGTTACTGAATCCGCAAGATGCTGTGCCAGTGGAATTCTCGCTTAAGTCCATCTATCCTAATCCGTTCAACGCCATCACGAGAATCACTTTCGGAGCGGACAGGGCGGAACCGATGACCGTTCGGGCATTCGACGTGAACGGACGTCAGGTTGCAGTGTTGTACAATGGCGTACCGGCAGTGGGCTGGCATAATATCACATGGAATGCCAATTCCATTCCGACGGGGGTGTATTTTATTCGGCTGGACGCGAGCGGTCGAGTTAAAATAGCCAAGACAACGCTTGTGAAATAAACCGAATCCCACGCTCACCTGAAACACGTAAGGCAAAAGCGCTTTTCAAGAAAACAAAACACCACAGGTCAGGACTACAGTTCTGATCTGTGGTGTTTTACTTTGTGGCTGCTTTTCCAGCGAAGGTAACTGTTATTGTTGTTTTTTCACGGAATCTGCGACACTACCGCCCATTAACCTCTCTGAAACATCAAAATGCCGGTAGGGATTCAAGAATGTGCAGTGGTGGATGATGTCTGGCAGAATGTCCATCTTTGCGTCAAATTGCTCGTTAAAGATGTATCCGAAAGAATTGGTCGAAGACACTAACTCAGGCAAGCTGTCTTTCGCCCCGGGGATTTTCAGGGCAAACAAAATCTCCATCCGCTCATGGAGGAACAGATCGCTGGGGTTGTTCCAATCTGCCAGCGTGGCAGGCCCATGGTCGCCGACGATCAGAATGATCGGCTCAATCGCTGACTGTCTGATCAGCTGGCGCACCGTGTGCAGAACCTTGCTGTTGAGAAACTGTGTCTGATCGACATATTTCTCCGCCGGTAACCAGTTAATGTTACCTTCAGCACGGTCGAGTGAAAACTCGCCGGGATCAACAAGCTCCCCATTTTTTCCGAAAAGATAGGGCGGATGCGGCGAAATAATATGCGCCAGCGTGAAATTTGGGCTGGGTTTGCTTGGAATTGCTTCTATATTGACGAAAGTCTGCAACTTATGCCGCCGAAGCCGTTCATCCATGCTGTCTCCCACGGATTTCATGTTCCGGCGGATGACAGGATAAATCGTTGTGTGCGCCAACATCGAGATAAATTCATTGCCGCGGGTTGACTCGCTGGCTTCGTCAATGAACTGATTGACATCGGTGGGACCCCAGCCACTGCGAATCAGATTCAGGTTATAACCCAACGCGCGGAATGTTCGCCAAACCTTGCCATTCTTGATCAATCCGATTGGAATCGTATAATCAGATGAATTTTCGCCCGGATTCTCGCTCAAGTGGTCGAGCAAACTCATGTCGAGAATTGACGCGAGCGCCAGCACTGTCTGGTTGTAGTTGCTGAATGCGCGTTCAGGCACCTGAAAACCGAGTTGTTTCAGTGAATCGAGAAACGGCGTGTTATCATAGTGAAAGATGGAGTCAAGAACTTCATCTGAGCCATAGCCATCAAGGATGATGCAATAGACATCCGGTTTGGTGGCTTGCTGGTTGAACGCGGTGAGATCAACGCCTTCAAGCTTAGCTGTTTCCAATGCACGTTCAGCCGCCGGAGCTTTAATCTGATAAATAACGATGCTGGACAGCGACATTATCACGAGCGCCGCGGACATCACATTTAGCAAGCTATTCGTAAGATCAAAGGATTTCTTCCGAAACAATATGAAAGCGAGCAACGCCAGAGCAATAATCGCATAGACAGGAACTAAAAGCGCATCACTGCCAGCGCTCATGCCAAAAATCGTCCAACCCTTCACTAAATCATGGATATGCCCGAAGGAGAAGAACAACACAGTGCCCGTCGATACAAACACACCCGATTTTTTGTAGTTGCCAATCACCTTGCCTAAAACCACCCAGCTCACCAACGCCACAACCACAACCAGCATCAAGGGGAGGGGAATATCTTTCACCATTACCTGACTGATGTTATGGGCGTAGAGATACAACACCATATAGGGGGCAAAAAGAATTGGGTGAATTATCAGGGTTCGTTTTTTATCGTTCATTCAGATTTCTCGGTTATGTTTTGAGTGTTGAGCTCGTCTGATGATTCACAGTTTTCAGGGAGTAATCTGCTAGTCACATCAGTAAATTTATAAGGCGATTCATATCGACTGTGGTAAATTTCATCTTCCAGCGTATCCAGCCCGGCTTGGAACAGATGATTAAACAGGAAGCGGAAGGTGTTCACAGATGTGATATGATCCAAAGTGGTAAATTGTTCCTGCCTAGACAATTTCACCGCGTGTAGAATCCTATGTGTCTCGGCGATGAATTCATCGCTGGGATTGTCCCATTGGTCAAGTGAACCTGGCCCATGATCGCCCATGAGCACAATCACTGGCGGAGTGGATGACTGGTCGATAATTTCCCGGATCACTTTTAGAATCTGAGTATCGATGAATTTCATCTGGGCGATGTAACTCTCGCGAGGAGTCCAGATGTCACCCACTAGTGTCACTTCCTGAGGTTCAACCGGGTTCCCGTGTTCATCAAAAACGTATGGAGGATGCGGCAGAAGAAAATGGGCGTAAGTAAACGACGGATGCGCTTTCTCACTGATCTTCGGGAGCTTCTGCAACATCTGCCGGATATTTTCGCGATGCCATTCAACCACAAAGAAATTTGCTTCGACTATGCAGAGCATCGTTGTGTGAGTCATCATGCGGATAAATTCATTCTGACCACCACAATTGATCGCTTCAGTTACATAGGGATTTCTGTCGGTGGGTCCCCAGCCGTTCCTGACCAGATATGTATTATAGCCAGCCTTGCGAAGCGATTGCCACACTCTGCCATTGCGGATTAAACTCCAGGGAATGGAAACATCAATCGATTCCTCGCCCACTTCCCGGGCAAGAAAATTTATATAGCGCATGTCGAGAATGGACGGCATTGAAAGATTGGTCTGATTGTAGTTGCTGTAGGCATGTTGAGTTACAGAAAAGCCAAGCGCTTCCAGAGAATCAATGAAGGCGCTGTTGTCATAGCCATACAAACTGGCAACGGTTTCGGAATTGGCGTGACCATCGAGCAAAATAAAATAGATGTCCGGTCTGCCTTCGGACACGTCAAGATTGATCGCGCCAGCAACCGCTTTAGCTTCCTGACCACCAGAACGCCCAACATGATAGGCGGCGATATTGTAAATTGAGACTGCGACCAATATCACAGACATAGCATTTAGAAAACGAGATAGCCCTTCGGGAAATTTTCGCTTAAAGATGGCAAAAACCAAAATGCCAAGAAACGCGAAGAAATATAGCGGTAACAGAAAACGATGTCTGCCGATTTTAAAATTACCGATCATCCAATAGTGAATGAAATGATATAGATGCCCATAAGAAAAAAAGAGCATCACTGCCGCGCTGACAATCAACGCCGCTTTGGCATAGCTCTTTAGCAACAGCCCAAGCCCCAGCCACAGAACAACCACCACTGACAAGACAAGAGAAGATGGAAACAACAGATCGGCGGCGTGGGCTTGATTTAAATTATGAACATAGAGAAACAGGACGGAATATATTGCAAACATGATTGGATGCAATAGAATGGGATTCTTTTGTGAGCTCATATCGACGTTTCTTGTTGGTTAATGGATAACCTGTGGTTAAAAAAATGCCCGGACGAGCCGGACATGACACCCTACATTGTCGTTCCTGCGAAGGCAGGAACCCAGCGCTTTAAAAACGTCCAATCAGGGCATTTTCCCTTGCTGTCATACCTGCGAAGGCAGGTATCCACCGCATTCATCCCCTCTTTTCCTCCTACTGGCGAAAGCCGGTACCCAGATTGAGAGTTTTTCTGCTATTTCCTGTATTCACAATAGATGAAACAGATTTAACAGATTATGCATTCCCACGCGGGAGCGTGGGAACGAGTAAAACGCCATCTATCATCGAGCGCGTCAAACACTCCCACACGCTGTCATACCTGCGAAGGCAGGTATCCACCGCATTCATCCCCTCTTTTCCTCGTACTGGCGAAAGCCGGTACCCAGATTGAGAGTTTTTCTGCTATTTCCTGTATTCA
>CAZAGU010000096.1:9154-13512 GCA_964484805.1 uncultured bacterium
AACACTCCCACACGCTGTCATACCTGCGAAGGCAGGTATCCACCGCATTCATCCCAATCAGACCGCCACGCCAATTTGATCAGCTGAAATGACCAGCGCCGTGTTACCGCCAAGTACTTCCACAACCTGCACAGCCTTGCCAATAGCCAGAGGATCGCCGTCGGTCATGGCGTTTATCTCCTGAGTGCTACCCTGAAAAGCAATCTGAATCACGCCAGTTCCCTGACGCTTGCCGGGAATCGACAGATAGACACTGCCAATTTTCCCGATGGCGTTGGTGGTTTTGACATTGCCGCTCTCGGTAAAGCGGCTTAGAGTGTAGAACACCCAGCCAAAGATTACAGTGGTAATCAAACCAGCTATCACGCCAATGATAATGGAAACGAAACTGGGAATGCCCAACTTGGAAAAAGCGAGCCCCGTCCAACCGAACATCATCAGGAAATATATCAGGTTGCGAACGGAGAAAAATGCGAAATGATCAAGAAAACCACCATCATCAGTTAAAAAGGAATCAGCCATGCCACCATCACCGCTGTGATGATCCGATCCAAAACCCGCCAGTTCAAGGACAAACTGAACGATTGTCAGCAATGTAAAAGGGAAGGCTATGGCAACAAAGACCCTCTCAACTGGAGCTAAAGTAGCCCACCATTCAACCATGAGGCACCTCACTAGATAAAATTCGATTGACTATATTGTCAAAATCCCTTATCCCACTGGCGTGACGATCACTTCCGGTGAGTATTGCGACGAGCCGTAACGATTCACAGCCCGAACTCGGACAAAATGCCTGACATCTGGCTGCTGAATCGTTATAGTTTCATTCCAGTCGCGACTGCCAAGAACGGAATCCGCGGGCACACTCGAATGTAAAAAATAACCGAGTGGATTGTTGAGGGAAATCTCTATTTCAAATCGCTCTTCAATCAGCGATTGATCTGTCCAATTGAGGGTAATCAAAGTACCCTGAGATAGCTCCCCTGTTAAATTTACAGGCGGGAGCGGCGGGGCTTCACAGGTCGAAGTTATGGCTATCGGTCGGAAATTGGAAGGCCCGGCTTGATTGAAAGATTCGATGGTGTAGTCAATCCTATAGAATGCCTGCGGACGATTAGCCAGAAACAACGAGTCAATATCCGTCGGTAGTGTGGTTACCAGATGTGCGCCAAGTTCGATTGAGTCGGGGCAATAATAATACTTCTCAAATATGTTAAAGCCGTCCTCATTGCCCGATTGATCCGCCCATGTTAAAAGCACGGTCGTCTCGGATAGTGCTCGCGCACGGAAACTGCTCGGCGCGCGTGGAATTTCCGGGTTTTCAGGATCCCAAGGGTTGTCATGTGGCGGAGATGCTGGCGGATCGTTTAAACATGCCAACGTTCCAAAGCTTAGCAACGCGAGGAAAGCCGCCGTCAGTAAAATTCTGAAGTTAAACAAGTTCATCATCTGCTTGAGTGTTAACCATTGTTAAAATAATCGGTAACATTAAATCATGCGGCGCATTCGTTTGACCGGAATTCGCATCTGCTCACGATATTTCGCAACGGTGCGACGTTTGATGTTGAAGCCCTTTTCATTGAGAATATCAGTTAATTCCTGATCTGAGTATGGCTTGAGTTTGTCTTCACTATGAATAACATCGCGCAGTTGCTCTTTGATCGAGCGGTTGGAGACCTCCTCGCCTTTGTGAGTGGTCATTGAATCTGTGAAAAAATACTTAAGCTCAAACACGCCCCAGTCGGTTTGCACATATTTGCCTCGTGTGGCGCGGGAAACCGTGGAGATATGCACACCGATTTCTTCTGCAATGTTTTTGAGAATCATTGGTTTCAGATGAGAAGGACCATGCTCGAAAAACGCAGGTTGCCGGTCGAGAATCGTCCGCATGGTGCGCAAAACCGTGGTGCGGCGCTGGTGAATGGCATTTATAAACCAACGGGCAGACTCAAGCTTGCGAGATAGAAAATCGCGAACGGTTTTTTCTGATCCTTTGCGGTTCAGATACATTTCGCGGTAGGCAGAATTGATTCTAAAATTCGGGATGTCGCCGTCATTCAGATAAACTTCAAACTCATCGCCAATCTTGGTTACAATTAGATCGGGAATGATATAGTTCTGCTTTTCGTTAAAATTGCCTTCACCGGGCTTGGGGTTTAAGTGGGTGACGATTTCGAATGACTGTTTGACATCATCAAGCATAATGTCCATCTTTTCGGCGATTACTTCATAACGTTTGTTAAAGAAATCTTCCCAGAATTCTTCAATCATCCGCCGGGCAATCGGCGCTGGAGGCTGATGGTGAATTAACTGAACCAAAAGACATTCGCGCAAATCACGAGCGGCGATGCCAATGGGATCGTACTCCAGAATTTTGGAGTGCATGAGTTCAACTTCGTTGACTGTCACACTCAACAACTCGGCTATTTCCTCGAAATCAACATCAGGCGCAAGCCTGCCGTCGCGGTTGATGCTACCAATGATCTCTTCGCCAATGGCAGTCTCTATGGGCGTTAGCAAGTCAAAATGCAATTGCTCATGAAGGTGGTCTGAGAGCGTTGGGATCGAAGGTTGTGGGATTTCGGTTTGCTCTTCGCCACCGCTGTAACGACTCTTGGCACGATATTCCCAATGATCGCCATCATTGAGAAAATCATCCCAGTCAACTGTTCGATTCTCTTCTTCGTGAGGCTTTTCTAATTCCTCATCCTCGTTGGAATCTGAAACAGTTTTTTCCATATCTGCAGAATATTCCTCCGAATCGCTATCAATATCCGACTCCTCGCTGATTTCCTCAAGGGTTGGATTCTCGATAAGCTCAGCCTGAACCCGCGCTTGCAAATCAAGGATAGGGAGCTGTAATAGCTCAGACCGGAGTATCTGCTGCGGCTGGAGCGTCATTTCCTGCCGCATTTTAAGTTCTTGTCTTAGCCCCTGCATATTAAATGTGTGACAACTTTCTGAATGCTTTCCTTAAAAAATCCTGAACTACCGACATTCCACACTTTAAGTATATCAAATACTGAGTGTGTTTTACAACCTTAAAACGTCTAAACCGAGCTTTGGGTACTGAGGTTATCGGTTCAGACGGAATTTATCGCCCAAATACAACTCCCGTGCCTGCGCATCTTCCGACAGGAACTCGGCATTGCCAGCTTTGAGTATCTGCCCATCATACAATAGATACGCTCGGTCGGTGATTGTAAGAGTTTCATAGACGTTATGATCTGTGATGAGCACACCGATGTTTTTCTCCTTCAGAGTCTGAACGATGCTCTGAATGTCCTGCACTGCAATTGGGTCGATTCCGGCGAATGGCTCGTCCAGCAGGATGAATTTCGGGTCGGTTACCAGCGCGCGGGCAATTTCCAATCGTCGCCGCTCACCACCGGACAGGGTATGGGCTTTTTGTTTGCTGAGCTTGGTGATGCCGAATTCATCGAGCAAACCGTGCATTTTTTCAAGGCGTTGTTTTCGGTTCAGCGGCATCATCTGCAAAATTGCCATCAGATTTTCTTCGACGGTCAATTTGCGGAATACGGACGGCTCTTGTGCCAGATAACCGATTCCCAGCCGGGCGCGACGGTGCATAGGTAGCCGGGTGATTTTCTGGTCGCCGAGGGTCACCGAACCACCGTTTGGGTTTATCATGCCGGTTATCATGTAGAAAGTCGTCGTTTTGCCGGCACCGTTTGGGCCCAGCAGTCCGACGATCTCGCCCTGTTCAACCGACACAGACACGCCATTAACGACGGTTCGCTGACCATAGCGTTTGACTAATTCATTTGCTGAGAGCTTCATGAAGCCCTTTTGTTAAGTTCGATCTTACTGTCGTTCCCTATGTCATTCCAGCGAAGGCAGGAACCCAGTGCTTTCATCCCTAGCTACACAATCCTTTATGCTCTTTGTGTCCTTGGTGGTTAAGGCTTTAAACTCTCAATCTGGATGCTGTTCACCAGTGGTGAACAGTGGCAAGCCTTCGCTGGCATGACAGCGGAATTCTTCCGCTGTTTTTTCGTTAGGATAAACCTGTCCGGACAAGCTGGACAGGCCACCCACACCCCGTACTGTCTTTACGAGGCGCGAAGCGACGAAGCAATCTCATAAGAGTTCGAGAATAACCTTCAAAATCATCGAGCGAGTTAAATGCCCCCTATCCTGTCCTACCTGCGAAGGCAGGAACCCACTGCTTTCATCCCTAGCTACACAATCCTTTATGCTCTTTGTGTCCTTGGTGGTTAAGGCTTTAAACTCTCAATCTGGATGCTGTTCACCAGTGGTGAACAGTGGCAAGCCAATGACCAGCCTTCGCTGGCATGACAGCGGAATTCTTCCGCTGTTTTTTCGTTAGGATAAAC
>CAZAGU010000097.1:0-1249 GCA_964484805.1 uncultured bacterium
TTATCGAGCGCACCAACCGTCCCAAACCACGTCGTACCGGCGAAAGCCGGTACCCAGATTGAGATTTTAAAGCACTTACCACCAAGAACACAAAGAGCACAAAGATTTGTTTGATTAAATGGGTATGTACTGGGTGGCCTGTCCGGCTTGCCCGGACAGGTTTTTCTTAATGGCATTTTTCCCTAATCTGTTAAATCTTCTTAATCTGTTGTGAATAAAGGAAATAACCATTAAACTCTTAATCTGGGTTCCCGGTCAAGCCGGGAACGAGGAATTTAAACTTTTCGGAATTCTCGGACAGCTTGGAAGTCTGGGATCCAAGGCATTCACCCCTCCACTACAGCTCAATCCTATAGAGCTTCGAGTATTTATCTTTCAAGTAGCGGATCATAGCATCAGCCGCCAGTGGTTTGCCGGTTACAACCTCGGTCATTTGCGCGGAATTATAACGCCGTCCATGCACATGAACATTCGCCGTCAGCCAATTCAACAATGGAGCAAAATCACCCTTGCGGAAATTGTCGTCCTGATTGCCGATGTCTTCAATCGCCTTCTCGAATATCTGCGAGGCGTTCAAATTTCCCAGCGAATAGGTCGCGAAATAGCCAATCAAGCCGGCGCTCCAGTGAATATCCTGCAGGCAGCCCTTGTTGTTGTTCGGCACTTCAATGCCAAAGTATTCCTTAAACCGGGCGTTCCAGGCATCAGGCAAATCTTTAACCGCCAGCTTGCCGGCCAATAATTCCCGCTCAAGCTCAAAGCGCAGGAGAATGTGGAGGTTGTAGGTCATTTCATCAGCTTCGACGCGAATGAGTGACGGACTCACTTCGTTGATGGCAAAGTGGAAATCTTCCAGCGACACATCCGCCAAAGCAGGTAGATATTTCTGGGCTGTTGGATACCAATATTCCCAGAATGGCAAGCTTCGCCCGACGATGTTCTCCCAGAGCCGCGATTGCGACTCGTGAATCCCCAGCGATACAGCCTCACCCATGGGAGTGCCCCAATGCTCGTTCAGAATATGCTGCTCGTACATGGCATGACCAGTCTCATGGATAACACCGAACAATGCGCTGTTCAGGAAATCTTCGATGTACCGTGTGGTGATGCGAATGTCCTTGGGTCCCAGTCCGGTGCAGAAAGGATGGGTCGTCTTGTCAATGCGTCCTTCGTCCATTCTGTAGCCGATTCCGGCAGAAATTTCGCTCACAAGCTTCACCTGCTGTTCTGCAGGAAAATGACGATGCAA
>CAZAGU010000097.1:1349-13501 GCA_964484805.1 uncultured bacterium
AGGTCTTCAACCAGTTCGCGGGAAAGTTTGGTGTGCAGGTCGTAGTCTCGTCGCCACTCGCGGACGTTGACATCCTTGACCGAGTCGCCTTTGCTGTAGCCTTTGGCTTCCAGATTGGCTAAAAGTTCACCAACACGAGGGTTGACGCGCTTGCTGTGTGCGAGACCAGCGAGGAATGCAGATTGATCCGCCCTGTGCCCTGATCCAGCTTCAGGCATTTGGGTGCGCTCATCCCACTCAATGAGGCTCTGAATGGAACTAATCAGCTCTGTTTCTTTTTGCAGAGCCAGTAATTCCGAGTATATTTCTTCAGAATTTGGCATTTTTCTCTCTTTAGGTTTAATGACTATTTTCATGATGTAAAGCAGGTAATCTCATAACACAAGGTTCAGAATAGCAAGACTTGGCAACCTTGAAAACGTAAATGAATCGTTCTGAGGCGTTCAGGGAAATACTTTGCCTATACAAATACTTCAGGTTGATCTGGCAAGCCAGACCAACCTGAGGCAAGGAATCCTACACAAGAAAGTTTACAACGTGGACTCAGGGTTTAGTAGTTGTCAATCTGAGCGCGTTGCAGTTTGCCGGAGAAATCAATGTAGGCGGTCTTGATTTCGCTGTAGAACTCGAAGACAGGCCAGCCGCCTTCGCGGTGCCCGTTGCCTGTTTGCTTCACGCCGCCAAATGGCATGTGGCATTCAGCGCCAATGGTTGGGCCATTGATGTAAGTGATGCCCGCTTCAAAGTCACGGATCGCCCGACAAGCGAGGTTGATGTCTTGCGTGTAGATGGAAGAAGACAAGCCATAGATGCAGTCATTGTGCGCTTCTAAAGCTTCCTCGAAGTTCTTTACTTTGACAACTGACAGAACTGGGCCGAAGATTTCTTCCTGGAAGATGCGCATTTCGCGGGTAACGCCCGTGAAGACTGTCGGTTCGTAGAACCAACCCTTGGCATTTTCGCCTTTGGTGTTGGGCTTGCCACCGCAAACCAGTTCAGCGCCTTCCATCTTGCCGATGGTGACGTAGCCGTCAACGCTATTGCGCTGGGCTTCGTTAATCGCGGGGCCAATCTTGTTTTCAGGGTTCAAACCGTTGCCAACTTTGAGGTTGTTTGCGGCTTTGACGAGCATTTCAACGAATTGATCGTGAACGTTTTCGTGAATGATTAGCCGGCTGGTTGCGGTGCAACGTTGACCAGTTGTGCCGAAAGCACCCCACAGTGCGCCATCAACGGCGAGTTCGAGGTTCGCGTCATCCATGACGACCTGCGCATTTTTACCGCCGAGTTCGAGCGAAACGCGCTTCAAGGTTGCGCCTGCTAACGAATTGATCCTCTTGCCAACCGATGAGGAGCCTGTGAAGCTGATGAGACTGACTGAAGGATGGTTCACAATGGCGTTGCCAACCGAGCTACCGCCGCCGTGAACGACGTTAAACACGCCGGGAGGAATGCCGGCTTCGGTGTAGATTTCAGCCAGATGCGACACGGTCAAAGGAGTGTCGGTTGCGGGTTTGATGACTACTGTGTTGCCGCATAACATTGCGGGAATGCTCTTCCAGCAGGGAATCGCCATCGGGAAATTCCAAGGGGTAATTAAGCCAGCCACGCCGATGGGAATGCGGAAGCTCATGTTCATTTTGTTGGGCATTTCTGATGGGACAGTGTGCCCGAACAACCTGCGACCTTCGGTGGCGGCATAGTAAAATGTGTCGATGCCTTCCTGCACGTCGCCGCGTGTTTCAGCCAGAACCTTGCCCATTTCGCGAGTCATATCGCGGGCGAGTTCTTCCTTGCGCTCAGCCATGATGTCTCCAGCCCGTTTCAGGATAGCGCCACGTTCGGGAGCGGGAACCAGATGCCATGTTTTGTATGCTTCGCGAGCAACTGCAATCGCCCGGTCCACGTCGCTGGTCAGCGAGCGCGGGAACAGTCCGATAACTTCATCCCAATCGGCGGGATTGCGGTTTTCCAGCCACTCATTTGAGTCTGGATTTACCCATTCACCGTTGATGAAGTTCTTGAATTCTTTAGCCATTAAAACTCCTTAACCTATTAAAAAGAAAAATCTTCTTGTAAAATCACAATTATCCAAATTACTTAAGACCATAATATAAAACATAGCAACGGAACTTTCAAGCCTAATTCAAAGGCAATAGTGTATTTCTTCTCAGCAAAGCAACTTTAAGCGAGGCAAGAAAGATTAACTACGAGCTCAAAAAGAGGAAGTACAAAATGGTTGCGCAAACTTTTGGAACTCATTTGCCGTATATGAAGTTAAAGAAGCAAAGCTCGAATAAAACTGGCTAGCTGGATTTGATATAATACCTCATCAAAGACAGTCGAGAGGCTTGACAAACGACTCAGGGAGGTATATATTTTGTCCGATTGTTAGCACCCTTTCAAGAAGAGTGCTAACAAAAACCTTACAGAAATTCACAAAACACGTTAATAATTGATTTCAGGAGAAAACGCACATGCCATCCAAAGAAATTAAGTTTGACCTCGAAGCGCGTCAGACATTAAAGATCGGCGTTGACAAACTGACCAACGCTGTCAAAGTTACATTAGGACCCAAGGGTCGCAATGTCTTAATCGACAAGAAATTCGGCGCCCCGACTTCCACCAAAGACGGCGTTACAGTCGCCAAGGAAATCGAACTTGAGAACGCCATTGAAAATATGGGCGCTCAGATGGTTCGCGAAGTAGCATCCAAGACTTCCGACATCGCTGGCGACGGAACAACCACCGCCACAGTGTTGGCTCAAGGCATTTACGCTGAAGGCCTGCGCAACGTCATCGCTGGCGCAAATCCTCTGGAACTGAAGCACGGCATCGAAATTGCTGTTAAAGCCGTTGTTGCAAAACTTCAGGAAATGTCAAAGCCAATCGGCGCAAACTGGAGCGACATCGCTAAAGTCGGCGCGATCAGCGCAAACAACGACAACGCTATCGGCGGCTTGATCGCAGAAGCGATGGAAAAAGTCGGCAAAGACGGCGTTATCACAGTTGAAGAAGCAAACGGCACAGACACTACCGTTGATCTCGTTGAAGGTATGCAGTTTGACCGCGGCTATCTTTCCCCTTATTTCATCACCAATCCTGACAGCATGGAAGCAGAACTCGACGACCCGATGATTCTGATCTATGACAAGAAGATTTCCATGATGAAAGACCTTCTGCCCGTGCTTGAAAAAGTCGCGCAGATGGGCAAAGGCTTGTTGATTATCTCTGAAGATGTTGACGGTGAAGCATTGGCAACATTGGTTGTCAACAAACTCCGTGGCACAATCAAGATCGTAGCCGTCAAGGCTCCGGGCTTCGGCGACCGCCGAAAAGCCATGCTTGAAGACATCGCCATCCTGACTGGTGGCCGCGTCATCAGTGAAGAAATTGGCTTTAAGCTCGAGACAGCCACAATCAGCGACCTCGGAACCGCCAAGCGCGTTGTTATCGACAAAGATAACACGACCATCGTTGAAGGCGCTGGCACAACCGAAGCCATCAAGGGACGTTGCGAAGCCATTCGTCGTCAGATTGAATCTTCAAGCTCAGACTACGATCGCGAAAAACTGCAGGAACGTCTGGCGAAATTGTCCGGTGGTGTTGCCGTGTTGAACATTGGCGCCGCGACCGAGATCGAAATGAAAGAAACGAAAGCCCGCGTTGAAGACGCACTGCACGCAACCCGCGCCGCAGTCGAAGAAGGCATCATCCCCGGTGGCGGCGTTGCCCTGATGAGAGCACAGACTGCCCTTGACACACTTGAATTGACCGGTGACATGGCGTTAGGTGCCAAGATTATCCGCCGCGCCATTGAAGAACCCATTCGTCAGATCGCACAGAATGCTGGCTTTGACGGCGCTGTGGTTGTCGAAAAGGTTCGCGCAAGTGATGAAGTTGGATTTGGTTTCAACGCTCACACAGAAGTTTACGAAGACCTGCTTCTTTCTGGCGTGATTGACCCGACCAAGGTGACCAGAAGCGCCCTTGAAAACGCAGCTTCCGTTGCCGCGTTGTTACTGATGACCGATGCGGTTATCTACGACAACCCAAATGACAAGGAAGACCCAATGCCAGCAATGCCCGGTGGCGGCATGGGCGGCATGGGCGGCGGAATGTACTAAATCGCCGAACCTTGAAGTTCAGTTGGTGAAGAAGAGGAGCCATCTTAATTCTGTGTTCGGTATTTAATCATGAAGAGGTGGTTGGAGTCTCGCTTCGGATTGACAGCCTGCAAATGATTTGTGCAGGCTCAAAGAACCAAAAACGAAAGAAATGGTGTCCTTTGGAACAGACTCAGAAAGAACATAAAGTCGTGTTATTTTCAACGTCGAGTTGTTCATGGTGTCGGAAAGTCAAACAATATTTGCAAACGAATCGGGTTCGATTCAAAGAGATTGATGTTGCTAAGGATGAGCGCGCGGGACGCGATATGGTGCGCATGACGGGACAAACCGGTGTGCCAGTTGTTCTGATTGACAATCGTCCGATAGTGGGATTTGACAAGACCAAGATTGATAGAGCGTTGGGCATACATTAGATAGATTCGCGTGAAGCGAATCAGTTTCAGTGAAGAAATTTTAACACATAAAAATATGAGGGAATGGCCATGAAATTAGAACCCCTAGGCGACCGGGTGGTCATTAAGCCGATAGAAGAAGAAGGCGAACGGACATCTGGTGGTGGAATTATTATTCCAGCCACAGCGTCCAAAGAAAAACCGCAGACTGGCAAAGTCATTGCTATTGGAACTGACGAAGAAGTCGTAAAAAGCTTGAACGTTGGCGACATGGTGATCTATGCCAAATACGGCGGCACCGAGATTAGCTTGGACAACGAAGATTACATTATCCTCGAATTCGGCGACATCAAGGCTAAAGTCATCGACTAATCGGCTTTAAATAGACCGCATTAATGAAAAGCGCCGCTGTTATTTTTCAGTGGCGCTTTTCTTTATTTGGATGTGAGGGTTAAGTTGAGAATGCATAAAAAAGAGCCGCTCAGTATTTAATGAGCGGCTCTTAATTTCAGTGGAAGTCGTGAAGCATTATTCTGCTTCGTAAACTGCCAAGCCCATGCTTTTGTCAATCTGCATCTTCATCATCACCATACCGGTCAGTAATTTCGGGAAGAAGTCCGTTGATTTCTGCGGCATTCTTTCATCAGCAGATGCCACTTCACTAACCTGATCAACCCGAGTTGGATTAAGCAAGAAAACAGCCTGAATACCATCCTTGCCAACAGTGTCCAACGCTTCGTTGCGGCCACGAATGTAGCGGACATTGGTCTCGGCAGCAAGCTTGTCTTTGTCGATGCCTAAAATTTGGTCGAGCAAAGCTGTGTGGAGCACGGTCACGTCCAGTTTTTTCCATGCGTCGCACTGGTCGCCCTTGACGAGTGAATTCATCAGGTCAAGGTTCTGAAGTTTCAGCATCTTATAATCCGACATACCTTCAGCGTAGAAACCGAAAGCGGAAACATTATTCGCCAACGCTTCGTCTAAGGCTGAATAGAGTTCAGCACGGTCATTAAATGAGCTGACTTCAAAGTTCTCTGTAACTTTCTTCAAGAACTTATCAACGTTGAATTTGGCAAGCGAGTGAACGAGGCGATGCGTTGGTAAAACGCTCAAGCCGGGGTCAAACATGTTGACCATTGTCATCATGCGGTGCGTGAAGTTTTCTGAGGCAGTCGCTTTGACTGGTTGCCAGTTGCGCTTTTTGCAGTATGTCATATAATTCATGGCTGTTTCATAGCGATGGTGGCCATCGGCAATGAACAACGCTAGTTCTTCAAACAGCTCAGCAATGTCAGCAACAGCGCCGGGACGAGTGATTTTGTACAGCTTATGAACTGCACCAACATCGTCGGTTACTTTGGCAATAGGATCAGCACCGATAAGCTCGGAGTCAATGATCTCATTGATCTTCTGCTCCGGGTCTTTGTAGAGCATGAAAATCTGACCGTCGTTTGCTTCGGTGGCTTTCATCAGTTTCAGGCGGTCGGCTTTTGGTCCAGAAAGCGTATGCTCATGGGCTTTCACCTCAGCCTTGTCATCATCAAGGCTAACCATGGCAATCAAACCTTTGCGCAAGTATGATTTGCCTTCAACAGTATATTCTTGAAAATATGGATAGATCGCGGGACCATTTTCACGGGTCAAAATGCGTCCTTCAATCCACTTTTCCCATAATTCAGCGGCGCGAGTGTACTGATTGTCGTTAGCCGTATCGCCTTCTTTAGGGGCGTTTTTGATTATGCGGGCAACATTGTGCTCATTGCGCTCGAAATACTTATCACGCAATGTATCATCAATCTGATCATAAGGCTGCGCCATGACTTTGTTCAAGTCGCCAACAACGGCCTTATTAAATCTGTAACCTCGAAAGGAAGCTATTTCAGCCATATTTCTCTCCTCAACTTCTACAAAGTAAATGATTCTGTCGAATTATCTTAGGGAAGTTTAAATTAGGAAAAAGTTAAGGGTTCTTCAAGCCCTTTTGAGGATATTCAACCCAATTTTTTACTCTTAGTGAATTTTGTGCCTAATTTACGGTTTTAAGGTCGTTTACCCTGCGAAAAATCTGCACTCCGTTCGCGAAATGCCTTTAAATCCCGAACGGATTTAAGCAACCACTGGAAATCTTCGGGCGGGTCAACTTCAAAGTGCATGGTTTCTTTGGTGACAGGGTGCTCAAATCCCAAAGTTCTGGCGTGGAGCATTTGCCGATCTATGCGTGCTAAATATTCGGCAACTTCGCGCCGTTGAGCTGATGTTAATTTACCAAGCTGTCGATTTCGACCGCCGTATTCGCCATCTCCGAAGACCGGATGACCAATGTGTGACCCGTGAATGCGGATCTGATGCGTCCGACCAGTCTCAAGTCGAAATGAAGTTAGCGTTAAAAAATCAAAAGTCTCCAGCACTTTGTAGTGTGTTCGAGCTGGTTTGCCATCTTTTCGTATTGTATATTTCTTGCGGTCGCTGATGCTCCTGCCGAGCGGCATATCCACGACTCCTGTCCGTTTGGCGAAGGGCCACCAGACGATGGCGTTGTATTCTCGCTCAATAGTGTGTTCCCGGAATGCTTGCGCCAATTTTGAAAGAGCGGCTACTTGTTTGCACACAACCATCACTCCGGACGTATCTTTATCAAGACGATGAACAATTCCGGGGCGGTCGGGGTCGCTGGTTTCAGCAAGTGTTCCTTTCCCGTAATGTGCCAGCAGAGCGTTGACGAGCGTGCCGTCTTTGTTGCCTTGAGCCGGATGGACAACCATACTCTGTTGTTTATTTATAACAATCAGCCACTCGTCTTCAAAAACGATGTCAAGCGGTATGTCTTGTGGGAGAATTTCCAGCGGCGGGCGAGTTAAAACTTCAAGCTCGATGAATTCACCCGGCTGAATTTTGTGGGAAGCTTTCGATTTTTTGCCGTCAATCTTGACAATGCCCAGTTCAATTAGCTCCTTAGCGCGTGAACGAGTAATTTCGGTAACCTGCCGGGTGAGGAAGATGTCGAGGCGTTCGGGAATTTTCCCCTTGGGGATTTTTATCTCCATGCGTCGGATGATATGGTTTTCATCAGGCAGGATATGACCTTCCGAAACGGTCATTTCTGGGTCTTTTGGAGTGTAGGCACACATAAATTTTTTTAACGGCTTTCAGTGGAACTGGAAATCAGGAACTTTTCGACTGCGAATGAGTTACAACAGATTGTAAACGTCAACTACTGTTCAATAGTTTGAACAAGTTATGTTAATTTAGGATTTTGCAATGAATTTTGAAACGATTAACGTACTCCGCGAAGAGATAGAAAAACAAAGTCACTTCGTGGAGGCAATTCAACATGAATTAAGCAAGGCGGTCGTCGGACAGCAGATGATGGTGAAAAGCCTGCTGATCGGCTTGCTCGCTGACGGGCATATATTGCTGGAAGGCGTCCCCGGATTGGCAAAAACCACGGCGGTCAAGGCATTGTCACGGGCGATTGACACATCGTTCCATCGGATTCAGTTCACCCCTGACCTTTTGCCAGCTGATCTCATCGGCACACTGATATACAATCAAAAAGAAGCCACATTTCAGGTCAGGAAGGGTCCCATCTTCGCCAATCTGATTCTGGCGGATGAAATCAACCGCGCCGCCGCCAAGGTTCAATCCGCATTGCTAGAAGCCATGCAGGAGCGACAGGTTACCATCGGCGATACAACCTATCCGCTGGAAACGCCGTTTCTAGTGCTGGCAACTCAGAATCCCATCGAACAGGAGGGAACATATCCGTTGCCCGAAGCTCAGATTGACCGCTTCATGCTGAAGGTGATAATCACCTATCCTGAGCGCGAGGACGAATTGCAGATTTTGCGGCAGGGTGATTCATCATCAGCCGACAAGGTTCAGAAGGTAGTTTCGCCAGAGCAGATCATCAACGCCCGCAAGCTGGTCGATCAGATTCACCTTGAGGAGAAGATTGAAAACTACATCCTCGACATTGTTTTTGCCACGCGCTTCCCGGAAAAGTTTGGCTTGGGTGAGCTGAAAAACAAGATCATGTACGGTGCATCGCCGCGTGCTTCGATATACCTCGCCAAAGCCGCCAAGGCTCACGCCTTCCTCGCCAAGCGGGGCTATGTTGTGCCAGAAGACATTCGCGCAGTTGGATTTGAGATATTACGCCATCGTGTGATGGTTACATTCGAGGCTGAGGCGGATGAAATGACATCGGACGACATCATCAGTAGCATTTTCGGACACCTTGAAGTGCCATAATGGGGATGGAGTGGTTCGGAAACCCATGCTGTTTGCCGCGAATATGGCTTTAGCCCGACGCAATCTCTTTGGGTGGCATGTCCGGTTTGTTTACTCGTTCCCACGCTCCTGCGTGGGAACGCCAAAAATCTCAATCTGGGTACCGGCTTTCGCTGGTACGACGTGGTTAAGTGGCGTTTGGCGAGCTCGATAGGTAAAATGTGAACTCGAACTCTGATGAGATCGCTTTGGCACTTCGTGCCTCGCGATGACGGGGAGGGGATGAATGCGGTGGATACTTGCCTTCGCAGGTATGACAACCTCACCACCCGTCTTTGCGAGGCGCGAAGCAACGAAGCAATCTGCGTTTCGGGTGGTGAATCTGACGTAATCCACAGCGGACACTGTCCGCTATCATACCTGCGAAGGCTGGTCATTGGCTTGCCACTGTTCACCTCTGGTGAACAGCATCCAGGGCTTTAAAAACGTCCAATCAGTTGTTCTTCCTTTTTCTCCTCGTTCCCGGCTTGACCGGGAATCCAGATTGAGAGTTTGAATATATGTCGTTAATTCACAACAGATTAAACAGATGAAACAGATTAGGGGCAATTTTTCCCAATCTGTTCAATCTGAGAAATCTGTGGAAGAAATTCCTTTTAAAGGAAGAATGACCCTTAAAAATCAAATCTGGGTACCGGCTTTCGCCGGTACGACGTGGTTGGGTGGCGTTTGGTGGGCTCGATGATTGTGGGGGTGATTCTCGAACTCTGATGAAATCGCTTCGTCGCTTCGCTTCCTCGCGATGACGGGGAGGGGATGAATGCGGTGGGCTCCCATTGTAGCCCGGAAGCGACTGCATTCCGGGGTGAAGAACCAGGGATGAAAGCGATGGATACCTGCCTTCGCAGGTATGACATAAGGAAGAATAACCCTGAAAACGTTTCTCCTCATCCCCAATCAAGTTGGGGATGAGGAGGGAAATTAGGGAGCAACGTAGGCAAAATGATGCTGAAAAGAAAACGAAAAACAACAACACGATAAAAAATGTCCGATATGGTGAAAGATAAAGACGAGGGCAAAAAGACAGTCAGCTCTGACCTGCTGAAAAAAGTCAAGCTACTGGAGTTGCGCACTCGCGTACAGGTTCGCGATGTCTTCGGCGGAAAATACCAGTCTATCTTCAAAGGACAGGGCATGGATTTTGCCGAAGTGCGCGAATACATCCCCGGCGATGACATCCGAAGCATTGACTGGAACGTCTCGGCGCGCATGGATTCGCCTTATGTGAAAATCTTCCGCGAAGAACGCGAGCTGACGATCTTGCTGATGGTGGATGTGTCTGGCTCCGGAAACTTCGGCACGCAGGTATCAGCCGCGGATTCCAAGTGGCAGGACAAAGACCTCGCGCTCGTCAAGCGGGAGGTCGCCGCCGAACTGACGGCTCTGCTCGCCCTTTGCGCCTTGACGAACAACGACAAAGTGGGCTTGTTGCTCTTTTCCGACACGGTCGAGCACTTTGTCGCACCCAAGAAAGGCAGGAAACACATCTTGCGCCTAATCCGCGATGTGCTGGCGTTCGAGCCGCAATCCAAGGGCACTTCCATCTCGACGGCGATGGAGTACGCGCTTCACGCCCTGCGCAAACGAGCTGTCGTGTTCATGATGAGCGACTTCCTCGACCGTGGCTACGAGAACGTTGTAAAGGTCGCCAGCCGCAAGCATGATGTGGTAGCGCTGGAGCTGTTCGATCCTCGCGAGCGCGAAATCCCTTCGGTGGGAATGATTCCTATGCGCGACAACGAGACCGGCACCATCCGCTGGGTGAACACATCATCTGCGGCGGTGAGGAAATCCTTCAGCGACGAGGCGCGCGGGTGGGAAGCAGAACGGCGGACATTTTTCAAGAGCATCAGCGTTGACCGAGTTGAACTGCCGATTGACCAGCCTTACTTCCCGCCATTGGTCAAATTCTTCCGAACGCGGGAGCGTCGCCGATGAGCAGGAACGTAAGAAACCTGTCCGGGCAAGCCGGACATGCCACCCGAACCCCGGCACTGTCGTTGCGAGGATGCGAAGCGACGAAGCAACCCCATAAGATTTCGAGTATCACTTTCCCAATCATGGCGAGAGTTCGACGCACCGACACTTTGTCGCTCCAGCGAAGGCTGGAGCCCAACGCTTTAAAAACGTCCAATCAGGTCACCCATAGCCGAGAAGACAGAACACTCCGCACTCCTCATTCCCGGCTTGACCGGGAATCCAGTTTAAAAGTTTTACCCTCTGGAAACACGGGAACAATGCGATGGATTCCAGCCTTCGCTGGAATGACAAAAGCTGCTGGAATGACAAGCTTCGCTCTGCTGTTCATCCTGTTGGCGTTCACATTCGCTCAGGCGGCATCCAATGTGTCGGTTGATGTTACACCGCGCGAAATCACCGTCGGTGATCCGGTCGAGGTTATACTCAGCCTGAATGTCCTACCCGGCGAGACGGTAAGTTTCCCCACGCAGGACGATTTTTCACCGGCGGAAGTTATCAAATTCGATACGCTCAGTTTCAAAGGCGCAGAGCGGTCGCTCCGCTATGTTGTATCCGTGTTCAAGCCGGGCGAAACTGATCTGCCCGATCTACCGCTGGTCATTCACAGCGAGGGACGCTCCGACACCACTTTCGCCGCTCTGGGCAGAGTCAATGTCGCCAGTGTGATAGCTCCGGAAGATTCGCTCAGTGGGCTCAAGGACATCAAACCGCCCATCAAGCTAAAAATGTCTTTCCGCGAGATGTTGCCGTGGTTGATTGGCTTGCTGGCGTTGATAGGCTTGGGCATCGGCGGTTACATCCTGTGGCGGAAGTTCCGTCGCGACAATGGCGAGCTGCCTGCCTACACGCCTCCACCGCGACCAGCGTTTTTAGTTGCTATAGAGAGACTTGAAGAGTTGAAAGCCAGAGGATTGCCCGGCGGCGAGCAGGTTTTGCCCTATTACAGCGAACTCAGCGAGATCGTCAAGGATTACATCGGCGGGCGGTTTGACATCAACGCTCCCGAAATGACCAGCTACGAACTTATGCAATGCGCTAAAATCTGGTCAAATAGCTTGGAAACCAAGGAATCTGTCAGGAAAATTATCCAAGCCTCTGACCTTGTGAAGTTCGCCAAATTTACACCCCATCGCGAGGATCATATTTCTTGCCTCGAGGCGGGGTTCAAGTATGTCGAGAAAACTAAACCGACCGAAACCGTGCCGCCTGTCCAAGCCGATGCTCCGACAACTGAAGCGACCGAGAACGGAGGAGCGACGTTATGACATTCGCATCACCATTCTTCGCGCTGTTTGCGATTCCACTGGCTCTCGTCGTCTGGCTACACATTCGCCGCTGTCGAAGCGGTGTGCCCTCGGTG
>CAZAGU010000098.1:0-13491 GCA_964484805.1 uncultured bacterium
AGGATAGACATTTGAGTAGTGTGCTGGAAATAGGGGTTTCGAACCAGACTTCTAGTCCACCTTGTTCCCATGCTCCTGCGTGGGAACAATTATTAATCCGTTAAATCCGTTTCATCTGTTGTGAATTAAAAGAACTCCGTCATTCCATCACCATTCCATCACCGTTCTATCACATCGCATATCCTGTATTTACATAAATATACCATCAATATGTGACGATGTGACGATTTTCCTTGAGCCCCACCCCCTAGCACACTCACTGCAATAACATCACTCCACCACAATTCGCGGAATTTCTGGCTGCAAACTTACCAATACTTCATAGTTCAGGTTGTTCGTCATATCGCTGAACGATCCGACCGTAATTTCCAGCCTTTTTTGCTTGCCAATGATAACGACCTCATCACCGATATTAACATTTGGAACATCCGTCACTTTTATCATCATCATGTTCATATTGACGAGCCCGACTACAGAAACCCGCTTGCCATGAATAAGCACCCGCCCAAGATTACTCAGATTTCGCGAAAATCCATGAAAATATCCCACCGGAACGGAAGCAATTTTCTGCACCCGTGATGTCTGATATACGGTTCCATATCCGACAAATTCTCCGGACTTAACCTGTTTGACGTTGATAACACGGCTCTTCCACTTCAGCACCCGCTTCAAAGGATCTTTAAACCTCTTGCCGAAAGTATCCGAATTTCCCAGGCTGTAATGCAACATGGTTTCTTTGGTTGGCCAGAATCCGTATTGTGCGATTCCAACTCTCACCATATCCATGATCGTTTGTGGGTAATTAAAACATGCGGCAGAACACGCAGCATGGCGATGTCCTATGTCAACATTTTTCTGCTTCAAATCCGCAACCATTTGATTGTATTTTGCAATTTGATTTTGCACGCGCAGATAATTATTAACACTTTCAGCTCCGGCAAAATGTGTACAAACACCTTCAATTTTAATACAATGCGGCTTTTCCTTGATTGCATTTATCACATCGTCCAGATTTTCATCTTCTAGACCCATTCGATTAAGACCGGTTTCAAGCTCGATATGGATTTTCGCAGGCTTGCCGATCATTTCCGAAGCCTTAATTGCCGCTTTCAGCCGATCAATACCATAGATGTAAAAAGAGATGTCATTTTCCACCGCCCATTCAAGCTGAGCGTTATCAATTGAACCTAAGATCATGATATCACTGTCTCGCACCCGGCTGTTCAGAGTTCGCAATGCCTCAGAAGCATCAAAAACTGAAAAATGTCTGACACCGCATTCCTCAGCCAATGGCACAAAGACCTCAATGCCATGACCATAGGCATTTCCCTTGATGACGGATGAGAAAATAGTGTCTTTCCCGATTTGCTTCCTGAGGAATGCCAAATTCTTCTTGAGTGCGCTCTTGCTGAGTTCAATAACTGAAGAAGCTATCATTGCGGGGTATCCTGAAGATTTAAAATACTAATCATTTGTTTTAGCCGTCCTCTTTAACAGTTCGATGTAAAATCGCCTCAAATATGTTCACGCCTGTCTCAATCAGTTCATCTGGGAAATCATAATCAGGATGATGCAAAGCTGGTTGATTTTTACCTGCCCCCAAACCGAATAGTGCGCCTTTGTACATATTCATAAAGCGTCCGAAGTCTTCCGACCAGGGAAATGGAGTATTCGGTTCGGTTATCGCGAACTTGCACTCCCCCGCTGAAGCTTTGATAATTTCAACCGCTCTTTTTTGATTGACAGTCGCAAGGAATTCCTCGCGCCATTGAATCGAATAATCCAATTCGTAAGCTTTGGCAATATTCTCAACTATCCGCACACAGACCTGTTTGATTTTTTCTAGAACATCTGTCGAGTGTGACCTCAAAGTTGCCGAGACTTGACCGTACCCCGGCGATGTGCCAAAGGCGATTTCTCCGAGGTGGGCATGTATGATCGTAACCTGACATGCCTCATGTAGCGCCGTGTAAAACTGTGGCGCGGCGCTTAATCCCTGTATTATTTGAGACAACGCCATCGCAGGACTGCGTCCTTCCTGAGGTTCTGCGGCATGAGATGTTGCGCCTTCCAGGTCAACAATCATGCCGATGGAAGCCGATGCGAAAACATCATCCCGCACAACAATTTCCCCCAGTGGGTATCCGGGCAGATTATGCAAAGCAAAAACATAGTCCGGTTGTGGAACATGTTTCTGGAATGTCTCATCATCAATGACTAGTTGTGCGCCTTCGCCAGTCTCTTCGGCAGGTTGAAACAGCAGCACGACCTGCCCCTTGTCAGGTGGATTTTCTGACAAGCGATGGGCTAATCCTAGCATAATTGCCATGTGGCCATCATGCCCGCATTTATGCGAAACGCCATCATTAGTTGAACCATGCGGCGTTTGAATAGACTCTGGAATAGTCAGGGCATCCAGCTCGCAACGAAATAAAACGGTTTGTCCATCTCCTTTGCCATTGAAAACGGCAGCGATACCATTTCCGGCAATGTTATTTACAATTGCATCTGGGTGTGCGTTTTGGAGAATATTCTGCACAAGTCTCGCGGTCTTGGCTTCCTGACACGAAAGCTCCGCGTTTTGGTGCAGTAATCTCCGAATATCTATGAGATCGTTTTGGTTCACAATGTTTTTCTCCGACGAAATAAATAACAGGAAATACCTGAAAGGTTGTCAAGTATCCCACACAAATTTGACGCTTCATGTTTCTCGGCAGTTTACGCCTTGTTCTTGACAAACGGATTTAATCCGAAAAACACAACGCAGGAAATCAGCACTCCAAAAACGGCGGGATCGAAAGAGCTCGCCCACGATGTCGCGCGGAAGACAAACGTCGCACAGATTGACACTATCATGGTTATGAAGATCGTTTTTGAGTATTTGATCGCTTTGCCTTTCTTTATCACGCCAACGACCACCGGAAGGATAATTGCGGGCGCCCAGATATGATATGTAAAAAGTAGAATGCCAATAATATCTGACCAAAGTATCGCAACCAGCATTGAGATGATTCCCAGAACCGCCGTGCAGATTCTAGCAAGCTTCAGAAGATATTTGTCGCCTTTCTTCCCCCATCCGAGCTGATGTTCAAAGAGGTCTTTCACAAAAATTGCAGTGGCTGAGTTTAACGCGGAGTCTGCTGAAGACATCACCGCGCTGAGAAGGGCGGCGATGATAAGCCCGGCGATGAAGGGATTGTTCAGCTTCTGAACCACAAGTGGCAATGCCTGCTGAGGATCAATGTCAGGAAAATTGATTCGGGCATATAATGCGATAAAAAACAGCATAACAGGAAATGTGATGCCCAGAAAAATGCCCACACCTGCGATGCCAATTTTTGTTTCCCGAACATTGGTGGCAACGCAGTAGCGTGTGACATACGCGGGACCGAAGGTTTCACCCACAAAGAACGCCAGGAAGGTCGTAATGAGAAAAAGCCAGCCCTTTCCGCCTTCAGCTTGGAAAAAGTTTGCCGGCATTTTCGTTGTGATCTCCCCCCAGGAACCGATAATATCAGGAACACAAAGAAAAAACGTAATCAGAAAACCGATAAACAGCACCACGAACTGATAAATATCGGTGTGCATGACCGCCAGCAAACCGCCTGCGGTGCTGTAGATGACCACCATCATACCACCAATGAAAATCGCCCAGCGCAAGACCGTAATGTTTTCTGCAAAGTTGGGCATGATTGTGGCTAAAACCGTACCGAAAGCTGCCATTTGCGCGGCAACTATAAAAATTGAAAACAGTACTGACAGGATCAAGGCAATCATTCTTGGTCTCTCGCCGAATCGATAGCCAAAATATCCGGCGACAGTGTAGAGTTTCGCTTCCCGGAACTGTGGAGCAACCACTAAGCCTGAGAAAATAAAATGAAAATACGCTCCGGCGAAAACGAAAACCCATACCAGCCCAAGCTCATAAGTTTTCCCAACCGCGCCAATTGAATATCCGCCACCAATTATTGTTGCACCCATGGTAGCAAACAACAGGAACCATCGGACAGATCTACCAGCCACTAAGTAGTCGTCGGAATTATGGATTTGTTTTGCTTTGAACACACCTTTCAAAAATATGAAAGTCATGTAAATAGCAATAATTCCCCATAATATGTAATTGGAGTTCAAAGTCTCTCCTGATTAATTGCGCCTGATTCGAAATTGCCGGAGTCGCTGAACATAGCGCGGCGTTTCCCGCCACATGAGCGCCATCGACTTGATCAATTTCCTTGTGTGCAAGTCGATAGCTCGTGTTTTCTTGCAAACAGTGATCAGTACTTTATCGACTAGTTCATCATGCTCAAGCATGACAAATTCACTAATATTTAGAACACAATATATTGTGTTCTAAATAATATCGCAAGCTTGGAAGGACTCAAGCCCTGCCAAGGTTATTTATGAAATTTAAAGAGAGGAACGTATTCGTATGGCATTTTAAAGGATCATCGAAATGCTGAGATATGACGAAAGCACTCCTCGTGGCGAGCAGAACTTCTGATCCCAATCCAGCGATAAGGTAACTTTAAACGTCTCGTTTTCGCCTGTTGGGTGATGGGTTGTCTTTCAGGCAATTAAATCTAACACTTTATAAAGACGAGATATGTAAGGGAATGTGCGGTTCATTTTTAAATTTATCTTTGGATCGAGGTAAAATCTTCATGAAGAATTGCATAGCTTTTCGATTGTTCGTTTTGATGACTATGATCTGGATATTATATTCTTATATTAACATTTAATACATGCAGCTATCGTCAAAGAGTACTTTGGAGAAAATATGATGCAAGACATTGTTAAACTTGGCATCATTATATGTGACCAGTACAACACTTGAGCTGGTGGAAAATGTTTTCGCTCTCCAAAAACTGAGTAGGAGTTTTAAGCATTTACAAGGGACAGGAAGTGAATTTAGTCGGCTATATGACCTGTGGCAGATGCCCTGGTGGGAACATCGAGTATGATCCCGCTGAGATGTTCAAGAACGGCGCTGAAGTCATACACCTGGCAACGGGGTTCGTCGTTGGCTACCATCCATGTCCCCACATTGAATTCTTCACTAAGTTTATCACCGAGCGTTTCGGGGATAAAGTGGTTATTGGCACACATTCCATCCAGCAAAAGTACTTGAACCTTAACGGCAATCTAGGTACTTGGGATACGCCCACATGGAAGGAAATAATCACGCCAGCAATCAGTGACGAACAAACAAGATTAGATTACGATTGATAATAATAAAAGGAGTACCAAGATGAACACACGAGGGCATATCTCGGACAGAGTAGCTCAGATTCAAAAGTCGGCGATCCATGAAATGACCCGGTTATCCAAGCAGGTCGATGATGCCGCTTTCCTTTCTTGGGCAAAACCGACCTCTGACACACCGGAACACATTAAACAAGCGGCAATCAAAGCTATTCAAGATGGCAAAGTGGGGGGATATTCGGAAAACGCCGGATTGCTCCCATTAAGGGAAGAAATCGTCAGGAAGTTAAAGCGCGATAATAACATCAATGCTAATCCAGCTCAGATCATGCTCACCGTTGGGGCTATCGAAGGCTTGTCAGCAGCGATCATGGCGATTGTTGATCCGGGTGATGAAGTTATCCTGCCGACTCCCACTTATTCCACTCACATTCGTCAGGTGGTCATCGCATCGGGAAAACCTGTGTTAGTGCCTACGATAGAGGAAGATGGATTTATCCTCGATCTCGAAGCAATCGAAAATGCCATCACACCTAAAACAAAAGCCATCATCTACTGCTCACCGAGTAATCCGACTGGAACGGTGTTTTCAGAACAGCAGCTCAGAAAATTGGCAGAAATCGCTTTGAAGCACGATTTGATGGTCATTACAGATGAAGCTTACGAATACTTCGTCTTTGACGATCACAAACACTTCAGCATAGGTTCAATACCAGAAATGCAACACAACGCCATCAGTTGCTACACATTCACCAAGACCTACGCCATGACTGGCTGGAGACTTGGCTACCTGCACGCCTGCGAAGAGATGATTCCGCATATCACCAAGGCACACATTCCCTTTGCGATCTGTGCACCAGTGGTTTCCCAATATGCCGCACTTGGAGCTTTACAGGGATCACAGGATTGTGTCGCCGAATTCCGAGACCATTACCTGGAAGCGCGAAACCTGATGTGCGACCGACTGGACAACATGACATCTGTGTTTGACTATCAGCGACCGGGAGGATCATACCTGATGTTCCCACGGATTCTGTTAGATGAAGGTAAGGACTCTACCGCTTTCTGCAAAAAGCTATTGATGGAAGCTAAAGTCTCCACAACGCCAGGAATCGCCTTCGGGCCAACCGGACAGGGGCATTTACGAATGTCATTCTGTGTTCCACTGGATGAAGTGAACAAGGCATTCGACCGAATGGAGAAATACTTCGGCTAGTATCGAATTGTGTATATGTTAAAATGCCGGTCTCGCCAACCGGCATTTTTTTGCTCAAAGAAGCCAGACACTTAGATTGAGACCGTCGAAAAATCCACCCTTGATTTCAGTTCTGATTTCATCGCTAAAAATTTGACATCGCATAATTTTGAATTAGATAGTCATTGTTCTGACGACTCCTCCTCACTTGACCAGCGTAAGTGTCTGGCTGGTGCTTGCCTGAGATGAGGTGAGCTTAACAAAATATAAGCCAGAAGTCACGGACACGCCACAGTCGGAATCACCTTGCCAGACGACACGATGCAATCCCGTGGTGAAATTGCGATTGGCAATCAGGCTGACGAACTGCCCGTTGAGGTTTAACATTGAAAGACATAATTTGGAATCTTGACTTTTTGTAAAATATAGCCTAATTTAGTGGCAGTTGCGAGAAAGGACTTTTACTCTTCAGAAAGAAAGCTCAAAAAATGTCATTTGAATCCATTGATGCTTTGCAAAATGCCCTGACGAAGAATGTGTTTAACTACGCCAAAGACCCGAAAAAGGCAGCTGGGCGCGCTCTTGGCACATTGGTAGAACTTATTACATTTTATCTTATAAAGAGTTGGGAATTAGAAAGATTTTTGGCTATTGAAAGAAGGTTGCCGGAATTTGCCAATCCTGACATCACTCATAATGTCGAATTCAGTTTGCATCCTTCTACACAAATGGAAACGATTTCTGTTACAAGAGATCAATTGCCACTGACTGCAAAAAAGATTCTAAAGCAAATGTCTTCTGAAGCTCATGTTTTTCAGACAATTAAAGCAACTCAACTTTTAGATTCTGCTGAAACATTACGGAATGCATGCACATTGTATGAAGACGAATCTTGTTTTACTACGGCAATATTAGATAAAATCACCAACGAATGCTACCAGATAAATATTAATAAACTTCAACCTCATCCCTTTGCAATTATTGAATGTAAAAGGGTGGGTGTTGAAGATGGAAATAAGAAAGGTCCGCAGACCATCGAAAAAGCCAAACAGGGAGCCTATGTGGCGCGTTCCGTTTCATCGCTACAAAAATTCAGGATGGCTGATGGATCAATGTTTGGGATTCTTCAGTTAGTTAATAATGAATTGCGGATTGAACCTTATGATGAAATTTTAAGGTCAATTATTGATTCTGAGGATCTCGCCATTCTCAAATCATTTATGCTGACGGTTGGAGTGGTCAGCAATCATGGCAATTGGTTTACTTCTGAAGATCACAACAAAGAGCTAAAAGTACTCGCCCAATCATATGACTGGCTACTATTTCTCTCTGATCAAGGATTATCGACCTTTGTTGAAAATCTCCTGATAAATCCTGAAGATCGTTATGCACCAATTCGAGAAGCATTCGCACAGAGCTATACTGGGAAAAAGGGAAAAAATGTATTCACAAAGGTAAATATAAAGTTATCCGCAGATTTAGCATTTCAAGATTACTTCACAAATAATCTTTGTAATATTGAAGAATGGTTTAATATTATTTCACCAGCGGGTGCATCATTAATTGAATTAAAGGAAGATCTACAGTTACTCGCTTCAAAAAATTGGGAGATATGATTAATGACCGCTGGCAGAACAGTCAATTCTCAGAGTGTGCATTGGTGTACACCACCCAAGTATGTGAAAGCTGTAAGAGATGTATTTAACGGCTCAATTGCTTTGGACCCATGTTCCAATGAATGGTCTTTAGTTAATGCTCAAACGGAATTTCGTCTTCCTGATGGTGATGGTTTAAGATTACCATGGGATTTTCCGACAATTTATGTGAATCCTCCTTATGGGTCAGATAAAATTCGTGGCACGACAATCAAACATTGGCTTTATAAGTGTAATCAAGCTCATGAGGTGTTTGGCTCAAGCGTTCTGGCACTCGTTCCTGTCGCAACAAATACTAGCCACTGGAAGCAGTACGTTTGGGGACAAGCAACGGCAATTTGTTTTTTATACGACACTAGATTGCGGTTCTATGTTAAAGGGAAAGATGAAGGCAAGGGAGCACCTATGGCTTGCGCTATGATATATTGGAATGAAAATATTGAAGCATTCAATAGCGTATTTCAAAATTTCGGCGCAGTTGTAGATATTCGCTCACAAATTAGGTTGCCTAATGATGAAAAATATAAGAGGCTTCAATCAACTTTGTTCAGTGAATTTAATAGTACATTAAGAACATAACTTCACCCCCTCCCCTACATCTTATCATACTGGTCGGGCAGGTCATTTTCCAACAGCATTGCGTCGCCTGGTCGTAGCCAGCCTTCCAGCTTCGCCAAGCCTTCTCGCAACGATGCCACAATCCAGATGTTCTCCTGAGCAAAGCCGCCCGCGATCAAGCCCTCTCTAATCGGCTGAACGCGGTCACCCCCCACCAGCACCGCCAGATCACAGGATTTCGCCGCTAACACGCCAAACTTGCGGTTCTCGTCATCTTCAAGCTCGCCAAGTTCCACCATGCCAGGCGTAACCAAAACCCGCCGCCCGCCAGTCGCTTGCGCCAATACTTCCAGAGCACTCGCCGCGCCGATTGGGTTCGAGTTGAACGCGTCGTCAATCACCGTCACTCCTCCCGCGCCCATCTTTGACTCCAGCCGATGCTCTACCTGCGCCATCCCAGCCAATGCGCGTTTGATCAACCGCCGCGGCACACCCAGCGCATCCGCCATCGCCGCCGCCGCGGTTGCGTTGGCAATAGCAGGCCGACCGAGCAGCGGCAAATGCACATCGAGCGATTCGCCATCTGGGAATTTCAACCGAAAATCACTGCTATTGACACCAAGTTGAATGTCTTCAGCGCGGATGGTCGGAATGTTCGCCGCCTCATCTGCTTCCGATCTGTCTCCCGGTTTTTCCACCCGAAAATAGAGCAACCTGCCCTTGAATTCTGCGCCGATCTCCCGGCTGAGCGGATCGTCGCCATTTAACACCGCAACGCCGTCAGGTGGCAGCGACCGCACCAGCTCGCCCTTGGCTTGCTGTATGTTCGCCTGCGATTTGAAACGCTCAAGATGTTGCAAGCCGATAATCGTGATGATGCCGTGGGTTGGGTGAGTCAAGTCGCATAATTTCTGAATCGATCCGATTTTATACGCGCCCATTTCCACCACAAACACCTCGTGAAAGGGGCGGAGCTGTTCGCGGATCAACCTCGTGATGCCCATCAGAGTGTTATAGCTGCCGGGAGGTTTCAGGACGCTGAATTTCTCGGCAATCATGGCGGCGAGTAGTTCCTTAACGCCAGTCTTGCCATATGAGCCTGTAATGCCAATAACCAGCGGACGGTATTCAGCCAGAATCCGCTTGGCATCGTTCAGGAAACGCTGTTGGATCGACCGCTCGACGGGTTTCAACAAGAACACAGCCAAGGCTAAAATTTGCGGTGTCAACCGCTCGACTAACATCACGCCCAGATACAAGAGGAAAAATGCTCCGAAATTCTCGGCGTTTGGTCGGCTAAGTGATCCTGCCGCCGGGCTGAACAGCTTCATCTGAAGGAAAAGATAAACGCCGAACGAAAGCAATGCCGCGACGGTGTAAATGCGGTTGGCGCGGGAGGTCATCACCAGCGGTTTCTTCGCCTGTTTTTGCTCAGCCTGCAGGCGCAGGATTCGTATTGTATTGCTGATAATGAGAACAACAAGCAAGGCGACATTGACCCAGAGATACCACTTAGGTGTGGTGATGAAGGCGTATTTCCGGGCTGACGACACAAACCATGCGAGGATAAACCAATCAGGGCGCATCAGCCAGATTAGCCATTTACGGTTTGCCAGGCGCATCATGCGGGATGGCATGTAATCCTCAAGCTGTAGTAGGTGGAGCCGGGATTTCACCATGTATAATTGCGATAGCAAATGTGTCACAAGCGCCAGTGTGACTGCCAAGCCAAGGATTAGTCCTGTCAGCAAAATAAAATCTCCACAAAATGCCTCATTTGTTTCGCCGTGCCTCTTGTATTCGAAACAAAACTTGCTTAATTTATCTGATTCGATTAAAAGGGAGAGTGTTTTCTGAATTTCCTTGAAATTTTACACACCACCCTAACAGATTGTCTATAATATATGCAAGTAATTGCATTAAGTAAATCGAAAGGAAACTTATGGCTGCAAAGAATGTTTATAGCTTCGGCGGAGATCACGCTGAAGGTAAAGCAGAAATGAAGAACCTTCTCGGTGGTAAGGGAGCTAACCTCGCTGAGATGGCAAACATTGGTTTGCCGGTTCCTGCGGGTTTCACCATCACTACGGAAGTCTGCACCCATTTCATGGAACACGAGAACTATCCTGAAGGTCTCGAACTTGAAGTTAAAAATGCCTTAGTGCATGTTGAAGAAATCATGGGCGCAAAATTCGGCGACACTGAGAACCCATTGCTGGTGTCAGTTCGTTCCGGCGCGCGCGTTTCCATGCCTGGTATGATGGACACAGTCCTGAATCTCGGTCTGAACGACCATACAGTCAAGGGTCTTATCGCCCGCACAAACAACCCACGCTTTGCGTATGACTCATATCGTCGTTTCGTCAAGATGTTTGCTGATGTCGTTCTGGGCATCAAAGGTGGCGAAAAGGAAATGGATCCTTTTGAAACAGCGATTGAGAAGAAAAAAGTCGAGCGCGGCGTTGAAGAAGACACCGATTTAACCGCTGAAGACTGGAAAGAACTCGTCGGCGTGTTTAAAAGCATCGTAAAAATCCGCACTGGCAAAGATTTCCCCGAAGAACCCATGGATCAGCTTTGGGCTGCCATCGGCGCAGTGTTCAAATCATGGAATATCGAACGCGCGATTGCTTACCGTCGCATGAACAACATCCCCGACTCATGGGGCACGGCTGTCAATGTACAGTCAATGGTTTATGGCAATATGGGCGACGACTGCGCAACAGGCGTAGCATTCACCCGTAACCCTGCCACCGGCGAAAAGCTGTTCTACGGCGAATTCCTCGCCAATGCACAGGGCGAAGATGTCGTCGCTGGCATCCGCACACCTCACCCGATTTCTGAGCTTGAAACAGAAATGCCTGAAGTCTATAACGGTCTTGTGAATGCCTATCAGACACTCGAAAACCACTATCGCGACATGCAGGACATGGAATTCACCGTTCAGCGCGGGAAATTGTGGATGTTGCAGACTCGTTCCGGCAAGCGCACAGGAACCGCCGCAATCCGCATCGGCGTTGAGATGGTTGAAGAAGGCATGATTACACCTCAGGAAGCGCTGATGCGCATTGAGCCTGAGCAGTTGAATCAGCTCCTTCGCCCCATTTTCGACCTGAAAGAAAAGAAGATTGCCATCACCGAAGGTCGTTTCCTTGCTAAAGGCTTGAACGCAGGCCCCGGCGCTGCCTCAGGTCGCATTTATTTCAGTGCTCGCGCAGTTGTCGAAGCTGCCGCTGGTATTGATGATGTGATTTTGGTTCGCATCGAAACCTCCCCTGAAGACATCAAAGGCATGAACGCTTCCGTCGGCATCCTGACCGCTCGCGGCGGCATGACTTCCCACGCGGCTTTAGTCGCTCGTCAAATGGGCAAGGTTTGTGTGGCTGGCTGTAAAGACCTCGAGATTAATTATGAAACTGGCGAAATGAAAGTCGCTGGCAAGGTCTTTAAAGAAGGCGACTGGATTTCCATTGACGGCTCAACTGGTGAAGTTCTTGATGGCAAACTCAAGACTCTGCCTTCAGAAATCATTCAGGTTCTAGTTGACCACAGCCTCGATCCTTCAAAATCCCATCTTTATCATATCTACTCAAGACTGATGGAGTGGGCGGACCAAGAACGTCGTCTGCGCGTTCGCACCAACGCCGACCAACCCGATCAGTGTAGCGTAGCTCGTGCATTCGGCGCTGAAGGCATTGGCCTCACCCGCACCGAGCACATGTTCTTCGGGGGCGCACGGATTATGGCTGTTCGCGAAATGATCCTCGCCGATAGCAAAGCCGCTCGTGAAGTTGCACTGGCAAAATTACTGCCGATGCAGCGTGAAGACTTCCTCGGAATCTTCCGCGTGATGGACGGCTTGCCCGTAACCATTCGCGCCCTTGATCCACCATTGCACGAATTCCTGCCTCATACCGAAGCAGAAATTGATGAACTAGCACGTGATCTGGATCGTCATCCCGCCAACATCACGGCAAAAGTCGAAAACTTACGCGAGAGCAACCCCATGCTCGGACATCGCGGTTGCCGTCTCGGTAATGTCTATCCTGAAATCACCGCCATGCAGGCGCGCGCTATCTTTGAAGCGGCAGCCATTGCCATCAAAGAAGGCGTGAAGGTTTTCCCGGAAATTATGATTCCATTAGTTGCATACAAAGAAGAGCTTGTGCGTCAGGCGAAAGTCGTCCGCGCTGTTGCCGCCGATGTGATGAAAGAGCAAGGCATTGAGTTTGACTATCTTGTCGGAACGATGATCGAATTGCCTCGCGCAGCCATCACAGCCGACCAGATCGCTGAAGTCGCCGAGTTCTTCTCATTCGGCACTAATGACCTGACTCAGACCGCGCTCGGCATTTCCCGTGATGACTCACCCGGTTTCCTGCCGTTCTATCTTGATAATGACATCATCAAGACTGAACCCTTCCAGCAGATTGACTTCGAAGGCGTTGGCAAGTTGATGGAGTGGGCTGTCGAGAAGGGTCGCACCACGCGCTCAAGCCTGAAATGTGGCATCTGTGGCGAACATGGCGGCGAACCTCAGTCGGTGATGTTCTGTCATCGCATCGGCTTGGATTACGTCAGTTGTTCACCCTACCGCATTCCGATTGCTCGTCTGGCAGCGGCTCAAGCAGTTCTGCAAGCCAAGTAGTCTCGAATTCAAACTCCTTTAGGTTTTAAACACCTATTGAAAAACAGCCTGAAGTTAACTCTTCGGGCTGTTTTGTTTAATGCGCCGAAGCGATCTCATCAGCGTTCCAGAGTACCCCCTCACAACTGTCGAGCACACCAAACGCCCCCAACACCACGTCGTACCGGCGAAAGCCAGTACCCAGAATTTCATTTTTTACGGTCATTCTTCCTTATGTCATACCTGCGAAGGCA
>CAZAGU010000099.1:0-9196 GCA_964484805.1 uncultured bacterium
GGGGAGGGGAATTTCCATACATCGCAAGTATGACATAAGGAAGAATGACCCTGAATACGTTTCTCTGGATCCCCGCCTTCGCGAGGATGACAGCGGATTTTTGTACTCGTTCCCACGCTCCTGCGTGGGAACGCCAAAACTCTCAATCTGGGTTCCCGGTCAAGCTCGGGAACGAGGAGGGGAGGGGAATTTCCATCCATCGCAAGTATGACATAAGGAAGAATGACCCTGAATACGTTTCTCTGGATCCCCGCCTTCGCGAGGATGACAGCGGATTTTTGTACTCGTTCCCACGCTCCTGCGTGGGAACGCCAAAACTCTCAATCTGGGTTCCCGGTCAAGCTCGGGAACGAGGAGGGGAGGGGAATTTCCATCCATCGCAAGTATGACATAAGGAAGAATGACCCTGAAAATCAAAACTGGGTACCGGCTTTCGCCGGTATGACGTGGTGTAGAGTGCGTTTGATCCGCTCGATGATTGTGAAGGTACATATCGAACTTTTATGAGATTGCTTTGTCCGGCTGAAGCCGTCCTCGCAATGACGGTAAGGAAAAAATCCCTGATTAACGCTCTCTGGGTACCGGCTTTCGCTTGTACGACGTGGAGGGGATGAATGCGGTGGATACCTGCCTTCGCAGGTATGATATAAGGAAGAATAACCCTAAAAATCAAATCTGGGTACCGGCTTTCGCCGGTACGACAATAAGGGAGAAAACCCTAAAAACGTTAGGATGACAGCGGATTTTTGTACTCGTTCCCACGCTCCTGCGTGGGAATGCCTATCCCTTACTTCACGCACACCAGCTTGCGCGCGGTCTGGTGGTCGCCAATGGTCAAGCGCACTATATATACACGCCGGACTCTGGAGCTGTCCAAGGTAAACACTATCGCCTGATGCAACGTCCGCCCGGTTGATCTCCCGCCCAGAAATATCGAGTATCGTTAGCTTGCAATCGCCCATAGGTGGCGTGGTGTAGCGAATGGAGGTGGTGGAATTGAAGGGATTGGGATATACCGGGGTCTAAGGCAAGATATTCAAACCACGTCAAGAGAATGATAATACTTAATATATTAGAGTTTAACACCATAATGTATTGACAATACAAGGCAATATTCTTACATTTTAATTGTGTAAATTCAATATAAAGGCCATGCTTTTAACCAACATTGCTCAATTTAATTGAGATGTTATTTTTCTGAGGTCACAATGGGACTACTCAATGAGTACATCGTAAAACTGAATACGGGTTGGAGTGCTCTTGACTTAGAGAATGAGTTAATACGTCTTATTCATGCGTACAATGAGTACCGTCAATCCTATCTCTTCATTTATGCCGCGGCAAACAGTAAACAAGTACCAGGCATAGCATTAGATATGGAAGATTATTATATCATTCACGATTTACTCGCTGATACCAAATCAATGAACTTAGATTTCTTTTTACAAACTCCGGGTGGAAGCGGTGAAGCAGCGGAGGACATTGCACGTTGTCTTCATTCCAGATTTTCTACTGTTTCGTTCATCATTGCAGGGGAAGCCAAAAGTGCTGGGACCATACTAGCACTCTCAGGTAATGAAATACTTATGACTGATACTGCTAGTCTTGGACCAATTGATGCTCAGATTCACATCGGTAGATCTGTGGGTTCTGCTTCTGACTACATGGATTGGATCGAAGCACGAAAAGCTGAGGCTGAGAAAAATGGCAAATTGAATCCAGTTGATGCTACAATGGTGGCGCAAATAACGCCAAGTGAATTAATGGGAGCATTGAATGCAAGAGACTTTGCACGAGATTTAGTAGTAAAATGGCTTCAAGAATATAAGTTTAAAGATTGGAGTGTGACAAAGTCGCGCGAAATTCCAGTTACACAAGATATGAAGTCAGATAGAGCAGAAGAAATTGCTAGCAAGCTTATTAACCACAATAGATGGCGTTCACATGGTCGATCATTGAAAATTCATGACCTAAAAGAAATTGGCCTTGAAATTTTCGAGATAGATAGCGATCCTAAACTTGCTGACTTAGTATACCGAATTCACACTGTGATTCTTTTGCTTTTTGAATCAACACCTACATTCAAGATATTCGCAACCGAAAAGAGTAAAGTGATGCGCCGAGCGGTACCCCAAGGAATGGTGATTCCCGCAAAAAACACTAAGAACGCTATCCAAGAAATATTAGTCGCACAAGCAGAGATTATTTGTCCAAAATGTGGAAAAGATTACAAGGTTTACGCAAAATTGAAGGAAAGTCCTGAGATTGACGCAGATCAGTTGGCAGCAGGATTTCAACCTTTTCCAATTGATTCAAAAATAAAGTGTGAATGTGGTTTTGAAATTGATTTGGACGGCTGGAAGAATCAAATCGAGATCGAAACTGGAAAAAAAATCATCCATCGAAGGAGAAATGATGGAAAACACGATAGACCCAAAAAACAAAAATGAAAGACTACTTCTGACTTTTCTACGCTTGACAAGCGAAGGAAAGTATGCTGAAGTGGATCTAAAAGTTAACGAATATGCACGTTGGGCAGAAAGAAGAACCGATGCTCCTGTTGAGGAGATTTTCCTTTACAGTATTCGGTGAACAAATCCTATCCCCCATTCCCCCAAAAGCCACAAACGGCGAAGCCGAAACCTCGCCGTTGTGGTAAACTTTGCCTGAATGCTCAGCCCTATTTCAGAAGCATCACCTTCTGAGACTGCACATACGCCCCCGCTTCCATGCGGATGATGTACACTCCAGCTGCTGAAGTTGCCGAGTCCCATGCTACAGCGTAGGTGCCAGCTTCCACCTGCACGCTGACCAGATTCTTCACCAGCCTGCCGTGAACGTCATACACACTGACGCTCACATCAGCCGCCTCAGGCACGCTGTAGGTCAATCTCGTCATGCCGTTAAACGGGTTGGGATAGGCAGCAGACAGCCCATAAGACAGCGGCAGCGCATTCGCAACCTGCAAACGCCCGACATACACCCCATCAAGCGTCCAGTTGGCTTCACCCAGCAGCGATTCTGAATCCGCCGGCAGTTCTTCCAGTCCATTCCAGATCACAAACTGCAAGGGTGCGGTTTCCTGCGCGCCGTCAATGATCTGCGTCGCCGGGTCATCACACCAGACCGCCAAGCCACAATTGCCCAGCGCATCAACCACGCCAGCGCCGATCACAACGCCCGATGGATCAATCGCTGCCACTTCAGCGCCAGCCCAAGCTTTGTCCAGCTTCAGCAGAACGCTCATGTTGCCGTCGGTCGGTGTCGGAGCTAAATAATGTGAAGGTTGTTGAACAGCATCCGGCGCGACCGCAACCATATCGCCGAAGTTATAGACGAGCTCCACATTACCCGTGACTTTCAACTGATAGCCGTTGCCTTCGCTCATGTCGCCCATGTTCGAGAAGCCAAATTCAGGCAGATAGAATTGCCCGTATCCATCCTTTGCGATTTCCAGCACATCGACAATGTTCTCCAAAGCAACCATAGCATCCAGTGGAGCGTGGGGATAATAGGCAGCCATGTTCCAGCCATCTGAAAGCGGAATCGGCTCATCAGCGGCAATGGAGACACCCTCGACGGTGAATTCAAACGCTTCAGACAGGTTGATCTGATAGCCTTTCGATGATGCCCAGCCGGGAATATTGTTAAAATCATTCTCAGGGCTGTAAAAACGTCCCTGCCCATCTTTGATGATGTTCAGCACGCCTTCATCCACAAGTGGTTGCATCAGAGGAATGATCTCCAGTTCATCGGGAATAATGTTCAACGAGATCATGCTCCAGCCTGATTCCAGAGCTAATATCCGCTCGTCGGGTCTGCCCGCGCCAGCGACCACATCAAGCGTAACTGAAAGGCGAGTTTCACCGAGGGCGGCGTTGTGGTCGAACACGAGGATGCCTTCAAATACCACTTCAGGCAACCCTGTTGCGTTGATTGTCAAGGTGAAATCCTGCTGACCGCCACAGTCCAGTGTACCCATCGCAGGCTCAACGCCGAACCAGTCTTTGCGGGCACCAAGTTGCCAGATATCCACTCGGTCGGCACCGCCATCGTTGATGACGTTCATCATCACCCAGCTATAAACATCAAACTGATTGGATATAAAGCTGGCGGCAGGATTGCCATCGATGTTGGGATCAATGATCTTCACGAGCAATGTGTCGCCTGTTACGGGGTTCATCTTGGTGACAATTTGGTCGGCGATTCCCACTTCCCTATGCAGAATGTAGATATTATAGTCGTCCGCGTCCTCAGGATAATATGACAAGCCATAGAGGCGCATTCCCAGCCGGTCTAGACGATCAACCTCATTGCCATTGCGGTCTATACCGACGATGGTGTTCGATGTGGTGGCGGCAACCCAGAGGATTTCACGGGTCGAGTCCCAAACAATACAAGAGTTTGGATCCCAGGGACCATCAAAAACCCGCATAGTTTCTCCTTCTGGAGTGAAGGCATAAATATCCCTGTCGCCTGAGCCCCAAATCCATTCGCCGTCCCAAGCGAGATCGCGGAAACCGTAGCGGGAAGCCCCGGGCTGGTCATATTCGCCTTGAAGATTGCCCTCGCGATCAATGATGTATATCTTGGGGCTCGCGTCGCCGGCAGCACCTGAAACATAATACATGTCATTTACAAAAACAACACCCTGAATTCGGTTATCGCCGTGTGCGATGGCGCTGATGTTCAAGCTTTCGCGAAGTTCCCAGGGGTCAGCGTTAGCATCACCGACTAACTCGCGATGTGTGGAATAAGTCAGAGGTCCATTGCCCGTGTTAAAAACAGTGAAATCAATTTCCTGCTCTTCACCATCAGCCAGGCGCGCATTAAACTGCCCGTCTGATGGAGTAAATTCCGGGTGGAGCAATTGGAAATTCCGCTCCGTGGATTCGTCTTCCAGAATGTCCACTTCGGCTATTGTCGAGTCATTCCAGCCGAGTTCGGAAGCTGTTACGGAATAGCCTTCATCAACCAGAATGTTATCAATAATGTAGTGCCCGTTATCATCTGTCTCCGCCCAGAAACTGCGCGAGGTAACAATCTGCGCGCCAGCAATTGGATCGCTGGTCTCAAAATCGGTTACTGTTCCTTCGAGTATGCCAGTGCGGAAGTCAGACTGCGTCATAAACAATAACGCCATTTCGTCGCCAATGGCAGAGGCTCCGGCGGGGTAGGCGTTCCAGTAGGTGTATTGAATGCCATCCGAGTCGTCGAGGTTGCTAATGCCGATGGTACAGAAGGGCGTGTCGTTGTGCGCTGGTCGGTTCTCGTTGGTTACATCCTTATATTGGAAGAGAATCATGCCGTCGCCGGTGAGAGTCTGATACACTTCCGGGTCATAGAGCACGATTTCGAATGTCTCGTGAGCACCGCGTCCGCCACCATCAAGCAATCGGGCAACGTTATTCCACTCGATGATGAGCTTGCCGTTGTCATCGTCATAATGATAGAGTATAGCTCCCTGGTCAATGACCAGATTATCCCACCAGGCGCACAGTTGAGCATTGGGGCCAAGCGCTTGTCCGATCTGACGGTTGCGAAAATCACCAAGTTCCGATTGATCGCCAAACGCTGCCCAGCCGTTGGAGCAAATTGTAATCTCGTCAAACACTTCGCCATAGTACTGGAATTCAAAGGGCAGATCAATCGCCACGCTCACGTCTCGATTATCGGCGTTGTCAGGAAGATTCAGTTCAGTGCCGCGGAAGTCATGGTTATTTTCACCGGGGTCGATCTCGATCCAGTCGTACTCAGGCGCATATTCCCAGCCTTCGTCGTTCGAGTCGAGGCATATATAACCATAAGAATCGGGACCAAGCGGGTCGCTCTCTTCTTTTTCGCCAATGGTAACATCAAAGCTCGTGGTGTCGATGAAACCGGATGCAGTCTCGATGATTAACATCAGCGGAACAGTGACGCCTGGAATTGTGAATGGATGAGCGCTGAGTCGGAAGCCGGGAAAGCGATTGCGACCGCTCTGGTTGGCACGGATGGGATTGTACCTTGTCTCAGGCTCGATGGCACGCAAGAGAGCGTTGACCGATTCGACTCTGGCAGTGAACGCGCCCAGATCCTGCAAACCGCTGTTGTGCAACACTACATCAAGCCGCTGGACATCGCCGGGATTGAGTTCGCCTTCAGCAAAAACGATTGCTTCAACTTCGATCTCAGGCGCGGAAACAGATAATTCAATCATTGACCGCCATGACTCATCGCCGAAGGTAATCGTTGCTGCCAGAGGAATTATTGTCTGGTTCGGGCAGGCAGGATGAATCTGCAATAGCCCTGAAAAATCGGACTCTTCACCAGCATCTGGGCAGTGTTCAAGCACCACCGGATCGCTGATGACTTCCGCCCATGGTGACAGGGATTCCAGCGAAATCTCACCTTCGCCGTTGATGGCGTTCTGCCCGTAGTTATAGTATGCCAGCGTCAGTTCGATGGTTTCCGATGGGTTGGCATCGCCGTCGTCGTTGCCAGCGCTCTCGCCTTCGTCGTCGTCGTCAATTTCGTAACCGCTGAGCCCGAGGAAGGTTTCGGCGGAGGTGATGTCTATCTCGCCAAGATAGGAAAGGTGATTGTGCTTGGTGACGGTGATGTGCATCTGTCCTTCGCTGACTTCGGTCGGATCAACGAAAAACTCAGCCACGCCTTCGCCATTTGTGTAATGCACAATGTGAATATCATCGTCAGGTTTATAGAGGCAGACGATGGCATCCTCGACAGGCTCGCCGGTTTCCTCGTTGATCACATCCACAGTAACACGGCTCTCGCCTTCAGCCAGGGCTTCAGGATAATCGACTTCCATGATGCGCGGAATGCCCGTCCAGATGATCGAGCCCGGATCGCCGATGAGATTGTTCCAGTTCATAAAATTTATGTACGTGGCATTGAAGCCATCGTAGGCACGCCAGAGCCCGTATTTGCCACCGTTAAGCCCCCAGCCGAATGCGTAGAGTTCATCCTTATAGATGGCTTTCCAGACTCCCCCAGCCATGATATTGTTGTATTGAGGGTGTGTGCCCGGTGTGGCAGTTCCAATCGCGCCAATGCCGCCGCCACGCGATTTGAAGAAGGCTTCGCTGTAGGAGTCTTCAGCCACAAAGGTTCCGGTGTTGCAAGAAATAGCCAGCACTGGTGGCCAGGGACCGCGACGGTTTGGCAGGTCGTACAAAACATTTATGTTCAACCCATTCATGCGATGGTAGGCACGATAGTGCATTACAGAAATGCCCCAGTCGAAGCATTCTGAAAGGAATGGTTGGTTCCCGCCGATATTGCCATCAACGTTATGATACCAGTCGCGAACTTCCGTGAAGCCGATTTTTTCTAATTCCTGCTTGACATATTTAGCAACGAACACAGTGCCCATGCCGTTGATTGATGATCCCGCAACGACTGCGCCCTGCAGGAACCAATCGGTATCTTCCATCTCTGGCTCCATCTCGTAGCCGAGAATTTTGGCTACGACGCGCTCAAGTTCGGCTATGGACGTTATGCTTATGCGACCGACAGCCACATCGGGAAGCTCATCGTCACCGACAACGATGGAGTATTCATAATCGCCCCAGGCATTTGATGCCGCGACGCGGATGTTGCCAGCGGATGGATCACCCACAATTGATACGAAATCGACAGGATAGTCAGAATCGTAATAATCATCAATCATGTTGTCGATGGTATTCGCCGATGGATGGTCCACCAGTTCAATTGCGACACGATGCCCTTGACGGTTGCGCCATTCCAACAGAGGCGCGATGGCATCCAGTACGTCGTCATCATCAGGAATAATATATAAGTATGAGGCGCAGTTCAAATCGTCTCGTGCTGGCGGTTCAGGGGGATTATCGACCAATTCCCGCACGGCGCGATATGCCCAGATTGAGCTGACATTGCGGTCAGGATTCTCAACGATGTTCTCGCCAATGCCTTCGTAAACGACGCTGAAGTCAACGTTCTCGTTCAGTTTTGTCTCGCCAGTTGATCGGTTATACTGGACTGGGTAGTAACGGAGGTTTATCAGCCTGTAACCACGCAATAGCGCCGGTTTGCCGATCTCAATTACTTGCGGTGGCCAGAAACCTTCTTGCGCCTGATATTCTTTGGCTTCTCCAATGTGGATATATTCTTCACCTTCAAGGCGGGGCGCAATAACGGGATTTAGACCGTTCTCAATGCGATAGGAAACATTGTTAATTTCAAGGCGAACATCAGATTGTGGAGGAATTAATATTGACCGGGCGATAAACGGCAGATCGGGATAGCCTTCACGAGAAATTGTCTGGTCTGTTCCGATGTCTGCGTAGTCAAATACGCCATCGTCAAGCTCGACTTTCTGAAATTCAATCTGTTGCAGTTCAAGATTAAGCCTTGTCAAACTACTATTGTCTTCAACAACCGTGGCAATGACGGGATCGTCGGAAGTTTTATCAACAGACGCTTGAAGCGAAAGGCCTGTAAGTAGGGTGAAAAAAAGAGTCAGACAGAAAATCAGATAGTGCATTGGAAGAGATCGCAGAACAATCCTCATAGAAGCCTCTGTGCTGAAGTGGTTCAAAAATGGAAACATTACCCATACTATAAAATTTGGGATATTCTTTAGTATTTGTCAAGGTTTAACTTAAATGATAATTTTTACTTGCGAAGTAGGCGAATTCGCTTTTACCATAATATAATTACCATTGGCGAAGATTGTGTGTATGCAATCAAGGGTAAAAGCGATGCGTTCCAGCTTTCACTGGAACGGTAATGCTGAGCGGATTTGATGATCTCAATTTTTCGAGAATGCCATAACTACTAAACTCCTCGTTCCCGGCTTGACCGGGAACCCAGATTGAGAGTTTAAAGGTATTTCCTTAATTCACAACAGATTTAACGGATTAAACAGATTTTATAAGGAAGAATGACCTTTAGAATCAAAACTGGATACCGGCTTTCGCCGGTACGACGTGGAGAGGTGCGTTTGGCGCGCTCGACATTTGCAAGGGTGATGCTCGGATTTTTATGAGATTGCTTCGTCCGGCTGAAGCCCTTCTCGCAAAGACGGATGGGGAGGGGATGCTCCCGGAATGCAGTCGCTTCCGGGCTACGGCTCGAATAGGACGAATGCGGTGGATACCTGCCTTCGCAGGTATGACAATAAGGAAGAATGACCTTTAGAATCAAAACTGGATACCGGCTTTCGCCGGTACGA
>CAZAGU010000099.1:9296-13452 GCA_964484805.1 uncultured bacterium
GTCGCTTCCGGGCTACGGCTCGAATAGGACGAATGCGGTGGATACCTGCCTTCGCGGGTATGACAATAAGGAAGAATGACCTGATTAAACGTTTTTAAAGCACTGGGTTCCTGCATGCGCGGGAGCGACAATGAGGAAAACTACCAAAACTGAGGAACGCTAAGAATGAGTTCAATGGCAAGTGGGGGATTCGGGGAAATTGACTGGGCTGTGCTGGGTGGCTACTTTCTGGTTCTGATCGCAACCGGCGTGGTTTTCACCCGCAGTCAGAACAGCACCGACGATTACTTCCGCGCGTCCGGCAAAGTGCCGGTTTTCGCGGCGGCGATCTCATTTCTGGCGACAGCATTGTCGGCGGCTACCTTCGTCGGCGGGCCTCAGCAATCCTTCACCGGTGACCTGACCTATCTCTCGTCGAACATCGGCTCGATCATCGCGATAATTATTGTGGCCGTGTTTTTCGTGCCAGCTTTTTATCGCAACAAAGTGTCCACCGTCTATGGTTTGCTCCATAAACGCTTCGGCGCACCAGCTTCAACCGCGGCATCGGTGGCGTTTCTGGTGGGCAGGGTTTTCGCCAGCGGTGCGAGGATTTATATCGCGGCGTTGCCAGCTTCGCTCATCATGTTTGGCGATATAATCTGGCAACATCAGCTAGTCGCCATTGCCGGCTTGACGATGGTGGGAATTGTTTACACTTATGCTGGCGGCATCCGCACGGTAATTTTCACCGATGTCATTCAGACATTCATCTTTGTCGGCGCGGCATTAGTGGCGCTGGTGATGCTCCTGCATCAGATTCCAGTTGGCATTTCGGAAATCATCGACATCTTGCGCCATCCCGGCGAGGGCATGGCTTCCAAGCTGACTATCATGCCGCTGGGATTCAAGGGATTTGGGCCTGAGCATACTTACACCTTCCTTTCGGCGGTGTTTGGTTTCACCCTGTTGACGTTGGGTTCGTATGGCACAGATCAGGACATGGCTCAGCGCTTACTCACGCTCAAGGACGCACGCAAGGGCAAGCAATCGGCAGTATGGGGAATTTTGATCGGTTTGCCTGTGACATTTTTGTTCATGGTGATTGGCTTGTTGCTGTTTATATTTTACAGTCGTCCGGATGTTATGGGCGCGATGGTGCCGGGCTACGCCGTGGAAGGCAGTCGCAAGATATTCCTCAGCTACATTCTTCACGAAGCACCACCAGGGATTACAGGACTCATGATGGCAGGATTGTTCGCGGCGGGGCTGTCCAGCTTGAACTCGGCGATCAACTCCATGTCGTCCTCGTTCGTGAATGACCTTTACAAGCGGTGGAAGCCTGCCCGGAGCGAAGCGCATTATCTTAAGGTCGGGCGTTCCGGCGTGGCGATCATTGGCGTGATTCTTGGCATGTTTGCGGTGTTCAGTGTTTTCTGGCAGGAAGCGCGCCCGGAAACGACACTGATAAATTTCGCTCTGCTGGTGATGGTCTTCGCCTATTCGGGGCTGGTGGCAGTGTTCTTGACGGCGTTGTTCACAAAACGCGGGAATAATGCGACGGTCATCGCGGCGATTGCCACAGGCTTTCTTTCTGTGGTAGTGATGCAAACGTGGTTCGCTAAGGATATAGCCTTCCCGTGGCAGATGTTCGTGGCGACAACACTGGCGTTTGTGGTGTGTGTCAGCGGCAAGCGCGGAGCTTCATCGGGCGAGGTTTGATAGCATAAAGCAAAATCAGGAATCTATAACAACCAATGCGGGGAGCAAAAGAATAATTTGCTCCCCGCATCTGTTTTTCAAACAATCTACTTCAGTATCGTCTGTCTATTTCAGCAAGACTGCCTTCTGTGAGTCAATTCTGCCGTTGGCTTCAAGCTGAATGACATACACGCCGGATGAAAGCTGCTCGGCATTCCATTGAACTGAATGCACGCCAACATCCTGAGCGCCGTCCAGCAACACAGCAGCTTGGCGACCCATCAGATCGTAAGCAACTACCCGAACCGCTTCCGAGCGGTCGAGGAAATAGGACACCTTGACGACGTTGTTGAAAGGATTGGGATACACGCTCTGCAACCCAAACTTCAGCGGAATAAGATCAACGTCAGTGTCGATACCGCTGAGTGTATCAAAGACGACGGTCACGTGCGCCAGCAATGGGTCAACTCTGCCGTTGTGGTTGATGAAGTATGACCAGCTATATTCTGATCCTTGCGCCAAGCCATTGCCTTCCACTTCAAACCCGAACCAGTCGAAGCTTCCAGCGGGGATCACGCCAGCCATATCGACGAAGGAATTCGGCACCATGAAATTCAGGTTGATGCCAAGTTCGCGCACCACCAGCGAGTCGGCGGCGCGGCCATTCCTTCCATAATTCAGCACATAAGCCAGCGCATTGCGGCTCTCGTCGTAGTTCATTATCGGGCAGATGCCGAAAATGTCCTGCGGTGGATTTTCCGCGTTGAAAATAGCTGGTGGAGCCGGTAGCCAGTCGCCTGTTTCGGGGTTGACTTTGTAAATGCCCGCGCTGGTGAAATCTTCACCATCGGGCGCCCAGCCATCAACAACATACAACGGCATTCCGTCGGGATCGTAAGGATACCAGCCTAAACCGGTTACAAACGCCACATGACCGGGAACTTGGAAGGGAATTGTGCCGATCAGGTTGCCTTCACTGTCAAACTCATGAATATCCTGGTCACTCTCGGTGACGAACAAGGAAGTTCTCTGTGGGCTGTATGTTACAGGAATAACATAGAAATTCGGGAAAGGCAGTTCAAAGCCGTCCAGTGAATCACCAGCAGGGCTGAATCTGACCATATAGCCGGGGTCGCCATCGCGAACTGTCTGCCAGCCACCCCAGAGATTTTCACCATCCCAGGCAATACTTCGCAAGCGAGCGTCCGCATTGTTTGCGGGAATTGGCTGTTCAAATGCGCCAACACGCTGCCCCTCCTTGCCAACGATGGCTATATAACGCGAATCCGTGTCGTCGTGATACACTGGAATAAAGAACTGCTCCCGCTCCGGTGAATAAGCGACACCATTGCCGCGCATGTACTGGCGGACATTATCGCTGATGTAGGCAGATTCATCGAGGAACATTGCCTGAAGTTGGGTAGTGCCCACAGGGGAGCCGTCAGGATAGCGAACTTCAGCGATGTACTCCAGCGAGCCTGTACCTGCGTTTTCCAGGCAGGCATAAGCGCCAACGCGGCTTGAATCGGGACGGACTGAATAGATATATTCATCATCACGAAGTTGTGGAACGGGATAGTACAATTGAATGGGATCAAGTTCTGTGTCCTGCCCGGCTTCAACTGTCAACACACCCGTGTAAGCGCTGTATCCCGCGGCGCGAATTTCAACGAAGTAGTTGCCTTCGCGGATGTCATTGAAGCTGTATGCGCCGTTCTGGTCTGTGGTTGCGGGCATTTCGCGGTAGATGTTCACCACGGCGTCGGCAACCAGCTGATCGGGGTTTTCAGCGTCAACAACCGTACCATGAACCGAGCCCACTTCTTCCTGCACGAGTGTCGTGAATTTGATGGTGAAATCGTTCGCAGGTTCAACAGCCTGCACTGGAGGATTGCCAAAGATGGGATGGTCTTCGTAAGTGTTGTTGTTCCAACTGTACATGACACCATCCATGCCATCCGGGCTACGAATTCCCACAAGGGGATATTTATAAAACTCGCCGGGATGACCCGGGACCATGGCAATGTGTTTGTACTGGAAGGCAATTTCGCCATCGCCGGTTGAGGTGGTATAAAACTCAGGATCATAGAGCACAACCTGAAACTCCATTCCTACTTCATTGCCAGCCTCAACGATTTTAAGCCCACTCCATTGAATGATAAAAATGTTTAGCTCTTCAATGAAATAGGTGAAAACTCCAGCGGTCTGGTCGGAGTTGCCGTTATCCATATTTATCTGGAAGGGCGAAATTTGCCCGTCAATACCGCCAATGTCCGGTATGGGGCGAGCATCGTTGCTGCGGCTGCGAATCTGTGACCCTCCCATGGAAAGCCAACCGTCGGTGCAAACAATAATTGAGTCGTATTCCTGCCCATAATAGGTAAACGTGAAAGGTAGCTGGACAACGGCATTTTCGTCAAGTTTATCTTGCCGAGTCAGATTTGTGTCAACCTCAAAGGGAATCATCGTGCCCGGA
>CAZAGU010000100.1:0-13299 GCA_964484805.1 uncultured bacterium
TCAGGTAGTAAGACTCAGGCACAGACGGTTTCAGGCTGACATCCAGTACAGTGAAGTCGTCCGTCTGGTAGGCCAAACCAGGTCCCGCAAGCACATTATCAACCTGTAGTTCAACTTCTGCACTGCCGTTCCAGCAACGAAGTTCAAATGCCTCGCCTTCTTTTAGTCCATCAACTTCAACGGTAGTCGGATCATCGCCCCAGACCGCAAGACCGCAACGATCATCCTTGTCGATCAAACCTTCCCCAACAACCGTCTCTTGGGTATTTAGCGCCTGTATGCGAGAAATTTTGCCCGATATGCCTGATATTTCATTCAACAGCACGCTCATGTTGAACGGTGTTGATACATTCCCAGTGAAAGGCGAGTTCTGTTCTGACTCAGCGAATGCGATATTCTGAGGTTGCGGGGGATAGTTGAGAACGACTGCCTGATTAACTTGAATCTGATAGCCTTTGGTCGCTCGCCAGGGTGGCATGCTTGAAAAATCGAACGACGGCGCCGCAAACATGCCGTTCTCATCCTTGGCAATCACCACCTGATCCAGAATGTTGGAAAGGGCGTAAAAGTCAGGAGATGCGCAAGGCAATTCATAGGATGGATAGTACGCCGACAGATTCCACCCCGCCCGGAGCGGGATGTCCGCGTCAGCCGGAATGGGCAACCCTGCCCAGACAGTGGCGGTTGTTTCGGAGACGCAGATCTGATACCCTTCGGCGAGGTTCCAGTAAGGAATATTGTTGAATTCCCAAGTCGGCGAGTAAAACCGACCGTGGATATCTTTCATTATGGTGATGCGATGGCTGTTTTCGTCAATCCTAAGCTGGTCGGTCATCCGTATGATGTCAGGGCCATCTTCGCGCTCCCACATTTCTTGAGAAGGCATCAGGTTGAGGGAGATGAAATTCCAGCCGCGTCTCAGCATAACTTCAAGTTCAAGCGTGGAATCTGCTTCCAGCAAAAGAATCGTTGCGGAGCCAGCACTCCAACTATCGGGGCCTTCATCGACCGTCGCTTGTGCTCCCATCTCCCTGTCTTGCGTATAATTCCAAAGCCGGAAAGTAATTTGTTCACCGTTGCGAAAGCCTTCGATCTGCTCCGTCTCGGGGTTGTCGCCCCATGCTATCATTTCAAGCGCTTCACCATCCACCCAAACCGCGCCTCCGGCGAGAAGGTCGCCAGGCGTGAAAATACCGACCTCCCATCCTGTAGGTAAGGGTTCTTCGTTTAAAGTTATTGAGGTGATCGTCAATTGATGACTGACATCAGTCTCTATAAAATCTACGAAATGTCGGGGATTTGCTGGCGGCCATTCGATATGGAGCGGTCGGTTGTCGATGGTCGGTTCGCCTGATATTTCTTCACGCGCGACGCGATGATAAACAACTTGATTAAGCGTCGTCATTCCGACACCCCCCGCGGCGTTGCCCGGATCACGATCATGAATGTAGGAAATATGCAGATTTTCGTCCACCCGCTCGGCTAGGCATGACCATGATTCGCTCATGCCTTCGCCAGCCTGCGATCTGGGCGCGTGGGTGCCTGTCAGATGGGTAGGGGCAGCCCAGCTTGCGCCGCTATCAGTTGATTTTGTTGCGTATAACTCGCCATTGATAAATCCATTCACCGCCAGATCGCCATCAGCGGGAAATGCGGTGAAAACACAATAGAGATTATTATCCTCATCGACGCCAAGCGAAGGATAGCTGAAGTTTGACTGCCAACCACTGAAATCTCCGCCTGGTTGGTACCAGCCATCAGCAGCCAAATGAATCTCATTTGAATTACGATCCCAGTGCCAGATTAAGTTTTTAAATACCTCTACCTGCCCTAACCATCTGCCATCGATTTGGACAGGTTCCCAAAGGGTGGTTGTTGAGAATATCACATGCAGGTTGTCCTGATTGTCGTAGGCAGCGTCCACGAAACTGAAGCAGCGCAGCGTATCGCCCCGGTACGGTGGTGAATCAGGATCGGCTTCAAGGTTGGGACGCAGAAACTGCGTTACATTGATCGGATTATTCCAGTTGAAATCCTCCCCATTTTCAGATTCGATGACCATCAGATCGTTATTTGCCTGACCCGATAGCACGCCTTCAAAGAACGCGCGTTCCTCTACTGACCACAATGGCGCCAGATACACCAGAGCCACCCGATCACTGGCGCGGGATGTGGCGACAGTGTAGGCAGTTGACACGAGTTGATCGACAACCACTGGCTGGGCAAACTGCCATTCCCCTTCTTCGTCCGAGTCGCACCGGATGTACTGCAAGTTGTTGAAAATGGGATCAGCGTAGTGTTGGGAAGCAAGAACATGAACCCGCCCAGCCCGGTCAACCGCGCCATGGGGCCAAATATACTCGCGCTGTGCATCCCGCGGGAGTTGACAGGAGGTGAAATCCCCCGCGCCCGGATCACTGTCCTGTGCGAAATTGCTCCAGAAGGCCCGCTGGTCGTTCTGAGTGTGGGAAAAAGGAATTACGCCTGTCGTTTGCGAGTACCCCAAATTACTGAAACCGGCGCGGAAAGATTGATCCACTGGCGCACCCAAAACAAATGCTGGCTCATCGTCCTCCAGATAATTATAGTAGATATGCCGCTCGCCGGCGAGATCTTCGACTAGTCCCTTCGTCCAGACGAGATGCGCTGTTCCGTCCTCATCTATAGCAATGTTTTTTCCGTTGCTACTATTGAACTGCGTGTCGAACCAGGTGTGCCCCATTATGAAACGCTCACCATGCTCGGCTCCGTTCCGATCCAACAAAGGAGCGCCGCGCCCGTCAAGTGGCACTTCGACATCAACATCATCACAGGAAATTACCACCAGACCAGAAAATTCACGAGGATCAGTTGGCGTGAATGTGACGGTGATGACCCGTTCGGCATTGGCTTGCAGTGTGAAGGGTTGATCAAAATCGCAGTCGAAAACTTCACGGGTAGTCGTGACATTTGTAATGTCAATGGCTTCCTCGTTCAGGTTACTGATCGTCATTGCCCAGTCGCTTGTCTGATTGACTGGCGTGTCCGGGAAAGTGTAACTTCTTTCGGAGGTTGTAACGCTCAGGCTGAGGTTAAGCCCGGCGGCATCAAGGATCACCAGTCCAAGCTTGTCTGCCACATAGACATTATTGCCATAGACATCCATATCGACCGCAGTCGAAGGCGTGTCATACCTGCCCGCGAGCGTCGGATGCGCCGGGTCGCGCACGTCGAAGGCATATATGCCGTAGTATCCGTTCGCCAGATAAAGCGTACCGTTCTGGCCGTTTAACCGCATCAACCCTTGATACCCATGCACTTCAATCTGATTGATAAAGGACGGCTCGGCGGGGTCATCCAGACTGTAAATCTCGATGATAACATCTGACGGCTCCTGGTATCTTGATAGATACAAACGCCCATCCATGATAAATATATCACCGGAATAAGGCCCATAGGCAAAAGAGTGTTCAAAAGTCATTTCGAGGTTGCGCGGATCTTCCATGTTGTAAGCCCGCAACAAATTGAAATGATCCTGATAGTATATGAAATAAACATAATCTTCGTAAATGCCAACTTTCTTAACTACATCCTGATTTTGCTCAATTTCCTGATGCAAAAGCACTTGGGGATTCCGGCGATCCTCTATATCAATTATGTAAAATCCATCCGATGCCGACGCAATGCAAGCGCGGTCGCCCTGGATAGCGATGTCGAAGTATTGAGGCATTTCCAGCCAGCCTGACATCTCGGGATGAGTGGGATCTTCCAGCGAGAAAATGGACAAGCCGACAGGCCCTCTGCCATAATTCGGACTACTTAAAAAGTACAGAAATCCATCCTGAACGACTAATTGGTTATTGTAGGCATATACCCCCAGCTCGCGCCAATTATACTCCACCAATTGCGGGTCGGCGGGATCGCTGACATCAAGAATGCAGGGATAGTTGCCAGAACCGCCACGGCTCATGACATATATATAATCATCGGTTGAAGCCACAAAAGATGGTTGCACGGGTGGAGGCGTGATCTCTGCCACGAGAACAGGATTGACAGGATCAGCGAGCGAGGCGATTTTTACCCAGTCCTGACGATCTGAGTGCCCAACCAGGAAATCATCGCTGGCGGTTATTAAATTGGGGAATTCCAGGTCATGATGACCAATGACTCGCGGGTTTTCCGCATCGGATACATTAATGACCTCCCAATCAAGCCCATGACCTCGATACGTGTAAGCATAATCGCCTTGTAGCGCGAGATGGCTAGTGCCCAGTAGTTCATCACCCAGTTCAGAAACGACCTCCGGATTCGCCGGGTCTTCCACGGACAGTATCTTGAAGTAATGCTCGCTGGTGCCGGCAATGCCCAAATATAGCATGTTATCTCTGAGGGCAAATTGATCCGTCCCTGATCCCGCGCGCCCACCAGTGCTGTATCTGATTAATTGAACACAATTATTTATATCCTCTATGGAATAGGAACTGACCCACTGACTGGACTCAAATTCATAGGCAATATCTCCTGCAACGAGCCAATCGGATGAAAAACCCTCACGCCCGGTGCGAAATCTGCCAATCCTGACGGGATTTGCGGGATCTTCCAGCGAGTAAACGGATTTGCCGGGATAGGAATGTTCATCAATCCATTTGAAATCATATAGAAACAATCTGCTTCCGTCAATGCGCATTGAACCGTAAAGGCTGTCCGCGCCGCTGGATATTTCCTTCAGAAACGCCATGTTTTCGGGGTCTTCAATGGAGATGCACGAAAAACCATGATATTTGTCCGATACATAGGCGACATTTTCGTTGAGGATGATGTCAGTCGCGTCACCCGGCGTGGAGCAGCGGCCAAGAAGTCGAGGATGGCGGGGATCAGCGAGCGAAAACACTTCGACGCCATATCCGGTGGTGAAGAAAAGCAGATCGCCTGAAATAGCGGCGCCGCTGTATTCTGCGCCCTGAAAATACTCAGATGTCAACTCAAGGTTGAAGTTTTCCTCCGCGAAGAGGAAGGTGATAGCAATAAGGCTCAGCATCAGAGCCGTTGGAATAGCGACAGCTGTTCTCATGATACAATCCACCTAGTAAAAGACTGAGCTTCACCACATTGCATTTGTTATGCAAAAGGATCAGCCTCCGCGCAGAATCCACCTTCTCGCGTAATATACTCCTTCAACCTGATGGGCGCAAGAATTTTCTTTTTTTTCAGGAAGTTGCGTGGGTAGGTGGGTGACCTCAACCGGGTTATCCGGATGCGAAGCGACGAAGCAATCTCGTGAGAGTTCGAGAAACATCATCGCAATACCGGAGCGCGCCAAACGCCCGCCGCTGTCATTCCCGCGTAGGCGGGAATCCAGATTTGAGAGTTTACAACATTTACCACCTTGTTCCCATGCTCCCGCGTGGGAACAGGTAACAGATGAAAACTGATAAAACAGATTAGGGAAAAATGCCATCTGTTTCCCGTGCTTTCCCTTTCGACGGCAGAATTATTTATATATATTTATGGTCAAGGTGAGTCGTTTGATGTGCATTTGCCGCTACGCGGGAGGAGTGACGGTGATTGACGACGCGTTCAACTCGAACCTGATCGGCCGCGGCGAGCGCTCTGGAAGTATTGGCTCAAGCGACCGGCGGGCGGCGGGTGTTGGTGACTCCGGGCATGGTGGAGCTTGGCGAACTTGAAGCCGATGAAAACCGCAAGTTTGGCGTGTTGGCGGCGAAATCCTGTGATCTGGCGGTACTGGTGGGCGTTGACCGCGTTCAGCCGATTAGAGAGGGCTTGATCGAGGGCGGCTTTGCTGATGAGAACATCTGGGTTGTGGCATCGTTGCGAGAAGGTCTGGCGAAGCTGGAAGGCTGGCTACGCCCCGGCGACACGATGCTCCTGGAAAACGACCCGCCGGATCAGTATGATATGATGTAGGGGAGGGGGGGAAGTTGGCTGGAATTCAGCAATTAAACTTTGCAGAGCAATGGTAACTATCAGGGAGTCAACTGGTTATCTCAAGGCATAACAACTCCCAAAAATAACATTAAATGCCTGCAAGTTGCTTAATTCCATCACGAAAGACCTGAAAACTCGGAGATTCGTTGCTTTCAGGTTCTAACAAAGGCGCGATTTTCCTTGCCCAATCACATTTTGTTTGTCCTGTAGTGGGAAATCCTGATTTTTCCAGCTCAATATGTCCACCTGAATGAATTGCATCTGCTAAATGTTCCCATGTGCCACATATACTATCTTGCACGTAATTGCTTAAATAAGGCTCCTTTACTCTCGGATAGGCTTTTCGAATGGCATTTCTATCTCCCAACAACCATGCTTCACCTTCCTCTATCGCAATACGGAATAATGTTGTGGGATGTGGATTGCACGAATTTAATACACTTAGCAATTCCTGTTTGAAGTCCAGGCAGTTCTTTTTATCCAAATCAACAACAACAATTACCGCAGTATCAGGAACATCCTTAAAACTTTTCCCATATCCTTTTAACAGCCTTGGCAACTGATTTAAGAGCACACGCTTTTTCGGATCAATTTTCCCCTTCAAGTCTTTGGGAATATGGCCAATGCCTCTGTATGAAACAACTCTATACGTATGGTTGAGCTCGTTTGATCTAAGAATTTTCTCAAGAATGTACTCCAAGGCAATTTTACCTGAAGCATCTTCAACGAGTACTTCAAAGTGCATTATTTTGCCTCATCTAAATAGTCACTATACCAAAGACTTCCCAGTGGCAAGCCTTCTTCCACCAATGCTTTAACCGTTGAATCTTCACTCGCACGACGAATAGTAGAGAATCCGTCCTCACCCTTTTCCAAAATCCATGTTTCTTCTGGTGATAATGCATCCACAAAATAAGGTTGGTGGGTTGTGATAAATACCTGAGGTGCCTTGCCGCGCCCCGTTGCATGAGTGCGAAATTCTGAAGCTAAAGATTCCAGAAGTTTGTGGTATAATCCATTCTCAGGTTCTTCTATGCAGATGAAGGGAGGAGATTCTGGATCTTCCAACAAAAGCAAGTACGCAAACATTTTCAACGTGCCATCTGACATTTGTTGCGCGTAAAACGGATCGTTAAAGCCTTTATCATTGAAACGCAGAAGCAAACGTTTGTCTTGACTTTCAACCGTGTCAATTGTATCAAGTCCTGGAATCTTACCCGCAATCCTCTTTAAGATATTACTGAAGCGTTTTGGATGTTCACGCTCCATAAACTGCACTACATTTCCAAGATTGTCACCATGGATATTGAGATGCCTCTGAGCACCTGTCATTGGCAGATTCCTTGCGGCATCAGGCGTGAAGTAACTTAAGTACCATCCTTCAATGAATTGCCGAAAAGCCGCAATTCTGGGATGCTGTTTCAAAGCGCCGAGAGTCGCGATCCCAAGCTTGCGTTTGTCATGTAACTCGAAAGTTTCTCTTTCAGGATTTTCCTCTCTGTTGCCTGTGAGGGTATTGAAAAACTCCATAAAATTAAAATCCGGTTTTTCTTCATCAATTTCATGACCGAGTTCTTCACCTTTCCATACAACTCCTTTGCCTTCATCCAGTATAAGGGAAGAGTAAGGTCTTCCATGCGTTTGTCCCTTTCTCCTTTGGCGTAGTCTTTCTTTTTTAACATACGGACGACCTGATCTATCTTTATCAATAGCAAGCTCATAAGTTATCGGTCGAGAATTTCCATCTTCCTTGTAGTAAATATGGAACTCAATTGGCTCATCATTTCCTTGAGAGTGAATGCGTTCATATCCGCCCCGATTACGAGCGTCAAAGGCATCTTCCACTCCAAGCTTAAGGCAATCAGCAAGGAATCCAAATGCGTCGAATAGCGAGCTCTTGCCCACACCATTTTTACCAATAACAGTTGTCATCGGAGTCAAAGGTTGAGCTTTCTGCATATTCCATAATTTACCGAGAGTTACATCTCGCAATACGCGGTAGTTCTTGATTCTAAAACCTTCGATTTTTGCCATGGAAGCCTCGAATAGTTGTTTTACGCCTTTTCAGTATCTCACGCCTAAATTGAAGATATGAAAGATGAATTTCATAAACAAGTATATTATGTTAAATAAGGTGGTTATATTAATCGAAGTAAGAACTCAATCGCAATTTCACCACCGGCTTGCATCGCGTGGTCTGGCAAGGCAATCCACACCCGTGCCGCTTCTCGCCCTCCACTTCGCAAAATATTTCCTGCGAACGTCAAGGTTACTCACCACCATTTGTTCAGCGAATCTTTTTCGTTACATTTCAAATAATAAGTTTTTACGACAAAATTTTCCGATTTTTCATACAAGGTCTAAAGGGGATTTTTGGAGAACATTCATGAGTAAAAGAAATTCATTCAACACCCGTTCCACACTGGAACCGGGTAAAATTTATTACCGGCTGGCAACACTTGCTGAAGCCGGAATCGCTGACCTCGACCGGATGCCCATCACGATCAAGGTTTTGCTCGAAGCGGTCTTACGCAATGAAAACGGCATCGAAGTCACTCACGACGATGTCAAACGCATTGCCAAGTATGACGCATCCGAGAGCACACACGGCGATGTTCCTTTCATGCCTGCTCGCGTTCTGTTGCAGGATTTCACCGGCGTTCCCGCTGTGGTGGATTTGGCAGCATTACGGAGCGCTATGTCGCGCATCGGCGGCAACCCCGAGCGCATCAACCCACTGATTCCGGTTGATCTGGTCATTGACCACAGCGTGCAGGTTGATTACTTCGGATCGCACTCCGCACTTCAGCTCAATGCCGATATGGAATTCAGCAGAAACCACGAGCGCTACGAATTTCTGCACTGGGGGCAAGGCGCGTTCGACAATTTCAACGTCGTCCCACCAGCTTCCGGCATCTGCCATCAGGTCAATCTGGAATACATCGCGAAGGTGGTTCAGAGCCGCGAGATCGACGGCGAAATGGTCGTCTATCCCGACACTCTGGTCGGAACAGACTCACACACCACCATGATTAACGGCATCGGCGTGCTGGGCTGGGGAGTCGGCGGGATCGAAGCCGAAGCCAACATGCTCGGACAGCCGCTGTACATGCTGGTTCCCGATGTCATCGGTTTCAAAATGACAGGGAAACTGCCCGAAGGCGCAACAGCGACCGATATGGTTCTGCGCGTGACGGAAATGCTCCGGCAGCGTGGCGTGGTTGGAAAATTAGTCGAGTACTTCGGACCTGGCTTAGACAATCTATCCGTGCCTGATCGCGCGACTGTGTCCAACATGGCTCCCGAATACGGCGCAACCTGCGGTTTCTTCCCGGTTGATGAAAAGACTCTTGAATATCTGCGGAACACCGGGCGCGACCCCGAATTGGTCAATCTGGTCGAAAAATACTGCAAAGCGCAGGGGCTGTTCTTTACATCAGACATGCCGGAACCCAAATACACCGATGTACTGGAACTCGATCTGTCAACCATCGAGCCCGGACTGGCTGGCCCCAAACGCCCGCAAGACCGCATCAACCTCGGCGATCTGAAAGTCGATTTTCAGAAATCCTTGACAGGCAAAATCGACAACAAGGGCTTCGGCATACCTAAAGACAAAGCTTCGCTTGCCATTTCAGTAGCGTACCCTGAAGGTCAGAAAAATGACTTGCATCAGGGCGATGTCCTGATCGCCGCCATCACGAGCTGCACCAACACCAGCAACCCATCGGTGCTGATCGGCGCGGGACTGCTGGCTAAGAAGGCTGTCGAGCGCGGCTTGAAAGTGAACCCGTTCGTCAAGACCAGCCTCGCTCCCGGCTCCAAAGTTGTCAACGATTATCTGCAAGAGGCAGGATTGCTGCCCTATCTGGAAGAGATTGGCTTCCACATCGTCGGCTACGGTTGCACAACCTGCATCGGCAACAGCGGCCCCATCGCCGAGCCGATTGCCAACGCTGTCGATGAGCATCAGATGGTCGCGGCGAGCGTTCTTTCTGGTAATCGCAACTTCACTGGCAGAATCAGTCCTCACACGAAGGCTTCTTACTTGACATCACCGCCGCTGGTCGTGGCTTTTGCGCTGGCGGGAACGGTGAATATTGACCTGAAGACCGAGCCTATCGGCAAAGGCAAGAATGGCGAGGATGTTTATCTGAAAGACATCTGGCCCTCGAACGCTGAGATTGACGAGCTGATGAAATTTGCCATGAAACCGGAAATATTCCACAAAGAATACACTGGCATCGAAAGCTCAAACCAGACTTGGAACGACATTAAAGGCGCTGAGGGCGCGGTTTTTAAATGGAATGAAGACAGCACTTACATTCAGGAACCGCCGTTCTTTGTGGGCATGACACCGGATGTCAAGCCGATCTCGCGCATCGACAACGCTCGCGTGTTGATTTACGCCGGCGACAGCATCACCACAGACCACATCAGCCCGGCTGGTGCGATTCCCAAGCAGGGACCGGCATGGAATTACCTGCTCGAAAAGGGCGTGGCAGTCAAAGACTTCAACTCACTGGGCAGTCGTCGCGGCAATGACCGCGTGATGACCCGCGCAACGTTTGCGAACATCATGTTCCGCAACAAAATCGCAGGTGGCAAAGAGGGTGGCTGGACGAAGTATCACCCCACCGGCGAAATCCTGAGCGTGTTTGATGCTGCCATGAAGTACGCTGATGATGGCGCTCAACTGGTAGCATTGGCTGGCAAAGACTACGGCATGGGGTCGAGTCGCGACTGGGCAGCCAAGGGCACTATGCTGCTTGGGATCAGGGCTGTGATCGCGGAATCCTTCGAGCGGATTCACCGCAGCAATCTGGTGGGCATGGGCGTGTTGCCGTTGCAATATAAGGACGGCGAGACGGCGGAAACCTTCGGATTGACAGGCGACGAGCGGTTCACGATTCACGTTGACGACAACGTCAAGCCCGGTCAGATGATCGTGGTTGAAGCGATTGGCGATGGTGGTTGCAGTGTGACGTTTGAAGCGTTGTGCCGGCTGGACACTCCCGTTGAGGTGGATTATTACCGCAACGGCGGAATTCTTCACGCGGTCTTGCGGAAGATTTTCAAGGAAGAGAAGTAAGAGATAGGTTTGATTTTCCACAGCCCGATTCTTTTGAGGGTCGGGCTGTGAAAAAAATTGTAAGTCCAAATCTTGCTTGTGGGGATTTTTGGGTAGCTTTGAAATAGGTTTGTTGATTGGAGAAAAGTATGATAGAAGAAAAAGTACGCAAGGTTGCAAGAAGATGCAATAATCTCTCGGGCAAAGAGTGGTTGCGGAATTCTGTGAGTATATGGTCCAATTTGAGAAAAAACAGTGAAGAAGTTAAACTAAGACATCCAGCGTCGTTTCCACTTGCTCTGGTAAAAAAAGCAATTGATTGCTTCACATCCGATGAAGATACTGTAATTCTTGATCCTTTTGTGGGCATCGGCACGACAGTAATAATGGCTACACGAGAAGGTAAAACAGGGATTGGGTTTGATATTTCTGGCGAATACCTCTCTATCGCAGAGAAAAGACTAAATCAAAACGATCTGTTCCAATCAAATAATAATTACCAGTTAATCGAGGCTAACGCACATGATGTCTGCAAGTATTTAGAACCGAATACGGTTGATTTGGTGTTTACTTCACCTCCGTACTGGGATATTTTAAATAGGAAACGAACTGCGGATGGAAAAGAGATCAGAAATTATGGAAATTCATTGTCTGATTTGGGGAATATCGAGGACTATTCACTTTTCTTACAATCATTAACGGAGGTGTTTAGGTCCGTTTCTTTGGTATTAAAACCTAATAAATACTGTATAGTCAATGTTATGGATATTCGAAAAGGACCTAAATTTTTTCCCGTTCATTCAGATCTTCCTCTTTTATTTAAGAATATCGATTTCGAATTAGATGATATTATCATCTGGGATAGGTCACATGAATATAACAACATCAGACCACTTGGTTATCCGTCGGTATTTCGCATTAATCGAATCCATGAATATTTATTAGTTTTCAAAAACAGGAAAGTTGACGATGATTCAACTAATTGATAATGAAACACTTAAAGTCAATAGTGTTATTGAGAGCAATCTTGCTTGGTGTGAAGAATTTAAATTTGCCTCTGCCTACTTAACTGACAGTGGTTTCTATTTGATGTCCGATCATTTAATTGAGTTCTTGAAGCATGACGGGAAAATCCGCATGATTGTGGATATAAATTCAGGATATTCGGATTACAATAGCATCCTTGAATTCGCCACTATCCCCGGTGATTGCAGGTGCAAAGTCTTCACCGGTAAAGATGCTATTAGAAAAGCTTCCTTTCATCCAAAAGTTTATATATTTAAAAAGGGGAATTTAATTCGAACATTAGTAGGTTCATCGAATTTTACCGCAGGTGGCTTTATAAATAATTATGAAGCTAATATTTTAGTAAATGAAAGCCAGTTGAATTTCAAGTGTCTTCGATCAGTGGATAATTATTTTGAGAAATTATGGAATTCGCCATTTTCACAGGCTGTTGAAGAAAATGACACTCTTCTTGAAGAATATCGAATCTTATCATATTCGATGAAAAAAGATAGACGAAAAGGTCTGAAAGAGATAAATAAACTCAGCAAGTTAAGAACGAGGCAAGCACAGCCTCAAAGAACTAATGCCGAAATAATAAATGAGCTTTATCCGGAAACAGTCGTCGCATATATGTTCGGTTTAATCTGTGGAAAGGGAAGGTTTGACAAGCAAGAAAAGGCTATAATTCTTGAGCAAAAGAATAGAGTCAATGAAACCAAAACTATTGATGGAATACGAGTCAAGTTAGATGTGGAAGAATCACATCAATATGCAATAAGTAACTTTGTGGATATATTTCAACAAATTGCAGAGTTTTTTGACGAGGAACCCATAATTTCTCCTGAAATCAAAATGTCTGACTCGCAGGTGAATTCAAAATTGCATATCGATTTTGGCAACAATTCCGCAATGTTCGATTTCATTTACAACGAACTAAAGGGAATTACAGACTACAGGCGCTTTGAAATACCCAAGTACATTTTCAAGTCAAAAAACAATGACATTCGACGATCTTTCCTGCGAGGATACGCGGATGTTGCATCTCTCATGTCGCAAGGCACAAAAGTATTCGGAGTTGGCAAGTTTAGAATTTACATTAATGTTTACGGTGACAATACTCTCCTTTTCAATCAATTGATTTCCATGATGGAAAGCTTTAACATGAAATGTGGACGACATGACCGACACAATAAACCGGAAGATAAGAGAGAAATGCAAATTCGTATTTACCCAGAAGACTTCCGAGAAATCGGATTCAACGTTGCGTGGAAGAAACGACTCTTATATGATTT
>CAZAGU010000101.1:0-13197 GCA_964484805.1 uncultured bacterium
CAGTTGCAAAGACGCAGTATGCACAACTTGAGACTTTTCGGTCTGGCACTAAGTAAGCACCCAGGCCTCGCAAACACCGTCGCCTATCTCTCGACGATCCCAGGCGTTGGCATGCTTCTGGCAACGAACTTACTGGTCGCAACGGACGGGTTCACAAACGATCTGGCGCAGGATTGCCGCAAAGCGGCAGCGTTCATTGGCATTTGCCCGTATGAACATAGCAGCGGCACATCGGTGTACAAAAAGCCGCGAACGCCAAAGTATGGGCCGTCCCGGTTGCGAAAACTGTTTCATCTGACATCTCGCTCAGTGGTGCATCACAAAGTGAAATTCGTGGGGTACTACGGGTTGAAGCAGCTACAGGACAAAAACAACAGGTTGATCCTCAATAATGTTTCAAACAAGCTTCTCAAGATCATGTGTGCGATCATTCGGACACAGAGACCGTACATTGAGAATTTTGTTTCATTGAACCCGCAAAATGCACTTATCAACACTTGACAAGGTCATAGAAATCGCAATGACGGATGGGGATGAATGCGATGGATTCCTGCCTTCGCTGGGATGAAATAAGGAAGAATGACCGTAAAAAATGAAATTCTGGGTACCGGCTTTCGCCGGTACGACGTGGTGTAGGGGCGTTTAGCGTGCTCGAATATTGAGTGTGATTATCGAACTTTTATGAGATTGCTTCGTCGGGCTAAAGACCTTCTCGCAATGAAAGTGTAGGGATGAAAGCGATGGATGCCCGTCTGTGCTGGGATGACATTTGGAATAAATCCTCGATTAACGCCTCTCTGGATACCCGATCAGGTCGGGTATGACAGCGGACTTTGTCCGCTGTTTTCAGTTAGGAGAAACCTGTCCGGGCAAGCCGGACATGACACCCGCCGATATTTTTTACTCCGGAATGCGGTCGCTCCCGGGCTACTTCACCAGCACCACCTTCTCTCGCAGCGCCATACTGCCGGCATCAAGAGCAACCACATACACGCTACTCGCCAAGCCGTCCGCCACCCAGACCGCTTCATGCATTCCAGCGGGTTTCACGCCATCAACAAGCCGAGTCACTTCCCGCCCGGATAGGTCATACACCGCCAGCGATACCACACTCGCCACGGGTAGCGAGTAGCCAATGGTTGTGGTGGAGTTGAAGGGATTGGGATGGGATTAAGTTCACTGACAATGGTAACGACTCGCTCGATGCACTTAACATCAACACGGCTACAGATTATTTAAGCTTGTCTCATTAACCAATTTTCCTGTTCTTTTCTCAATTCTGCCACATCAACTGTAATTTTCTTTAGATCGATATGCCAAAGTGGGAAGAACCAATGGTGCCGAATTATAGGAAGCAAAGACTCAGATTCTGACTTCAACAGTTTTGCCTTATCTAAATCATGATATGTATTGTCTATCTCAGCTTCAAGACTTGAGCGATGATATTTGTCATCTGGACAAATATTTCTCCATCGTTTTGCAATGATTTCAAGCGCATTGGAACTGCAGAAACCCGACTCAATTAGAGCTTGCGAGAGGTCCAAAGCAGTCGGATCAGGTAAGAAACTTTCGTAAACTTTGTCTATTCTTTCCGGACTGAGCCAATCAAGCGTACCATCATCGTTCTCGATGCAATCAACATACAGTACATTTTCTCTTTCTGATGTGACCTCGTTGGGAAACATCCAATCATAACCGTTGGGTCCGTCTAAGTAGTGTTCTTTGCAAAGGGACTCTATATTGGAACTAGCCATACCAAGATTTCCACTCTCCCATGTGGAACTTAAGGCATAAATGCCTTTAGCCAAATGGTCTGAGAATCTACTTAATTGTATACTAAACTGTCTATTCTCATTGCGGGGACATCTCACAACATCCATTAATATCAGACATTTAGCTGCCTCCTCTTGAGAAACAGCACGCAGGATTCTTGCTCCTCTTATATTTCCAGCTGTTAGGAGGCTCTGAGCACCCTCTTCGATTAAGGCTGAATTTTGGAAGATCAAAGGAATACCTTCGGCAATGAAGCTAAATAAATCCTTGTCGTTTAGTGTGCAGATTTGCTTTGAAGCTTTTTGTCGCATCTTTGACTCACTTTATAAATGAACTTGGAAGTTGCTTTTTAATTTCATTCCCACGCAGGAGCGTGGGAATGAAAGCAATCCCGCCACCCGAAACGCAGATTGCTTCGCTTCGCTCGCAATGACGGCTGGCGGGATTGGCATGATGACATCCACTATCACTTCACCAGCACCACTTTCTGGCTGAAGCTTTGGGTTGGCGTTGACAGGCGGCAGAAATACACTCCCGATGGCACACCCTCGGCGTTCCAGCTTGCGGAGTGCATCCCAGCCGCTTGATCGCCGCTAAATAGCGTGGCAATCTCCCGCCCGTTGAGGTCGTAGATGGACAGGTGGATCTTTCCCGCCGCTGGCAAGCCATAAGTCAACCGCGTGACCGCGTCGAAGGGATTAATCCGGATTGAAAAATTCAAAATATGTACCTCATGTTGTGGTGTGGCCGTTTTACTGGCCGATTACCACCCCAAAAAACAAAAAGTCCCAACAGAATCCGGGTCAGTGATTCCATCGGGACTTCAAGATCACCGCAGCGGCGGTTCTATCGGTTGCCCTTGGGGCGAAAGAAGGAAAATTTTTTGGCGTTAGGACGGTATCCCGAACATCCTTCGGACTTGGTGAAAACCTAGAAGACTGTTAAACTTCGAGAAATCTCCAGTTTCTCGTCGAATGCGGCCTGCAATTATAGCCGGATTGATCCGAATGGAATGTGCAAACATTGAAATCCGAGCAATTGAAATCCTTGCTCCAGTGCTGAAGTCCTTCCATTCATCAGTGGATACAATGGCTTCAGAAGCCAATTTATCCGCCGCCATTTCTTTCTCATTACGATCCTCATCGTCAAGATCGTCGATAAAAACTTGCGATTCATCATTCTGAAGATGCAGGTGGACGTGAGCTAGCTCATGACAAAGCGTGAACCAGAAGTTATCCAGCTGGTCGTGGCGCAACGTCATGGCAATGAAAGGCGGTTCCCCTTTCAGTCTAATAGCTGCGCCATCCAGGTAGGTCTTGGGCAAATGCCGCTCGAAGACCAGACCGATTCCTACGCTGGCAAGATAATCTCGTGCAACTGAAGGACCACGCTCCAGAACGCTAAGGCGTGCGACTTCCCGGATGAAGTCAGGAGTAATAAATTCCGACCTGTATGATCCCAGCTTCTGCTGCTTCACCAACGACCACACCCGCGCCTTCCAAGCCCACAAATGGTTCGGATCGGACTGCTTCTTGGTTTTCCGGTAATGACATGCGCCTGCCTTTAACTGACCCTCCTTAGCCATGAGAAACGGTCTGAACACTTCTTCAGTTTTATCCATGAAAGCAGCTTTGGCATTTGAAAAACCCTCGAACCAGTTGCGCTTTAGCATCTCAGCCACCGGAAACAAGTCGGGATCAATCTCCTCTCCAGCTGCCGGTAAGACGCAATTTTCTTTACCGAACAGCAAGTCAAGAGGAATGCCCAGACCTTCGTGCAGTTTGCGAATCATGGGCGCGGTTAACTTGCGCTTATGGTGCAATATCTCCGAAACTCGACCGGGGCTGCCAATGAAGGGTACTAAATCCCTCTGCTTTAAGTCCTGCTGTTCCATTCGGAAAAGAATGGCATCAATGGGATCGGGCAGAGGAATTGGAAAGTGCTTTTTCCCATATTCCTCAACCAAGAGCAGCCAGAGTTCCAATTCCTCTGCTTCTTCAGTTCCTTTGGCTACGAACATCAGCGAGTCGATCCGCCCGAGCGCCGCTTCATAGTCCGAATCGGACTTTAGTATTTTGGGGGTCATCAGACGGTCTCCGCTTTGATTTTATCGTACTCGGCATGGGTGCCAACGAATCTCACCCTGATGAGCTGATTTTCAAAAGAAATCGCGACCACCAGGCGGTACTTGTTTCCACCGATATTTAATACCACTCGCTCAGCGTTGATAATGCTTGCCGAGGGGTAACGCTGTTTAAGATCATGGAAATTTTTCCATTCTGCTTGTTTAGCTTCGTGAAACCAGGTGTTCAATCGACACTTACTGTCTGGATGTTTCATCCAGAAATTAAGCAGAAGGTCTTCAGATGTTACTCGCATAAGTTAAGAAAGTTCCCGTAATATTACAAGTAATATTGTTCCCAAATTGGTAACTTGGCAAAAAAAGGACAACTCTGCCAAAATCACATATCAGATAAGATCAAGAAGCTGTTTGTTTTAGCCACTACCTACTGTGACCTGCGAACTTTGATCTTCCTTCATCTTTCCGTCACGCCTTAAACCCTTATCCACGATGGGTATCCGAATTAATTGTGACGATGTGATGATTTTCCACCCGTTCTTACTTCAGTAAAACCAGTCGTCGCTCAATCGGCGCCATGCCCTTAACCTGCATGCGCGCGAAATACACACCCGATGGCATGTCATCGGCGTTCCAGGCGATGTTGTGATCGCCTGCCAGTACCATGCCGTTCAACAGCGATGCCACCTGACGACCCATGCCATCCACGACGACCATCTGGCAGTCCGAGCTATTCGGCAAGGTGAAATTCAGCGAGACCTTGCCATTGAAGGGATTCGGGAAAGCAGGGTTCAGCGTGAACTTGCCGGGAACGCCAGCTTGCTCGCCCGGAACGGAACGGTAGTCCGTCATCCAGTCGAGGAAATACGCCAGCAATGCTCCGCGTGAAGTCTGAAGATCGCACGCCATCTCAAGATTATAGCCAAGATAAATGGTGTGTGCGCCAGTGTCCTGATGATGCCAGTATATGCCAGCCGCGCCAACGCGCTCGCCGCCGGCTTCATAGACCATCAGCGTGTCCGCGCCCCAGCGAGCCCGCATGGTGCTCGGTGAAACCCTGGCACTCAGTGAATCCACCTGCGGATCGTTGGGATCGCCAAGCTGAAGCACGATGTCTTCAGGCACAGGGCGGTCGCCCGGCATTCCGCGAACAGTCTCAGCATAGACAGAATCTTCCTCGTGGTAAACACCGAATTGTTCACGCAGGAAGGTTCGATTATCTGGTGTCGCCACATCGCCAATGTACTTGCCCATCAGCAAGATATTGCCACCACTCTCAATGGTTTCGCGAAGTGCAAACTGATCTTGATAATCGAGCGGGGGGAATGCATCGCCCGTGATCCATATCACCAGCGGATGGGTGATGATTTCTTCCGGACTTGGCGCCTGCTGTTCGAGAACGCTCCAATGGCGGAATCCAAGGCGCAAGTTTGTCAAGGCTTCATCGAAAACTCCTTCCCACTGACCGCCGCCATCATCATCAACCACAAGGACAGCAGGATGACCAATCAGAAGCTCAAATTCTTGTTCAATTTCGATATCGTTGGGTTGAGCTGTAACGTGGATGCGGATGTTCGTAGTGTGCGCAAACGCATCATCATCGACTGAGAAAACGAAGGGATTGTCTTCATTTATAACCAGTTCACCAGTGCTGATATTTGGGAAATCGACTTCATCGACTATAAATTCAATGGTCTCGTCGTCTATCTCCATCGAGGCGTGAATCTCTTCGGCATCGCGCCCAAGATTTCGCAGGCTGATGGTGAACTGAACTGTCTCGCCGGGATCAACGCGGTTGTTCCCGTTCTGTTCGCGGCTGAGAACAAGATCGCCCATTTCAAGGACAGGATATTCCATCGCTCGAAGCGCCAGATAGGCATTCACACGTCCTGCGCCTATTCTCGCGTCGTCAAGTCTGTCAACTCCATTGTACATGAAAAGTTTGACAGCTTCAATGTTCATGTCAGGATATTCAGATCGGATTAAACCGGCAACCGAAGCAACATAAGGACACGCCATGGATGTTCCGTCCATGTTCGAGTAAGCGCCGTTCAGGAATGTGCTGTAAATATCGACTCCGGGTGCTGCGATGTCAACCCAGTCGCCATAATTTGAAAAGTTGGCTTTGATGTCGTTCTGGTTTGTGGCGGCAACTGAGACACAATCCTCAAATCCAGCAGGATAAAACACGTTGCTTGTTCCGAAATTGCCAGCAGCGCAAACCATCAGAACATCGTTCTCTGTGGCATATTCGATGACTTCAAGCTCGGCTTGGCCAATTCTACCGCCGCCCCACGAGCAGTTAATAATGTCCGCTCCAGCGTCAACAGCATATTGAATACCTTCGTAGCCGTGGCTGATGCCATTGCCCTCACCGCAACGAACGATCATCAACTTGCAACTATAGGCAACCGATGAAATGCCAGTCTCGTTATTTGTTACTGCCGAAGCGATGCCAGCGGTATGAGTTCCGTGCCCATGGTTAGCATCATCATTGGGGTCATTGTCATCCTGTGGCATGTCCCAGCCATGAATGTCATCGGTGTAGCCATTGTTGTCATCGTCCTGGCCATTTTCCTCATCGTTGGGATTGTCCCAGATATTGTCCAGCAAGTCTGGGTGATCCATATCTGTGCCATTGTCTGAGATGGCAATGACGACATCCTCGCTACCAGTGGTAATGTCATGGGCTTCATTCGCCTGCAACAAATCAAGGGCGTACTGGCGATTGCGGAAGGGATCGTTATGATCGAGGGCGATGTGATTCATGTATTTCGGTTGGGCATATTCAACGCCATCAATGGCGCTTAAGTCAAACGCAATCTGCTCCACAGATAAATCCGGCGGAAATTCCAGCGTGTAGATGCGAGTTAAGTCCACTCCGTTCGGTCGAGGCGGCTGGCAATGTGGGAAAGTACGGGCAACCCAGATGGCGCTGATGCTGTCCATGTACTTATCTAATGGTGCATAGCCGAAATGTTGAGCACCTTCAGCCGGCATATCAGGCTGGAATTCAGGCGCAATCTTAAACCAGCAAACACCTTCGATCACTTCGTAATCGTTCGGCGTGCCAGCCATTATCTGAGACGCTGGCAGTAAAAGTATGGCAAGTGCAAACACTGCTATCATTAAATTGCGTGGCGAAAAAATGGGCGCAAGACAGTTCATTGTAACTCCTTAAGGTTCGCGGGCAGGTTGGAAACGATTTAGCTAATGTGACAATGCCCAAAACATCACTTCAATATAATATGAAAAACTTGCATTTACAAAGATTGGATCGCTTAAGAAATAATATCGTCGCTCACTTTGTCATTGAATAGTCAAGATCATGATTTTGCTGGTCAAGTGGGAGGTTTTTTTCCATTCCTAAAAAAACAAAACCGTGGCAGAACGTCCATCGCTCTGCCACGGTTTTTCATTGTTGTATAAAGCAGATTTATCGGATGTACAACATCTTCGCTGATTTACTGCCAAGCTCGGAATTCAAGCGGGCAACGTAAACGCCGGATGGATAGGACTCAGCCTTCCAAACGATGTTGTGCAAACCAGCGCTGAACTGCTGATTTGTCAAAGTTGCCACCAGACGACCCTGAAGATCGTGAATCGTCAGCAATACGTCGCTGGCTTCAGGTAGGTTAAAGCTAAGCCGCACGGTGCTGTTGAAAGGATTCGGATAAGGAGCCGCCAGTGAAAATACGTTCGGAACACCAGCATTGACCGCCAATTTACCGACCGCGAATTCGTCAGCCTGATACTGCGCTTTTCCCGTAAGATAAGTTATGTCAAACGCAACTTCTTCGCCATCGCTGAACAGCTTAACCGTCAACTCGTCGCCATCCGCCGCGCCATCAAGAGTCAGTGTGGTTGGGTCATCGCCCCAGACAGCCACGCCTGCGCGACCATCGCTCACCACGCCAGAGCCAACCAGCAAGCCACGACAATAAACACCGATTTCAGCGTCATCAGCATCTTCTGCCAGAATCAGCAAGCTCATGTTGCTTCCGGTGGGAGTTACTTCGCTGAGGAAGCGGCATGGTTTCACGTGATCGGAAGCGGATGCCAGCTCGCCTTCCTGACGGCGTAACTGATATACTAATTCCACATCGCCATCAACCTTCACCTGATAGCCCAGTCCTTCGCGCAGGTTACCCATGTTGCTGAAGCCCCATTCGGGGTTGTAGAACTGACCAGCGCCGTCTTTGGCAATTGTCAGTTGATTCTCAATGCCGGAGAAGGCTATGGTAGCTTCAATCGGAATGCGCGGATAATATGCAATCATCTGCCAACCGTCCACTAATGCAATCGGGTCTTCTTCCAGAACAGTCATGCCTTCAAGTGTCAGCTCACAAGCTTCATCAACCTTGATGAGATAGCCTTCAGATACAATCCATTCCTCGATGTTGCAGAATTCATACTCAGGATTGTAGAAATTTCCAGCGCTATTTTTCACCAGCAGGAGCAGGTCTTGCTCAACCAGTGAAGCCATTAACGCCGGCACATCATCCATCGGTTCTGGTTGAAGATTAACGGATGACATATTCCAACCGCGCTCAAGACCGATTGTGCGCTGGGCATTAATCCTGCCGATGCGGACATTCAGCTCGACGGGGATGATTGTTTCAGCGCCAACACCGTTATGGGTGAAAACAATTTCACCCTGATAGCGTTCAGGAGTAAGATCAGCCGCGTTCAGAGTCAAGGTGAAGTCCTGTTCATCGCCTGCCACAATAACCCCTCCCTCGGGCGCTATGCCAAACCAGTCGCGACGGGCATCAAGCTGCCAGATGTCGATTCTGTCGTTTGCGCCGTCATTCGAAATGTTCATGAACACCCAACTGTAAATGTCGTAGGTATTGGTGATGAACGCGCCGCCGCAACTACCGCCTTCTTCAGGAGTAAGAGTGCGAACGAAAATCCACTCCCCAGCGTCAGCATTCCACTTGGAAACAGTCTGCTGGTCTTCGAGATAATGGAACAGATACAGCGGGCAACCATCAGGATCATCAGGATAGTAAGCCAGTCCGTATTTACGCAGACCGAGTCGGGGTATTTCCGCCTGCTCGTTGCCATCGAGGTCAAATGCGACAATTTGAGTTGTCGTAGATGCCAGCCATAGCCATTGGTTCACAGGGTCATAAGTTAAAGGACCTGCCGGATGAAACGGGCTTTCAAACTGATGTTCGACATTGCCTTCGAGGGTAAATCCGTAGATGAAATCCTGATCTGCACCCCATAGTAATGTCCCGTCCCAAGCCAAGTCGCGCATCCTGCCGCCACCTTCGTTTGGCTGGAAAAATTGATCAACATAATTGCCATCTTGATCAAAGATATAAATTGCTGGTTCACGGCTGTTTTCACCGGAAACGTAGAAATTGCCATTGACGAAGATCACGCCCTCAATGCGGTTGTCTTCAACTGCTGCGCCAACATTATATGACAAACGCAAATTCCAAGGGTCAGCGTTGGCATCGCCAATCAGACGACGTTCAGCGGTGTACTCAAGATCGCCATTGCCATCATTTGTGGCAGTAAAGCCTAGTTCTGTGGCATCATCAGGACCGAGGATTTCCAGGAAATCATCGGTCGAAGGATTGAATTCGGCATGTTCAAGCTCAATCGCCAGTTCAACCACTTCATCGTCTTCTTCAACGAGGAAGCCAACCTCTTGTGGCAGATAATCTGGGGCAGTGACCAGCAGAGTGTAATCGCCAACAGGAAGATCAGTGATACCTAGTTCGCCGTTTTCATCACTGTAGCGAGTCATCAGGTAATAGTCCAGACTCGCTTGAATGCCTTCGACTGGTTCGCCGTCGTTTATGGTGGGGTCAGTGATTGTGCAGACGAGGTCTGCGCTGGGCATGTCATACACCATGACCGCGCTCATCTCAATGTAGGGAAGGTCTGGATCGTCGAACATGAACCGCAATTTTAACTCATGCACACCGGGCTCAAAATCCATTGGCATGGCTGTGGCGGCGATGACAAAATCTTCACCGCCAGGAATGACACCTTCTTCAGCATCCAAGAAAAGCCATCCAGACTCAATAATGCCGTCGTCAACAACCCTGGCGATGTTACCTTGTTCCTCACGGGTGCCAATCCAAAGGTTCTCTCCGTCGTGTCCTATGCCGTTTGACCAGGCATCAGATTCGACTTCAAAGTGATCCACCAGTTCCCAGTCCCACTCTTCGTCTTCGCCGGGGATGACGTTGACCTGCCATGCGGCATAAGGCGGCCAAAACGGACCTAGACCATCATCGCCATCGGGATCGCGTTGGAATATCCAGAGGTTGCCATCGGTATGTTCGGGAGCCCAAGTGATCCGGTTGCGCACGTCGGTGTTGTGGTTTTCGCCAATGTCTTCAAAGCCAGTCAATAGCCCGACCTGATTGAAGTCATCATTCATGTCATAGACTTTTATCTGGGCTGGCCCTGCGTCATTGGCCCAAATGCCGGAATAATAAAGTAATTCGGTTTCAGGGTCAATTGTAATACCAGAACCATAAATCCCCGCATCCCACTGGGTTACGATAGACTCCAACTGATTGCCATCTGTGTCATACCGGTATATGAGGGTCTGCACCCAGTAAACGGTGTAAAGCACGCCTTCAAAGTAACCCAAGGCAATAAGGCTCGCTGCGGGAATTCCGTTGGTGACGAAATCAACTGGCACGTCAGTGATTTCCTCGCCGTCCCATTCGTAACCAGTGATTCGAGCGTCCACGGTGTGTGCGGCATACATAATCCGGTTTTCGACATCCCAAGCAAACCCTGAACTCTGGAGATAATTGAGTTCGACTTCTTGTATGATATCGCCCGGGTTATCTCGTCTTGGACCAAGTCTCTCGTCTTGTTCACGACGGACGCTACGTACCCGAGTGTCAAAAGTCACGTCTTCATCACCATTGTTTGTCAAAGTGATGTCGGTGACGATTTCATCGCCTTCCGAAATAGGCACAGCAAACCCATGCGGATCAATTATAACATCCGCCATGCCATAATTTACGAAAAGGCAAAGGAACAGGAGGATTGCCGAAGTAAATGAAAATCTGAAATTTCGCATCTGTTACCCCTGAAAAAAATGCATTGTTAATATTTTGTGACTATGCAAAGAATAGTCTTAAATGCGAAGCTGGGGAATTTTGAAGTTGTTGCGTGGAGTTGAGCCAAGGTATTCCAAAGAATCTATATTAGTTTAAACACTTATTCACCAACTGTCAAGCTTACAAGGGCAGGAAAGTGAATTGTCTGAGCAAGCCTTGAGGGCAAAACCAGAAACAGTTAAGGGTTAATTATCCTTGTCATGTTTCATTGTTACCACTCGCTGCGGGAATGGTATCTCGATGCCCTCTTCGCGAAAGCGCTTGAATAACTTCATCATAAACTCGTGCGAGAGAGCATACTGGTCAGCATATTCTTTAGCGTGAAGCAAAACGCGGAAATTCACACTGGAATCGCCGAACTCAGAAATTCGAAAAGACGGCTTAACATCCGGCACAGCACCGGGATGACTTTTCATCACTTCATTCGCCGTCTCAAGGCAAACCCGCTCGACATGTTCAAGGTCGCTGTTGTAGCTAACTCCGGCGTTTACTCGCACGATGATGCTCGGCTGAGGAATCTGGTAGTTTGTGGCTATTGAGGTGGCGAGCTTGGCGTTGGGAACAACGATGACATTTTTATAAAGCGCTTCAAGCGTCGTGGTGCGCCAGTTAATATCAATCACATAGCCCTCATCGCTGGTTTCAAGCTTAACATAATCTCCAATTCGCACTTGCCCCGACATTATTATCTGAATGCCGGCGAACAGATTGGACAGTGTATCCTGCAGAGCTAAAGCAACGGCAAGACCACCGACCCCTAACGCGGTGAGTATTGGTGTTATTGAAATACCAAGCTGGCGCAGAGTAATGGTAATACCGATCATCCAGATGAGAATCTGTGCTACAACCTTGGCTATTGACGAAGTATCCACGTTCTTTGAGAACGGTGACAACCGGACAAGATCACCGGCAATGCTTGAAGTGCTCCAGGTAATGGAAAGAATAAGAATTGAGTAGATAATGTTATGTAGGGTGTTGCTGATTGTGGTTTGCAATGGTAACAACGGAACCACGATCAACAAACCGACTGGTAAGTCGATGTAGTGTCGCCTCACCGAAAGCAATGGTCACTCGTTCAGGTATTCGGCAGAGCCGGCTGCGGCATATTTTTTTAAAAAAGAATCCCAGGATGAACGCCGCAAGCAAAATGACTGCCAGCAAAGCCCACTCTTTGAGGAAAACCCATTCAAAGGTGCTTATAGCATCAAGTATTCTCTGAAACATTATCGTTTCCCGACCTGCTTAAGTGTAATGCGAATCGTGGTTCCTACTCCAAGCTTGGATTCAAGCACTCCAATTTTACCGTCGTGGATGTTCTCAACCAGCCGCCTTGCCAACGACAGCCCCAGCCCCCAGCCTCGCTTCTTTGACGAAAAGCCCGGTCTGAAAACATTGCGCCGCATATTTCTGGCGATTCCTGAGCCATTGTCAATGACATCCACAAAAATCTTTTTACCCTTCTGGTGAGCGGTGACTTTTACTTTGCCGCCCTTGACTTGAAGAGCTTCAGCGCCGTTTTTGAGAAGATTCTCAATCACCCAACCAAAAAGATCAGGATTGATCTCCACGATCAAGTCATCTGGGACATCTGACTCAAGCGTTATCTCATTGCCCGAAAGATGTGGCAAACGACGTTGGATATAGGCGACAGCATTTTCGACCACTGTTTTCAACGCAATTTGCTTAATGCCAGTTTTTGTGCCCAGACGATTAAACCGTTGGGCGACGATAGACAGCCGTTCCAGATCGCGCTTCATTTCCTTCCGGAGTGCCGGCATGTCGGGAACTTCTGATCCGTCTTCGCCTAAAAGCTCAACCCAGCCCATCAGCGAAGTCAGTGGCGTTCCCATCTGATGAGCGGTCTCTTTTGCCATCCCCACCCAGACCATGCCCTCTTCACTGCGTTTGATGACCACAAACCCCCAGTAGCCAATGATAATCAACGCGCCAACCAGCAGAACTTCAATAAATGGAAGAATGCGGACTTGCCGGATAAGAGCGGAATCGCCATAGTAGAAATATAAGGTCAGGCCATAATCAGGAATTTCTACCTTCACCGGCGCGTTGCCCTGCCTTACCCAGGCATGTTGCAGACGTTTGACAATCGGCAAAGCCAGCGAATCCGGCATCTCTTCAAGGCGTGGTAAGCCAGACCATGAAGTTGGCTCATGATTCGCATCGGCGATAATCAGTGGAAAGTCCTTGCTCGCCATCTCCACGAGGTAGCGTTCAAGCGCATCG
>CAZAGU010000102.1:0-13173 GCA_964484805.1 uncultured bacterium
ACCCAATCACTGAATGTAGATTCAAATGAAACGAATTTCAACCACCATTTTCCGAAAAATAGAATTTCCTCAATAATGTAAGCTCAAGGAATGGAACTCCCTAAACCTTTGGCAATTCGTTTGGCTTGCCTGCTGGTCAGGTTTCCTTCGATAACTGCCAAGCCTGTGGAAATTCCTCCGCGGATTATTTGCGCTGAAATCAGCTCGCCATTGACAACGATAGCGATGTATCTGCCTATGTTTCGCTTGGTGAGGTTCTTATACTTCAGCTTACCGCGGGATGTGAACTCGATTCTGACGATGTTGCCAGCATCTTCTTTGCGAACTGTTGCTGAAGCCACGTCTTTTTCCGTCAGAAGTTTTTGAGCGCGAAGATAATAAATTTCTTCACTGCCTTTGATTGTCATCGCGGTGAGATTTTTAGCAGGTCGCCGTTCGGCAAATCGGAATTCAAGGCTGACGGGTTCAGGTGGTTTACTGCAACCAACGACAAACAACAAGAGTATCAGAGGAATGAATCGTCGCACAACATTGCCTTTGTTTAAGGATAAAATAATTTTCAAACAGCCAGACTTATGAGCTAAATATCCGCCAAACCCGTCTCACAGATTCGTCGGGAGAATCCGAATTTGTGGTCAGTTCCATCAATCTTTCCGAAAGCTCACCCGGCGTGGACAACATAAACAGATACGCAGGCAGGATCAAGCACAACCCTTGAAAAATATCTTCAAAAGCCGAACTCTCAAACACACTTTTCGCCTGCCGAACCAGCCAGATGCCACGCGCTTGAATCAGCGCGGTGAGATCATCCGGTATATCCGAATATAACGGTTTCTTGTAGGAATTCTCGGTGAAAATCTGTAAATCGCTCAGAGCATCGACATATTTGCGCCAACTGTTCTGATTGTTAAGTAAATTCTTATGCCAGTGACGCAAGTCATCAGCTTTTTTCCCGCCGACAGCCGCGCCAACAGACCAGCCGTTGTGTCCAATCGCCGCGAATATGTCCGCCTGACCACCTCTTTGCCCGAAGGAAATCCAGATGTGCTCTTTGTAGGGAGCTTTGCCGGGATGAAATCGCAGGTCGCTGTTAATCCTTGAAATGCGCCATTTGCCATCGTAGTCTGGCAGAAGACTTTCCAATGGTTTTGAAAGAGCTTCAGCCAAAGATTTAAGCGGTTTCCGCAGGTGATTTTCATAACGAGAGCGATTTTCATCGAACCAGCCTTTGTTATTATTCACCCACAACTCGCTCATAAATTGAAAGGCTTCTCTGCCGATTTCCATTACTCTTCTCCAGAAAATTCCATCCACAGATTTCACAGATCACACAGATTAGAAATACCGCCGTATTTCTTTGTGCTCTTTGTGGGCTTAGTGGTAAATAACTTAAACTCTCAATCTGAATCCCCGACTTCGCGAGGATGACAGCAAACTTTATCCAAAAAGCAGACGAGACCGCAAGTTTCCTGACAGCCTCGTCTTATCTTTTCCACCAACCAGCAAATTTACGTTGGTTTATAGACAACGTCCAATTTCTTGGCAGCAAGGGCTTCATTCATCCTTGAAACTGGCGTAACAGTCGGCGCTTTATGCAGAATGTCAGGATTTTCCTGCGCTTCTTCGTCAATCTGCCTCATCACAGCGATGAACCTATCCAAAGTCTCCAGCGTCTCGGTCTCGGTCGGCTCGATCATCAAAGCTTCGTGGACAATCAACGGGAAGTTGATTGTCGGAGCGTGAATGCCGAAATCGAGCAAACGCTTGGCGATGTCCACCGCCTTGAGTCCATCCTTACCCTGCTTGTCAGCGGAAAACACCACTTCGTGCATACTCCGGTCTTTGTAGTCAAGCTGATATTTGTCTTCCAGCCCGGCGCGGATGTAGTTTGAGTTCAGGATCGCGGTTTCGGAAGCATTCTTCAGACCACGCGGCCCCAGCGAACGAATATACGCCTCCGCGCGAACCAACACACCGAAAGCGCCTGCAAATGTTCCAACCTTGCCGATTGAGAACGGGTTGTTGTGCATCAGGGAGTACTTGCCGTCATCAGCACGCATCACTCGCGGCATGGGCAGGAACGGGATCAGCTTCTTAACCACACCGACAGGTCCCGAACCCGGACCGCCACCGCCGTGAGGCGTGCTGAATGTCTTATGCAGGTTGAGATGAGCCATATCAAAGCCCATGTCGCCCGGTCGCGATAAACCCATCAGGGCGTTCATGTTTGCGCCGTCCATATATAGCAATGCGCCAACTTCGTGAACCATGGCGACGATTTCACGGATCTGATTTTCAAACAATCCGACGGTGTTCGGGTTTGTAATCATGATCGCGGCGACATCTTCGCTCAAAGCGGCTTTCAAACCAGCAAGCTCAATTCGACCATGATCGTTTGAAGGGATCGACTGCGGTGCGTAGCCTGCCATGACGATGGAAGCCGGGTTTGTGCCGTGCGATGAATCTGGAGTCAAAACGTATTTGCGCGGGTTGCCGTTGGCGGTGTGATAGGCGCGAGTGACCATCATCGCCGTCAATTCGCCATGAGCGCCCGCGGAAGGATGCAGGCTCATCGCGTCGAAGCCTGTAAGTTCGCAGAGGTGCTTTTCGAGGTCATACATCAGTTCCAGCGCGCCTTGAATGGTTTCGACGGGTTGATGAGGATGGATGCCATTGAAGCCGGGGAGCGCCGCAACGGTTTCGTTGATCTTGGGATTGTATTTCATCGTGCATGAGCCCAATGGATAGAAGCCCTTGTCAACATGGTGGTTTAACGTCGAAAGATTCACAAAATGGCGCATGACTTCATTTTCAGCCACCTGCGGAATGTTCAACTCCGCGCGCTGGAGTTCTTTCGGCAAACTTGGTATATCGGCCGGAATTTTGGATTTCGGTACGTAACCGCACTTCAATTCAGGTCGATCTAAATCAAAAATAAGCGGTACAGACATTTATGTATCCTTTATGGAAATGGTTCTAAACGTACTTTTTTATGTTCTAAGTTTAATGCTCTCGCATGTCATTCCTGCGAAGGCAGGAATCCATCGCTCTAAAACGTCCAATCAGGGTCATTCTTCCTTCTGGCTTTCCTGCAGGCGCTGGAACCGTAGCCCGGAAGCGACGGCATTCCGGGGAGAATCACTCGTCATCGCAAGCAGTCTGCATTCCCACGCGGGAACGTGGGAACGAGTAAAAGCGACATCAACCAACGAGCGTGCTAAACACACCCAATCACGTCGTACTGGCGAAAGCCGGTACCCAGAATTTCATTTTTAACGGTCATTTTTCCTTAAAATATCCGTTTAATCCGTTAAATCTGTTGTGCGTCCTTTTGCCCTTCTCAAAGCGATGGATACCAGCCTTCGCTGGTATGACATAAGGAAGAAAACCCTAAAAACGTCTCTCTGCATTCCCACGCAGGAGTGTGGGGACGAGTAAAAGCGCCATCAACCAACGAGCGTGCTAAACGCCACCAATGCTGTCGTTCCTGCGAAGGCAGGAACCCAGCGTTTTAAAAACGTCCAATCAGGGATTTCTTCCTTAGAAGAAATACTCATCCACAGATTTTACCGATTAAACAGATTAAGGTAAAACTATACCAATCTGCGTAATCTGTCAAATCTGCGGAGAAGATTCTCAAAGCGATGGATACCAGCCTTCGCTGGTATGACATAAGGAAGAAAACCCTAAAAACGTCTCTCTGCATTCCCACGCAGGAGCGTGGGAACGAGGAGAAATGCCATCAACCAACGAGCGCGCCAAACGCCACCAATGCCGTCATACCTGCGAAGGCAGGTATCCATCGCATTTATCCCTAGGCACAACGACGAAATAGTTTTACCCCGGAATACAGTCGTTTCCGGGCTACGAATTCTCACTTTACAGCCTCAACATTTTCAGCAAACTGCATTCGGAACAATCGTGCATAAATCTTGTCGAGCTCCATCAGCTCGTCATGCGTGCCCATCTCGACGAGCTTGCCCTTGTGGATGACGATGATCTTGCTGGCGTTGCGGATCGTCGATAGCCTGTGCGCCACCACCAGCGTCGTTCTGCCAATCATCAGCTTGTCGAGGGCTTCCTGAATTTTACGCTCGGTCTCGGTGTCAATCGCCGCCGTGGCTTCATCGAGCAACAGCACGGGCGGATTAGTCGCCAGCGCTCTGGCAATCGCCAGCAGTTGCTTCTGCCCGCCAGACAACCGCGCGCCGCGTTCACCGACGATCTCATTCACGCCGTCTGGCATTTCATCAATAAAATCGGAAGCGTTCGCCTGTTTGAGTGCCGATTGCAACCGCTCGCCGTTGTAAGATTCATCGCCAAGGGTTACGTTCTCGGCGATAGTTCCGCTGAACAGGAATACATCCTGCGACACCACTCCGAAGCTGCGACGAAGCTCCGCCTGACGATATTCGCGAATGTTCACGCCGTCGAGCTTAATACTACCTTCTGTGACATCCCAGAGCCGCTGGAGCAAAGTTATCAGCGTCGTTTTGCCAGCTCCAGTTGCGCCGACGATGGCGACAGTCTCTCCCGGTTTAACATCAAAAGATATATCTTTAAGTATCGGTTCGCCAACCTTGTATTCAAAGGTTACGTGCTCAAATTTAACTTCACCTTTGATATTCTGCAAGGGTTTAGGTTCAGGTAGGTCAACTATCTCAGGATTTGAGTCCAGCAACCAGAAAATCCGCTCGGCGGCGGTCATTGCCACCTGCATAGTGTTGTATCGTTCGCTAAGGTCGCGGATGGGTCTGAAGAATCGCTCGCTGTATGCCAGAAACGCCACCAACGCTCCCCAGCTCAACGCTTCCGAGCGGATCATCAAGCCACCCACCAATAGTATCAAGGCCACTGCCAAAGCCGACAGGAAGTTGATGACTGGGAAAAACATCGCAAAATAATGCACAGCCTGAACGTTCGCCGCCCGAAGCTTCCTGTTCAGGTCTTGAAATTTTCGGTAAACTGCGGATTCCTGCACGAATATCTGAGCAGTGCGGATACCGCTGATGTGCTCCTGCATGAAGCCATTCAGCACCGCGCGCGCTTCCCGGATAATTCGGAATGTAACACGCACTTTCTTCCGGAAAAGATACACCACCAAAATAATCATCGGCACGACGATAAACGATACCAGCGCCAGCTTGACATCCATCATCAGCATAATAATCACGATGCCCGCGAGGGTCAGCAAATCGCCGAAAATGGCAATGATGCCCTGCGAGAGCAGATCATACAGCGATTGAACATCGGCAGTCAGGCGCGTCATCAGCCAACCGACCTGATGCGAATCAACGAATTTCAAGTCTTGCTTTTGCAAATGGTTAAAAAGCTGGGTGCGGATGTTGAAAATAACTCTCTGCCCAATCCACTGAGTCAGATAGGTCTGCAAAAACCGGAACACAAAAGCCGTGATCATCACGCCCACCAGCAAGAAGATCATTCCGCCAAGTCCGTCAACATTACCTATGGCGACATGCTCATCAATGGCGCGTTTTATTATCCAGGGGCTGGCGAGTTCTGTTCCGGTCGCGCCGAACAACAAAATGATTGACACAACAATCGCTACCCACATCGGTTTCAGATATTGCATCAGTCGTTTCATCAGCCGCGCATCGTATGCGTGCCCCGAAATGTCGGAAGAATTTTCAGCTCGTCTTTTTCCGCCGCCCCTCATGACATTGATCCCAGTTCTTCAGCAATGCGTTGGCGGCTGTACATCGCAGTGTAAGCGCCCTCAAGTTTCATCAGTTCCTTATGCGAACCAGCTTCGATCAGCTTGCCTTTATCCAAAACAAGAATCATTTCCGCCTTCTCAGCCGCAGCTAGCCGGTGGGTCACAAATAGCGTAGTGCGTCCCTTCTGTCTGTTGTTCAAGTTTTTCAGAATTTCCGCCTCGGTGTCTGTGTCAACCGCCGAGAGCGCATCATCGAGTATGAGCAACGGGGGATCCATCAGCAAGGCTCGCGCCAAGGTCAAACGCTGTTGCTGACCTCCAGAAAGCGTAACGCCTCGCTCGCCGAGCATAGTATCCCAACCATCGCTGAAATCGACAATCGTGCGGTCGAAGCAAGCAGCTTTCGCGGCGGCTTCGATTTCATCCTGAGTGGCATTTTCTCTGCCGAGTGAAATATTTTCGCGAAGATCTGCCGAGAACAGGAAGGGCGTTTGATCGACATAGCCGATCATGCGCCGCAGTTCAGGAACAGTATAGGAATGAAGCGGTTTGCCGTCTAAGAGAATTTCGCCGGATGTCACAGGATATAAACGCGGCAACAGCCGAACTACGCTACTCTTGCCACTGCCCACCGAGCCGACGATGGCGACCGTGGTTTTAGCGGGGATGGTGGCAGAAAAATCGCTAAGGGCAGGGTTGCCGTTGCCGCCGTATTGCAAGGATACATGGTTGAAAATGATTTCCGGCGGTAAAATATCCACCGAGGGGATATTTTTAGATTCCAACGCCGCCTCGAACACTTCCGGGCTGTCCGGTCGGAAACCACCATCGTTGTCATCTGTAAATTGAAGCGGTGCGCTTTCGATGGTGTGAATGCGTTTTCCGGAAGCGAAACCGCGTTGATACATGTGCGTCATCCAGCCGAGCGCCATCATGGGCCAGGTCATCAAATTCAAATAGGTCATAAACGCCACAAAATCGCCGAGAGACATTTGCCCAGCGCCAATGCGGATAGTTCCAATCCAGAGCATGCCGGCAATTCCAAGCCCAATCAGCATCGAGAACGAGGGGAAAAATACCGCCTCAATCCGCGCAAGTTCAAGACTGTGCTTGAGATAACGCTGTGAAACATCGGCAAAACGTTCCGACTCGTGGTCTTCGCGAGCGAAGGCTTTGACAACGCGAATGCCGCTGAGGTTTTCCTGAACGAAGCTGGAGAGGTCGCTGTATGCGGCTTGCTGTCTGAGGTTGGCATGATGGAGCTTTCTGGCGACGAAAAACACCGTAATCATTACTATTGGCGCCAATCCTAACACCCCAAGTGTGAGCACATGGTCAATGACAAACATCATGATGCCGGAAAAAATGACGATCAGAAAGGTGTTTACCCCATGCAATATTGCGGGACCCACCACCATGCGTTGCCGCTCGATGTCTTCAGTGGCGCGCGCCATCAGGTCGCCGGTGTGATTGTCATCGAAGAATGTCGGCGAGAGTCCGAGTATGTGCCCGAACAACCGCGCTCGCGAGTCATATTCAAACAACCGCGAACCGACAATTACGCCTTCACGCATGAAGTAGCGGAAGACCCCGCCAATCGCCGCGGTGAAAATGATCGCTCCCGCGAGCGCCCATAGCCAGCCGACGGGTCGGTTTTCTTGCAAGCTGTTGACACCCTCCCTGAGAAAAAGCGGACTTAGCGTATCAAAAGCCGCCGCTAATCCTGCCGCAATTAAACCCAGCGTATATCGCTTGCGGTAGGGTTTGAGCATTGAGAGCAGTTTTGCGGCAAATTGCTTGTTGTTGTATCCCGAGCTATGTTCTTGCGCTACGTCCAAGTTGTTCCTCAAAAGATGTTGTGCTCAAGCCAGTCAATCGGTGCAATTCTGAGGCTTCAGCTTTGCTGGGTGTCCAAATGACCACCCGATCGCGAAGATGTGAAAAATCCAACCCGCCACGCAATCGCCACTCGGTCTCATCCGCCCATGATGTCCCGGTCTGGGGGTCGCCGCGAAATTGAAAGAAGGCTTTCCGGTCAGGTTTCCAGTATTTGATTCTGTTTGCTGTTAATATATTCTTCCGCGCGGATTGACTGCCTGAATTTCGTCACGCCGTAATCGAAAGTGACCGGCCAGCCACCGAAAGCATCTTTCATCAGGCTAATTGGTAAGCAGTCAAAATAGACTTTCGACCGAGCGATTAGTTCATCGTCCCAGAATCCGTCGTAGTGGCTGTAAACTCGCTTCACAAACTCTTCACCTAAAGACCAGAAGCCGACAAAGTCATAAGCCGGATCTCCGAGCGACATATCACCAAAATCAATTACACCGACTTGTTTTAATGCTCGATCAAAGAGAACATGTTCCTCGCCGAGGTCGAAATGCAACGGGACAGAAGGTCGGGGTTTATCGAGAGTCTTCGCGAGCGACTCCAGCCGTTTCAGCATGACTTCATTCTCGTCATGGTTTAATTTGTCGGACAGTAAATTTTCAGCTTTGACCAATATGTCTCGCGAGTCTTCGTCTTTCTTATCGCAAAGCCCGAACTTGGCAGCGATATCAAGAGGAACCTTATGGAGCTCGGTCAAGAACATACCAATCTGACGCACTAGCACGTCTGTTTCGCTTTCGCTAAGTGATGTTAAAAGGTCAGAGCTCAGTTCCTGCCCTGTTACCTTTTCATAGCCACCGATTGAACCATCTGTGGTTAGATACTTGTAAATCGGCAGCTTAACGGGGACTCTTGCAGACAGGAACTTAAGAAATCCTGCCTCAGAGATCAATTTCTTCAGAAGGTGCTCGGGATCCCACTTTGGCGCTCGGAAGACTAAATTGTCATCGAGGATCACGACTGAATGATCCCAGCCGTTGTCGAAGAATTCTGTTTTGCACCACGCAACGTCGGGGAAATTTAAACGGATTTTATCGAGTAATTCCAGCAAAATTGGTCGATCCTGAAAAGGTCTTTCTTTTTCGGCATAAACAAAACCCAGAGGAAATCTTTTGCGGTAGGGTTTGAGCATTGAAAGCAGTTCTGCGGCAAATTGCTTGTTGTTGTATCCCGAGCTATGTTCTTGCGCTACGTCCAAGTTGTTCCTCAAAAGATGTTGTGCTCAAGCCAGTCAATCGGTGCAATTCTGAGGCTTCAGCTTTGCTGGGTGTCCAAATGACCACCCGATCGCGAAGATGTGAAAAATCCAACCCGCCACGCAATCGCCACTCGGTCTCATCCGCCCATGATGTCCCGGTCTGGGGATCGCCGCGATATTGGAAGAAGGCTTTCTGGTCAGCAGGGAGCCGCTCATAGTCCTCATCATCGCCATAAATTGCTGGTGAGATGCCAGCGCTTTTTAAATCATCCGCTGAAAATTCAATCCCATAGGGCTCGAAAGTCCAATGTCCCAAGGTAGTACGATAGCGCATCAGTTTAATAGCCTCGAAAGGACCAAGACTGGTGAACGATACGGCAGATTCTCCATGGCGATTCATTCTCGCCTCGCCGCGGATCAGACTCTCGCTGGTGATTTTCATCAATGTGTGAAAGCCATCGCGTGGATTCCCCGATTTCGCCGCGGTAAGTTCAGCGAAGTATTGCGCTTGCGTCTCTCCCTTCCAAGGAGCGTATTTTCCGCGTGTCCAATGGAAAAAAATGCTGTGTATGCGATGCAGTTCCTCCGTTTCAGAAATCTGTCTCAATCCTAACCATTCTGGCTGGAAGTTCAAAGGATATGGGACTTGATGTCGATAATCCAGGCTCTGATAACCGCCCCAAATTTCTTTCCAACTGCTCTGATGCCGCAGGCAGACTGGAAACCGGCGATGAGCCAGAGAAAAAGCCATCTGATCGCGAAGCCTAAATTTGTAATGCTTGGATATCCGAGCTTCAGTCAACGCCATGACAAATGTAACTGCATTGGGATTTATATCCAAATCAAGTAAAAACAGACCAATAGTTTTCTGCATTTTCTCGAGAGATCTAGGCCGTAAAACTACGACTATAGGCATCCCAAGCTTCGCCGCATACCACGCCGTGTAATCCCAGCCCACCTGCCCGTAACCAACAACAAGCGCTTCGCCTAACGCCGCAGCTTCCTTGACTGTTGCGCGAATGGCATTGAGCCAGTGATCCTCAGAATTTACCCGTTTGGGCAATCGCGACAGCATAAGAATACTCCGGCGATTATTCCGTAGCAGATCCATGTTGACAACGGCAATGCCATCAAGCGGCAGTTTCGTCTCAATCAGTTCCGAGGGAAATGCCTGAAATTTGTTGAACTCTGACCACGGAAATATTTCGATTGGATGCATAGAATTCATACGGTTTTACTCTGCAAATATAAGCAAGGGTCATTCTTCCTTAAGTCATACCTGCGAAGGCAGGTATCCACCGCATTCATCCCCTCCACGTCGTACCGGCGAAAGCCGGTACCCAGAAAAGCTTTTTTAGGGTCATTCTTCCTTTTGTCGTTCCTGCGAAGGCAGGAACCCAGTGCATTCATCCCTAGCTACACAATCCTTTATGCTCTTTGTGTCCTTGGTGGTTAAGGTTTTAAACTCTCAATCTGGATTCCCGCCTTCGCGAGGATGACAGCGGAATTCTTCCGCTGTTTAATCAGTTAGGACTAACATGTCCGGTCAAGCCGGACTGACCACCCATTCCTTGTATTGTCATTGCGAGGCACAAAGTGCCGAAGCAATCTCATAAAAGGGTCGATAATTACCCTCCCTATCACCGAGCACCCAACCGCCACTAATACTGTCGCTCCAGCGAAGGCCAGTACCCAGACTGAGAGTTTTGGCATTCCCACGCAGGAGCGTGGGAACGAGTAGAAACGCCATCAATTATCAAGCGCGCAACCGCCACCAATACAGTCGTTCCTGCGAAGGCAGGAACCCATCGCATTCATCCCTAGCCCCAAGGATACCTTTGTGCCCTTGGCGCGCTTCGTAGTTAGCCCTTTAAACTTTCAATCTGGATTCCCACCTTCGTGAGAATGACAGCGGAATTCTTCCGCTGTTTTTAGTAAGGCGAAACATGACGGGGCATGTTCGAACATGTTATCCACACCCTAAAAACCGTCGTTGCGAGGACGGCTTTAGCCGGACGAAGCAATCTCATCGAGTTCGAGAATCACCCTCCCTATCACCGAGCACCCAACCGCCACTAATACTGTCGCTCCAGCGAAAGCCGGTACCCAGACTGAGAGTTTTGGCATTCCCACGCAGGAGCGTGGGAACGAGTAGAAACGCCATCAATTATCAAGCGCGCCAACCGCCACCTATGCTGTCGTTCCTGCGGCTACGATATAATACCCACCTTTACAAGGTATTAACTGAATTGCCAGACTCAATCCCTGAACGGTTAATTTGTGAAGCCAGTGAAAAAAAAAGCGGTCAGACTCGCAAGTCTGACCGCTTTTTTGTCTATCGACAACTGTTAAAGCTGACTATTATTTGCTTTCAACTTTCTTCAGATTGATGACCGGTTTTTCGCCGGTTTTGCCTTTAGGTGTCAGTTTGATCTTCGAATCTTTCGGATCAACCTTTTCACCGTCTTTGACATAACGAGGCTCGCCAATCTTCACTTGAATGTCCTTGCCATCGCGGCGGAAGGTCTGCGTCGAACCGGGTTTGAGCTTCAACTGAATTTCATTGTCAGCTTTTCGCTTCGCCGCGGCACGCTCGCCTACGCGCTTTCTGTTCTCTTCCATGTTGTTTCGCTCTTCAACCATCGGTTCGGGCAATGGATCAATAAGCGGCCAGATGTTCTTGATGACATCAGTATTGACCTGAAGATTATAACTCTGGCGGAGTTCCTGGATCCATTCTATTTTTATGCTCTTCTGACGATCGAATCGCAAGTTGGATTCAATTTCTTTGCGAACATCATCAAGTTTGCGCATTTTCTGAGGTGTTCTTTCCAGCACTTTAATGATCGAGTACATCCCGCTGCCATTGTCGATCACTTCAGAGACTTTGCCGATTTCAATCTTAAAGGCACGCTCAGACATACGTCCATATTTTTCACGAACGAAGCCTTTCATAATGCCATTGGAGCGCTTGCCTTGCGGACGCTGGGTGTACTGTTGCGCAAGTTTCTGGATGTCTTCACCCTTTTGGATGCGCTTCATGAGATCTTCTGCGAAAGTCTTATCAGAAACGAGAATCTCAACCGCAGTCGCCTGAGGCGGCGTGGTGTATTTAACAATATTCTTCTGATAGTGCTCTTTAATCTGCTCTTCGTTGGGCGCGGATTTGTTGAAAACAATTTCGCGCTCTATCTCTGGCAGCATGGCGTTGTCAAGCGCCTGTTTCGCTGGCGCAATTGCTCGTGGATCGTTCGTCAGTCCCTGCTCGCGTGCTCTGACGCCCAAATACTTCGGAACCAGAATTTGTTCAACCATGCTGGCGATGAATTCATGGTCGTCCTTATATTCCGGAGGGAAGGCATTTTCGCCGAATTTATCAGACAAATCACCAATCGTCAGACCGCCAATATTGTCTTCGATGATCTTCATGTCGCGTTCATCGAGCGTGAAGGCGTTAAATCGGTTCATATTGCTGGGAGCTGATGAATCGTTCAACTTTTTGAGCATTAGCTTTTCAGTCTTGGGAACATACTTCATTTCAAAGGTATTCATCAAGCCATCAAGGTATTGCTCGGCTAAAATTCTCAAAGTGTCGCGATAGATTCTGGACATTGATCCGAGAAGACCATCGCGCACATCAACATTATCAAGGTCTTTCGTTTCAACCCGTTGATCGTGTACCTGAATGACATGATAACCTTTGTAAGTTCTTACGGGACCAACAATATCATTCGGGCTGGCATCAAAAACAACATCCCAGTATTCCGAAGGCATGGAACCGCGGGGAATGAATCCAACTTCACCATTCACCCAAGTGGCTTTGTCTTCACTGTAACGCCTTGCCAATTGGGCAAAGTTAGCGCCTTTCTTCTTTGCCTCATTCAGGATCATCGTTGCCCGTTCAAAGGCGGCTGTGCTTTCTGCTGGGTCGGCACGGCGGCTGCATTTGACGAAAATTTGAGATGTGTTCACCTGCAAATTGCGCTCACGCTTCTCGATCAATTGAACGAGGTGATAGCCATAACGGGTTCTTACTGGTGGCGAAACTTCATCGGGCTTTAGCTTCCAGACAGCGTCTTGGAAGGAGTCAACCATTTTACCCCATTTGAACCAACCGAGGTCGCCGTGCATTCTGCGTTCAATTGAGGTGTCGTCGCTGTATCTGTCAACAAGTTTTCTAAAAACTTCGCCGCCTTTGGATTTTTCCCAAGCTTCGTTGATCCGGTTCCAGTATTCCAAAGTATCTTTGCCGGTAACGCCTTCAGGGATTTCAATTAAAAGATGGCGAGCATGAACCTCATACTGATCATGTTCCCAGTAATCTTTAACCATATCATCGGTGAAGAATTTGTCGCGCACCATTTGATTGTAAAGGATTTCCGTGGCACCGCGCTCTACCGCTTCGTCC
>CAZAGU010000103.1:0-12875 GCA_964484805.1 uncultured bacterium
TGATGGTGCAATGGTCAATGTTACACTGGCGAGGATTGCCGTCAATGGTCAACCCGGCTTGGAAGAGGTTGCGAATCATTTCTACATAGCGCCAGCCATCATACAAGACCGGCATGGAAAACCGATTGTCCGAAACTGCCATTCTCTCTCCGCGAAGGTAAACCGGGCTTGCAATCGTTGAGTTCGCCAAGTGAGTTTCGATAGCTTCTAAATGGAGCTCCACTCCCGCATCACACACCAGATAATTTACCATTGCTTCCCTTGGTGTGAAATCGCCGATTGTGACTATAGCTCGCGGCATGCCCTCTTCCCAGTCTAGATAGAAGAAGTGCACCGGGTTCGCTTCTGTGCCGCTGATGCGCAGTAAATTATTTATAATCACGGAGTCAGCGCCGACAAATAACAAATTTGAGACTTCCGCCATAGTCAGATTCTGCACCGTTGAATTGTCTGACACGATTGCAGTGTTACCTGATTGCACATATACAGACAATGAGGGATTATTATGTCCAAGGAGAAAAATTGGTATAGCGATATTAATGAAAGGGATGTGCTCCGGGTAAAATGCGAATCGATTGTCACCTTGAAAGTTTACATTATATCCTGTTCCCTGATGGTTTGTGTTCCAAAATTTCGCCCCATATCTTGTAAAAATACAACCTTTCAGGTAAATCGTCCCGCGCTCGTCCGGCGTAGGGCCCTGGTATAGGTCATCCTCATCATTGCTATCTTCAATCCTGACAGATCCACCCAGCGCGGCAACAATCCCGTTAATAGCTATTGAATGACGGTCGGGATTGTCTGGCTCCGCATTAGCGCCATCGGCTCTGCCATTGGGAATGGTATTAGCAATAAATACGTTATGCTCAGCGACAAGCCCTAAATTATGCATCATTGATTCGTCGTCAAAATCCCCAGTTTCACTGTCAGCGCCAGCATAAAGCACATTGTCAAGTAGATACATATCCCCTGAACAGCCTATGGTCAAATTTCCGCAAAACCGACCATTAACCTCGCAATCACCATCGACAAATACTGCCTGCCAAACAGGGGGATTCATGTGGACATACAGCGAATCTGTTGGGGGTAAACCACGCGGATATTGATAAACATCTATACCTGCTTCGCCACGCCCAACGATCCAGGTCATCAACTGTCCATTGCGATCAGAAATAAATGGATTTGCATTACGACGAATCCATTCAGCATTATTTGACAGCCGGATTGCACTCATATCAAAGAGTGGATCATGTGCCATTTCGACATCTTCAGGTTCTATACCCCAGAAGAAATTTCGATCAGAACTGCTAGTGACAAACCCTTTAAATTGCAAAGGTAAATAGCGAAACGCAAATCCGGTGTTGCTGTGTATGCTCCCGTGATACACTCCCGGTGCTAAATATGTGAAATCATTGAAATTATCGCGTTCGGTGTTCGATACATACACATACTGCTGAGCATTCACCGCGCTGAACGCGAGAATTATCGTTAAAACGATGGTTATAGTTATGCTTTTCCTGTTCATGATTTTCCTTTTCACGTTCATGTTTGTGTTTCTTCCTTATGTCATTCCTGCGAAGGCAGGAGCCCAGTGTTTTTTAAACGTCCTATCAGGTCATTCTTCTATATTTTCCACCACACGAAACGCAGATTGCTTCGTTGCTTCGCGCCTTGCAAAGACGGGTGGTGTGATTGTCATTCCTGCGAAGGCAGGAATCCATCGCATTCATCCCTAGGATTTCCCCCGGAATGCAGTCGCTTCGGGGCTACCTCACCAAAACCACCTTACTCATCAGGGCTTTCTCGCCAGCATCCAGCTTCACCACATACACCCCGCTTGCCATGCCGTCGGCAGTCCACACTGCTTCATGCGACCCGGCTGACATCACACTATCCGCCAGCCGTGCCACTTCGCGCCCAGACAGGTCATACACTGCCAGCGAGACATTCCCCGCCGAGGGAAGTGAGTAGCCGATGGTGGTCGTGCTGTTGAAGGGGTTGGGGAAGGGCGAGGAAAGGGAGAAGGTCGCAGGCATCTGGGATTCTAATAGGGAAGTCAACGCTTCCCGCCAGTTAACAATTGAAACCTTATGCGGATTGGCTATGTATAAATAATCTCCTGATGCACAGATATTACTCGGTGACTCAGATTCAAAGTTTGAGCTTAAATCAAAAGGCCCGATGAAAGTAGGATTATCTATTTCAGTCAAATCTATTACAACTAACTCACTAGTGTTTGCCACATAAACAAAATCATCATCTCTGCAAGAGTAATGGCATGTGAAATCTCCGTACCTGCCGACCAGACTTGGATTATCTGGTTGTGTAATATCGTAAACGGCAAGAAATTTTGTTGTAATGACGACAAGAAAACCATCCATAAGAAACATATCTCTCGCTGAAAAGGCATAACCGTTGAAAACCATTTCAATCTCACCTACCTTTTCTAAGTTCAGAGGATCGGATCGGTCGTAGATATTTACATTGCCATTCCAAACGGACAAATACAACCAATCTCCCACTGGGAGGCATGTAAGAGGATATTCCGATGGGAAAAAATCCACCTCGGTCGGGTCACTGGGGTCAGAGTTATCGACAACGATCATACCTCGCTTGTCGTCAATGGCGTACATGCTTTCGCCTTCAACAACCAGATTTACAATGTTGCCATCAAGAGTTGGGTTGGCTGTCTCGCGCAGATCACAGGGATCGGCTAGTGAGTGAACAGCGAACTCGTTACCCCCAGAAAGTGAATAGATATAGTCGGAAGTCAGACATACTTTTTTTACAGGAAAGTCTAACCGAAGTGAGTCAGTCATCACAGGATGAACCGGATCGGCGACATCGTAGAGATCAACTCCATTAACATCCATTGCCACCGCCATAAGCGAGTCTTGCCCGGCGAGATGATTCAATAAACCGGGCACTCCAGACCAACCGATGAATTCCAGGTCGGTTGGTTCGGAGGCATCATAAATCTGCATTCCCTGCAAGCCACGACAATGATAAACCCTTTCATCTGTATAATTCGCATAGGTCGAGTTACAGCCATCTGTGTAAACATAACTCAAAGAATCTGGAAATACAGGATCGGAAATATCAAACAACCCTAGTCCACCTCTTGAAAAGCCAACCGCCATTAAGTTACCGCTTCTTTGTATGCTGTAAACTGTGGGGTAATCAACGAATTCACTATGGTATGGTCGAATTTGAGCAGGGTTAGACACTTCAGCTATTGCGAGCTGATTTCGACTATTGACACTAGGAGTGAATAATAGGTAGTTGCCTGTTTTGATTACAAATGGAAAGTAGCCATGACCAACAGCTTGAAGGTTGATTTGATCCACTGGAAATGGATGTTCAACTTGACTGACATTAAAAGCCCCGTATGCTTCACACCCACCAAAAAACACATAAGGCTCCTCGACATCCAAGGTTCGGATAATCGTAAGCCCATTATATGAGCCGAGTTCAACGATATTATCTGGGTCGTAGATGTCAAAAATTCTCAAGCCCCGCGAGCCGGCAGCAACATACATAAGATCGTCAACAATTTCCAAGTCGGATATTTCGCCCCATACTTCGCGACTACAAACTATTTGAGGATCATAAGGATCTTCCACGCACACAACGTGAATGCCATACTCCAAGTCAGCGACGTATGCGTATTGTCCACTCAAAGCAACGGCGTAAGCATCTTCAATCTCTGTAAGGTGTGAAATCGGCGGGGCGTAGCCATCAACATTTTCAATGTTAGCAATCCAGAATCCGCTTGGTCGCCCTGTCACATAGGCAAAACTACCCTCAACTTCGACCTGATATGCTTTGTAATCAGAGCCATAAAGCTGCCCAAGTTCCTGAAATTCCGGATTTTGTGCTGAAGAAGATTCTATGACGAATAACGACAAAAGAGCAAATAAACATGTTAAAATATATCTCATAATATCCCCTTACTTCGCGATAATTAGAGGTGACACAGCCTGCTTCACACCAGAATTCAACTGCATGAAATATGTTCCTGACGGCAACGTTGCCGCGTCTAAAGAAAGAGTATTTTCTCCAACCGGATAGTAACGGGCGGGCGACCATTTCATCACTTCGCGCCCGAATGGATCGAACAACGTCATGTTAATCTCGCCGGGAGCAGGCAGGTTGAAAAACACCTTGGCGGCGGCGTTGGTTGGGTTGGGGCTGATTGTCGCCGTCAAGGAATAATCCAGGAGATGCGGTGTGCTGTCCACCGGAATTTCCATCAGGTCGGAAGCATCGTAGGCCGAATAATCATATCTACTTCTCACATATATAAAAGAATTCGACAAGCTGACTTGCATTGGCATCTTATGATAGAAATTCGTGCTGTATCTTCCTATGATATTTGGTTCATCCGTGTCGGTTATACCCAGTAAGAAAAATCCAAATTCCCGGTCGGGTTCACGATATCCGACTCTGGATGAAACCACCGCATGATTCCCGTCAATAGCAATCAATGAGTTTACGCCGGGCAGTTCAATCGTGCCTATCCATGAGAGTGAGCTCGGATTCGAAATATCGACGATATAGACACCCTCACCACAGGCATAAAGCCTGTCATCTTTAATGGCACATGCCTCAACATCTGAAGGGAAATCGAGTTGATCAATTTGTTGAAAATGATGTCGTTCGGAAAACTCGAAGCTGAGTAGTCCCTCACTTCTTGCAGCGACGAAAACATTAGCATCAGGTAATACCGCTAAATCGTTCAAATCAGCATCTAAATGCAAAGAATCCACAAATTGATAGTGATTCCAAGTTCCTGAACAGGAGATTATATTGTCATATATTATGTACATGTAGTGTGTTGAAAAATCTGCCTTTAAAAAGTTGGGGGTTCTGGTGCGTATTACAGATTCTTCCGTGAGATTGTGAAGATCATCAATATTGTAAAGATGAAAATAGCCATTACTTGCAGTGTAAAGGTCATTATTTCTTACCTTAAATGGGTTGACAGAGTAGATTACGGAGTTCAAGGTATCTGCTCCGACCGGATGATACGGATCAGATAAGTCGTAGGCAATTAGGCAACGATTGGAATAACTTACAAATCCACCTTGCTCATGAATGAGCAGATGACTTGTTGATCGAGAATATTCAAAATTTGACCCGATCTGTAGAGGCGATAATTCAGGAATAAATTGGATATATGGAGTCCAAGTAATCAGAGCCTCGCCAAATCTCTTGAAACCTTCACAATGATCCATGCTCAATCTAGCGGATTCATCGAATTGTGGATCACTTGGGTCATCTAGCGAATAACTACATATCTCAGTAATGTCGAAATCAATCTGCCCATCCCAAACATGTGTGATAAGTCCCACAGTAAACAGCTTCCCGTCCTGAATTTGCACATCCATCGTCCGTGCATCAATGCGTCTGACTATTCGAGGATCTTCCCGTTCACGCAACTCCACAACTGCAAGACCCGAATCTCCACGTGCAGCATACAGATAATTTTGCCACTGAACAACACTGAAACAAGGTTCATCAAATGAACCGATATATGTTGGTTCCTCGGGCGATGAGACATCGTAAATTAGTAATCGCTCGCCAGTCAGGAAAGCTCGATCATCTTGAATGAGAATCTGGTTACATTGATGAGGTAAGTCTATAATGTCGATCCCGCGTGGTTGGCGAGGATTCGAGACATCAAAAATATATAATGTGCTGTCAGCGAGTGTGACATAGGCGTAATCTGAAGTCAATCCCACTCCCAGCGTCTTGGATTGGAAGGTATGTGGGTTGTAATACACCGGAGCGAGTGGTTCTTCTATGTTCACCAGTATCAGAGATGAGTCTGCGGTTACGGCGAGAAGATTGCCATCAATAGCCAACTTTTCGGTCCGACTAACGGGCAGAAAGATAAATCCTGCATCAACCGGATGGGTAATGTCTGTGTAGTCTATTATGCCTAGTCGGCTAAGGCGGTTGTGGTAATCCCAAGTGCCGCTTAGCACATAGGCATACGGCTCACTGACAACCATGTCCTGAATTCCCGTCGGCATTGCAGTACCCCATCGTGATACACAGGGGATTTCCGGGTAATCCTGAGCCATGAGAATCACCGGGAACAGTACAAGAATTAGTACCGTTTTCACTAAAAATTTTATCGTTTTCATTATAACCTCTGAATCAAATTAGTCTGAATATTATTTCACCAGCACCACTTTCTCCCTCGCCGCCTTTTCCCCCGCCACCAATTTCACTACATACACCCCGCTTGCCACACCATCTGCCACCCACACTGCCTCATGTGTCCCGGCGGATTTCATGCCATCCACCAGCCGCGCCACTTCCCGCCCGGATAGATCATACACCGCTAGCGACACCACGCCCGCCGCGGGAAGGGAGTAGCCGATGGTGGTCGTCGAGTTGAAAGGGTTGGGGAAGGGGGAGGAAAGGGAAAAGGATGCGGGGAGCAAATCAGTGTCCTTAATCTGATTCGCACCACTTCCACTTAATGGAATTGAAATTTCTGGGTTTTCCAGATCATTTGAGCTGATTATCAGGTTGCCTTGGTAGGGAATCCCTTCTGTGGGCGTAAAATACACCCAGATTTGATGCGTCGAATCCTGAACTAGTGAAAATTCATCATCAACTATGAGCGTAAATATTCCAAGATCAGGATCAATCATCAAGGGCTGTACTTCAAGAAGAACCGGACCTGTATTCGTTACATTAAATGCCAGGCTATCAAGAGCTCCAACAGGTATCTCACTGAAATCCAGTTGATTGCAATCTATCGAAATGTGCGGCACCCAATAGTCAACATCATATTCATGCGCTCCCAAGTCTGGAGCTTCCGCCAGGTAATCTTCTTCAGGAATATTCACCAGCGTATCACCTTCGAAAACAAACAGGGACGTTCCCGCGTCAATGCAGGGTGAATCTTCAGCAAGGTGAAAATCGCTATTTTCTTCGTCAATGAATCATGGATCTGCATCCATGATTCCTTCCATAAAATCAATAATTGCCTGGAAGCCTTGATTAAGTATAGAGTTTTCACCTCCGACAATATTCGAATGCGAAATATAAATATTCATAACATCTTCTTCTGCGTCTCGCCATGTATGAATATTTATAGTTTCATTGTCAAAAATTGAATTCAAAATAAATGCATTCCCCGGACCACCCCTATTGGTCACAATTCTGGCTCCAAAATCATTGTCCGCAATCGTTGAATTAATAATCTCGAGGTAGTCACCTCCGAAAAAAATTCCACCTCCATTCTCAACGCATATCACATGATTGTATCGAGCTATTGGTGAAGCCTGAATTCCCCAAACATCATGCCCCTTGATGATGGTATTGTTGACTTCCAATTCACCCATCATCCTGATGCCATAATGAGAAGATCTATCACTAAGACCTTGGTTGTCGGAGATTTCAGAATTCTCAATCACACCCGTACATTCAGTTGCCAGAATTCCACTGGCTTCCCATCCAGTGTTATTGGTAACCTCAATTCCCGACAAATAAAACTCGCATTCGTGGAAACTCAATGCGCCACCATTCTGGTTATTGTCAAAGATTGTGTTTTCCACTATCACATAAGCGTGTGATGCGTGAATGCCCCCTCCAATTCCACGCTCGATATAGTTATCTGATATATTACAGTCCTGAATACTCACTGTATCGCAACTGTGGCAGAAAATTCCCCCACAACCTTGCTCGAATGCTGAATCAGCCTGTACCGTGGAATTAGTCAGGTATAGGTTAGTGTACAGAGCATAGATGCCTCCACCTTGCTCACCAGCGACATTCCGGCTGATGTCACAATTATCCAGATATACCAATGATTCACTTATTTCAAATCCACCTCCCCTGCCGCCTGAACCAGTAATAGAGACAGCATTTGCTTCGATGACACAGTTGCGGATCATAATGCTGTCGCAGGTGTGAATTGCGATGCCACCGCCCTCGCTGGATTCCTGGAGAGTGACATTATTCATCCTGATGACATTGTCATGAAAAATAGCATGGCTCACGTCTTCGAAGTACACGCCACCACCAAAGCGGGCGGTGTTTTGGATGATCTTATTATTGGTGACAGTGGGATTGCTGTTATGGATCAGCACGCCGCCGCCGTACTTGTTCCTTCCATACTCGGCTCCGTTTCCATTGGTAATAGTGAAACCTGTCAGCACGGAATTCAGATCTCCCAGGTTTGTAAACAGAACCGTCGATCCATTTTGATTGCCATCAATAATAGTGGAATCAATCATTGTTGAATCTGATGTAAGGAAAAACATGCTCCCAAGAGCTATCTCCCATGCTGGAAAGGTGATATTCTCAACGTACACTCCCGGCGCAACGAGGACGGTATCGCCTTGCTCTGACGCATCAATGCCAGCTTGAATCGTGTTGAAGTCATCTGGAATGTTAATCGTATTTGCCAAGGCACTCAGTGGTGTCAGCATCATTAAACAAGTTAAAATAATCAGCCAAAAATACACTTGTTGTTTTTTCATTTCGGAGCCTCACTTAACTAATAGTATTTTTTTAGTGAATTGCGAATTTTTAGTTTGTAAACGAACAAAATATATTCCCGCGCTCATGCCATCCGCCACCCACACGGCTTCATGCATCCCAGCCGCTTTTACGCCATCCGCCAGCCGAGCCACTTCGCGCCCGGACAGATCAAACACCATCAGCGAGACATTCCCCGTTGCGTGCAAAGAGTAGCCGATGGTGGTCGTCGAGTTGAAGGGGTTGGGGAAAGGGGTGGAAAGAGAGAAATCTGAAGGAGTAGTTGCATGTCCAGTCTCATCAGGCTTGGTGAGGGCTTCCGAAATGTCGAGAATCACCAGGCTAGATCCGTCAGCGACATAGGCAAGGTTGTCTCTTATGGCGATCATGCCAGCATTTCCGGGAGAATCGTAATAACCAGCCAGGCAGGGATGCGTCGGATCTTCGAGGCTAAGTATCTTTAATCCGTCATAAATCCAATTATGTCCATTCCAGTATGGTTCGGACAAGAAAAGGTGATTGCCTGATACTGTCATTTCCATGCCCACCCACCACAGAGAATCACTGACAAGCAACGGATTCTCAATATCGGAAAAATCAATTATATTCAATCCTTTTTCGGTGGTTATGTAGGCATAGTCTCTATAGATCGCAAAGCTGAACCCCCAAGGTATTGATGAGATATTGCTTATTAGACGAGGCTCCGCCGGATTGGTAATATCTATGATTCCAAATTTAAACAATGAGAGATAAAACAAATAATTATCACGCATCAGGAGACGCGAACCATACTCGCCTAATTCATCCGCGCTGAGAACATAGATTTCCCGGACAGAACGCGGGTCAGAGACATCAAGAACCTTCAAGCCAAACCTTGTAATGAGGTAACTATAGTCGCCATTCACAACGACATCTCCAAATGTTCTATCGCCATGAGGTGAATTAAGAACTGAAAGTAAAAGAGGTTCTTCCGGATTGGTTACATCAAATATTTTTAAGAAATCGTCATCTGATGCATAAAACAGATTATCTTGTACTTGAAAATCCTTGACTACTTGAACTGCCCCGGCATTCTGAACGGGAATATCGCCCAGTTTTACCGGATTCAGAGGATCGGAAATGTCCATTATTGTGTCAGCGAGGTACAAGCGTTCGCCTGCTAGTTTCACTTTTTCGACTTTTTTCCCATTACTCATGCCACCCACCGGGATTAATTCGTCTGGATCCCGGTAATTGAAAATTATCAGCGGATCATTTCCTGTCTTCCGCACGAAGAGAAATGAATCGCTGAGTGCCATTGGAAGAAGATAAGTCCAATGCGGTAGGTAAACCGGATTATCAATATCGGTCAAATCATAGCGAGCAAATGAAAATCCCCCATTTATGCCAATGAATAAATAAGGATCATTGACACAAATATATTCAGGACTTCGGAGTCTTGTTTGAACAAACTCTAGGTCAGTAATATTCATCACATCGTCAACATCTAAAACCAGTACGCCGGTATTTTCCACTCCAAGAAACATTCTTTGATTTGCATAACAGAAATCCGACACCCTGGATTCAAAAGCAAACAAATTAATATGCCGTGGCTCTTCAGGCGACGAGACATCAAACACACGCAATCCTACACGATTGTCGAAGGCGAAGAGATAATCACCCTCGACATCTGCTTCGATCATATCCGCCGATGATTCGATACGCGCTACCATTCGAATATCAACCGGGTTGGCGGTATCAAGAATCAAGATATTACCCTCAGAAAGCAGATACACAAGATCGCCTTTCACGGTCAATTCTGTAGGTCTGAAATCTTCTTCAGTGTAGGTTCCGATTACCTCTGGATTGGATAAATCGGAGATATCCAGCACATACATCAATGATCCTGTTCGCAACCTTTCAGCGATTACGAAAGCGCGCTGACCGACTGCTTCGACATTGGTGCAATGCCCCAGACTGCCATTGAAGCTTAGATACTCTGGATGAACGGGATCGCTGAAGTCCACGATGTCAAATCTGTCACCAGCAACTAAAAGACTGTTGCCTGCGACTTCCATGTCAGCAACATTGCCCCACTGAGGGAGAGTCATTCCCACCATGGAAATTCCAGAACTATCCTGCGCCCAGGCTGATGCGATGCTTAGAACTAACAAAAATATATAAATGCGCGACTTCATGGATAACTCCTCGATTTTACTTTATAATCGATATAGTTTGACATTTTAATATACCACTGCTTCTAAGTTGGACAGTGTAACATCCACTCGCCATGCCTTCCGCCACCCACACCGCCTCATGCGTGCCGGCGGACATCACGCCATCAACAAGCAGTGCCACTTCGCGCCCGGACAGGTCATACACCGCCAGCGACACCACTCCCGCCGCGGGGAGGGAGTAGCCGATGGTGGTGGTGGAATTGAAGGGGTTGGGGAAGGGGCTCGATAACGCAAACGCGCTCGGCGTGGTCGCATCGTTGGCGATGGCTTGCTCATGGTCGAACGCAAACGCGCCCATGTCCGCGCGGCTGTCATCGGGGTCGTTGGGTGAATCAGGATCGCCAGCGTCAATGCACGGCGAACCCGGTTGGAGATGGTAATCACCGCCCTGCGCATCCACAAACAGCGGATCGAGCGATAGACAGCCCTCGCCCGGCTCACAATCAACGAAATTTCCAAACAGGTTTCCCCAGACATCGCAGTACTCAATCAGCGGCGCTCTGTCATAGTTATTCACAATGCCTTGCGCGCAGCCAGCCACAATCGTATTGCGAATGGTGACTTCACGGAAGAAATTCAGCTCAATGCCCGCGCCATCAAAGTTCGCTACGGTGCAGTTGGTCACTTCGCAGTGTTCGGGATTATCGTCAATGGTCAAACCTGCGCTGAACAGGTTGTACATCAGCCGAATCCAACCGCCACCTTCAACCCGCACTGGCGCATGGAACTCGCTGAGGCTGGCGTTCAAAAGGGAGCTACTCAACGTAACCTGACCATCGAAAGCGCAGCGGTTGATCGTGGTCTCGCTGGTAGTCAAGACCAAATCCACGCCTGCTTCAACCTGCAAATGGAACAGATCGGCATCGCAGACATCACCATCCGACAGAATGATCCTCGCTCGGGGCATCCCGTCGTGCCAACTGGGGTAGGTGATCTGCACGGGATCGTCGATATCGCCATCAGCGTGAAAATAGTCGAGCACAACCATATTATATCCGCCGAGAAAGCGCACTTCTGCACCGTTGTCCAGATCGAGCAAACTGACGCTGGCATCGTCCTGCACGACCAGTTTCTCTCCTGTCTCAAGATGGAATTTATCGCCTTCAACATCGCCCGCGATGATTCTGAAAGGGAAATCCAAATCAAAGTAAGGCGGTTGTCTGACGTTAAAGAAGCGGTTATCCGGGCGAAAATGACATATATAGCCCGTACCTTCGTGATTTTCATTCCAGAGGCTTCTCCCGTCGCGCTGGATGAGCATCCCTTTGAGCGCTAGGATTCCGCGATTGTCCGGCGTGGGCCCTTGGTATGGTTCGCCCTCGTTATTTTCATGCTCAAATCGCAACGACCCGCCGAGTGCAATCAAACAACCGTTGATATAAATTGAGTGGTAGCGGGGATTGTCCGGGAATTCTCCATAGCCATTGCCCTGTCCATTCGCTTCCGTGTCGGCGATGATGATGTCGCCTTCGGAACACAGGGTCAAATAGTTCCGCACCTGATCTTCGTTGAAATTCGCCTCAGGGCTCAACAAAGCGTTTTCATAAGTTACATTATCAAGAAGATACATGTTCCCGGAGCATCCAATCGCCAACATGCCATAAAGCGTCCCCTCAATTTCCACATCGCCATCGACAAAAATGCTTTGGTTGTTCGGTTGACTGACATGTTCATATAGTGAATCTTCTCGAGGTGTACCACGAGGATACTGATAAATATCAATGCCGCCTTCTCCAAGCATCCTGATCCAAGTCATTATCTGACCATTTCGACCTGATATCCATGGACTCGCATTACCTCGAATATTCCGAGCCAGTTCCGGCAGTTCCAACGCTTCCATGTCAAACAGCATTCGTTCGGGGAGTTCCACATCTTCTGCGTCAATTCCATTGGCGTAGTTAATCTGGTCAGCCGAGCTGGTCAACATGCCTTGAATGCTCAGCGGCAGATAGCCGAAGGTGAATTCGTCGTTGCTGTGAATCCATCCTTCGTAACTGCCGGGCGACAGCCAGTTCGCTTGATCGTCCTGATGTTCGTTCATCGAAATGTACACGTAGTTCTGCGCTTCGCAAATACTCAAAAATATCATCAGCGCAAGAACGGTTGTTAGTAATGAGCTTTTTCTGTTCATGATTTTCCTCTTCACGTTCATGTTTT
>CAZAGU010000104.1:0-12518 GCA_964484805.1 uncultured bacterium
GACTCAGCATGGCAGGAAATGGATGTTGATGTTCAATTTGTCGCTGGGCCTCAAGAATTTACAGTCAACGGCTTCACAGTTGTGATTTTAAGCGTTGGCGAAAACCTTAACCCAGATGACATTGCCGAGATGACGATTGAACCCGGTCAGTCGCTCGATGTCAACATTGCATTTACACCCGATCAAGAGGGTGATTATGAAGGCACCTTGACAGTGTTCTCAAATGCGCTTGAGAATCCTGAAGTAGCCATTGCCATGACTGGCGCTGGTATTTCACCCGAGCCGAACATAGTCGTTGCTGCGCGCGAACATGATTTCGGCTCTGTTCAGGTTGGCGAAAGCGCTGACTGGACATTCGCGATCAGCAATGATGGGACGGCTAACTTGACTGTTGAGTCGGTCAATACCGAAGGCGATGGTTTTGTTGATGATATTGATGATGTGTTTGTCGTTGAGCCCAATGCCGGAGCGGATGTTACGGTAACATTCACACCAGAAGAAGGCATGGATTACGCAGGAACAATTACAATCAGCTCAGACGACCCGGACGAAGTTGTAATCGAAATCAATCTCATGGGTGTGGGAAATGTCGAAGAACTTCCGCAGATTGGCTTTGAACCAGCTGAGCTTGATTTTGGGAATGTCCAGGTCGGCGGCACCGAAGAAGCAGTGCTGACTATCAGCAACAATGGCAATGCGGATTTGGTTGTCTTTGCCATTCAATCTGACAATGAAGCATTCGTTGCAGATTTTGAAAATGTCGAAGGCCCGCATTTTGAGTGGACACAGACAGATGTCAATCATTCCATTTTAATTAATGAATTTTCTTACGACGACGAATCCTTTTCGCTCGGTGATGAAATCGGTGTCTTCACACCAAATGGACTTTGCGCAGGCGGAGCTATTGTCGAAGATGTTGATGAACGATTAGCCCCAGCTCTTTTTGGCGATGATGCTCAAACTGAGGAAATTGATGGGTTTGGCGCAGGTGAAGCATTCACCTTCCGCTTCTGGGATGACTCAGCATGGCAGGAAATGGATGTTGATGTTCAATTTGTCGCTGGGCCTCAAGTATTTACAGTCAACGGTTTCACCGTTGTGATTTTGACTGCTGGCGACCAACTTGAACCAAATGACATTGCCGAGATGGTGGTTGCGCCGGGTGAAAGTTTCGATGTTGCAGTATCATTCTCCCCGCAAGCGGAAGAAGAATACAATGGCACACTTCTGATAATTTCCAATGACCCGGAAAATGGTCAGGCTGAGATATCCGTGACCGGTGCTGGTGTTCAGCCTGAGCCAGACATTGCTCTTTCGGCGGTGGCGCATGATTTCAGAGAAGTTGTCGTTGGCGAATCATGCAACTGGGTGTTAAGTATCGCCAATAACGGCGCGGCTGAGCTGAACATCGAATCAATCGTCACTGAAACAATCGACAATGAAGGCGATTATTTCAGCGATGACATTGACGAAGGCTTTGTGATTGGCGTGGATGCCAGTGCAGATGTGACAATCACATTCTCTCCAGAAGAAGAAGGCGAGTTTGCCGGAATCGTAACCATCCTTTCGGACGATCCTGACAGCGGCGAGCTATTTGTAGATCTGACAGGAATCGGATCGGTTGACGAAAACCCGATTATTTCTTTAAATCCCGAACAGCTAGATTTTGGCATGACGCTAACCGGTAGCACAGCTGCTCAGACCTTGACAATTGGCAATGATGGCAACACAACTCTTCACGTCAATGCCTTGATTTCTGACGATGAAGCCTTTGTGCCGGAATTCGAGAATGCCGAAGGACAGCACTTTATGTCCCGTCGTAGCGACATCAGCCATAATTTCCTCGTGCAGGGAGCTTTGCTCAATGACGAAGCGTTGGTGGCTGGCGATGAGATTGGCGTGATTACCCCCGATGGCTTCTGCGCTGGATCGGTGATTATTGAAGAAGAAGGCGCGGATGTCGGGTTCGCCGCCTGGGGCGATGATGCCCAGACCGAAGAGGTTGATGGCTTCGTAAATGGCGATGCCTTCGTCTTCCGCTACTGGGATGCCGCAAGCTGGCGGGAAATTGACGCAACACCTGAAATATCTCAAGGCCCAGATCATTTTGACGCCAATGGCGTGACGATAATGACACTATCCGCTGATGTAGATTTGGCTCCGGCTGATATCGCTGAGGCAGATATTGAACCAGGCGAATCAGTTGAAATTACGATCAATTTCACACCACCACAAGCCGGCGAATACAACGCGACCTTGCGGGTTATTTCCAATGATCGTGAAAATCCAGATGTTGAAGTGCCGATGATGGGCGTGGCTGAAGACCCCATGCCGGCAATCGAGCTTTCTGAAGCCGCTCACGACTTTGGCGAGCGAAACATTGCCACCAGCGAAGACTGGACATTCACCATCTTCAATAACGGCGATGCCGATCTTAACATCGAGTCAATCATCACTGAGGGTGAGTCTTTCAGCGATAACATCGACGATGGACTGATGATTGAGGTTGGCGCAAGCGCTGATGTCGTTGTAACTTTCGCACCAGTCGCAGAGGGCGATCTTGCCGGAACCGTAACTATAATTTCCAACGATCCCGAACAACCTGAACTGATGGTTGAACTTACGGGATTTGGTTTGCCTGAGCAAAATCCTGAAATTGCCTTTGAGCCGGAAGTTCTCGATTTCGGTGGAGCACTGGTTGACCAGCAGGTTGATATGGTTTTAACCATCAGCAATGTTGGTGAGCTTGATCTTTCCGTAAACAACATCGTTTCTGATAATGAACTTTTCTGGGCGGATTTCGGCGCAGATGAAGGGCCACGATATGACTATATATCAACAGACATCAGCCATTCATTGCTGTTTAACGAAGCAATCCTGAATGACGAAGCACTCGTGGTTGGCGATGAAATTGGCGTGTTTACACCAGATGGATTATGCGCCGGTGGAGCTATAGTTGAAGAGGGTGAAGATCAGATTGGTGGTGCTGCCTGGGGTGATGACGCGCAGACCGAAGAAGTTGATGGTTTTGCGGCAGGTGAAGAATTTGAATACCGCATCTGGGACGCTTCAGCTTGGCGTGAATATATTGCCGAGCCAGAATATCTTGCTGGACAGCATGTATTTACAGCCAATGGCTTCACAGTCCTTATCTTAAGTGCTGGCGGTAATCTTAATCCTGCTGATGTGGCAGAGGTGGTCATCGCGCCGGGAGAATTTATTGAGGTTGACTTACATTTTGCCCCAGTTGAAGAAGGCGAATTTGAAGCCATCTTCACGGTGATCTCCAACGATCCTCATAATCCTGAAGCTCAGGTTTCTGCTGTGGGTATCGGGCAGGCTCCAGCGCCGAATATCATTGTTTCCGAAATGGCGCATGATTTTGGTCAGTTGCTTATCAATCAGAGTCGCGAGTGGGTTCTGACGATTGGCAATGACGGCGGCGCTGATTTGACGGTTGCATCTGTCGTAACTGAAGGCGATGCTTTCGCAGACGACATTGACGCGGAATTCATCTTAGCGCCTGGCGAAAATGGCGATGTAGTCGTTACATTTGCCCCAGAAATGGAAGGAGATTTTGCTGGAACAGTAACCATTACTTCCGATGATGGCGAAATGCCTGAGATTATTGTTGAGCTTACTGGTTCAGCAATTGAAAATGAAGTGCCGGAAATTTCCTTCGATCCCGATGAGCTTGATTTCGGCGATGTGATGGTTGATGAAGAAATTCAGACCATGCTGACCATTTTCAACGTTGGCGCAGCGGATCTGGTCGTTCAGGCTGTTGAATCGAACATTGATGAAGTCTGGGCAGACTTTGAAGTCGAAGATGGACCTCACTTTGATTTTGTCGGCACAGAAGTGAACCATTCGTTACTGATTCAGGAATCAACGATTGATGGTGAGATTCTGCTGATTGATGATGAAGTGGGTGTTTTTACCACCGATGGACTCTGTGCCGGTGCTTGGATTGTCGAAGAAGACGGCGAGAGAATTGGGATGGCGGCAAATGGCGATGACGCTCAGACCGAAGAGCTTGATGGTTTCCAGAATGGTGAAGATTTCGAGTTCCGCTTCTGGGATTTATCCGCCCGTCGCGAGTACATTGCCGTACCGACATACCAGGATGGGCCACGCACATTTACCAATAATGGATTCACTATTTTATCGTTGGTTGCTGAGGCGGGTCTTAATCCTGCTAATCCAGCCCAGCTAGTGATCGAACCGGGCGGGTCAATGGATGTTCCGGTGCATTTTGCACCAGTTGAACAGCGCGACTACGAAGGCATATTGACCGTAGTCTCAAACGATCCCGAAAATCCTGAAGTTGAATTGACCGTCATGGGACGCGGTATTGTTCCCGCGCCGAACATCACACTTTCAGCCATGGCGCATGATTTCGGGCAATTGTTTATCAATGATTCGCAACAATGGACTTTGACCATTGGCAACAACGGTGGAAATGATTTGACGGTCTCATCTGTCATCACCGATGGTGATTATTTCACCGATGACAGCGACGCGGAAATCGTTTTAGCTCCCGGTGAGACAAACGATGTGATCGTTACTTTCGCACCGGAAATGGCAGGAGAATTTGCCGGAACAGTTACCCTAACTTCAGACGATGCCGATGAGCCTGAATTAGTCGTTCAGCTTAATGGTTCGGCGGTTGATAACGATTCACCAATCATCGCCTTTGATCCAATGGAGCTTGATTTCGGCGATGTGGTTGTCGGCGAAGAAGTTCAGACTGTTTTAACCATTTCCAATAATGGTGGTGTTGACTTGATCGTCGAGGCAATTGAGTCTGACATAGAAGAAGTTTGTGCGGACTTTGAAGTTGAAGAAGATGGCCCTCATTTCCGATTCATCGGCACAGAAACCAATCATTCGTTCCTGATTCAGGAATCAACGATTGACGGCGAGATTCTTCTGGTTGATGATGAAATCGGTGTGTTCACGACCAATGATCTTTGCGCAGGCGCTTGGATCGTCGAAGAAGACGGCGAGAGAGTCGGGATGGCGGCATTTGGTGATGACGCTCAGACCGAAGAGATAGATGGCTTCGAGGGTGGTGAAGCTTTTGCCTTCCGCATTTGGGATTTGTCCGCCCAACGTGAATATGAAGCAACACCAACCTATTCTAATGGCCCCAGAAGCTTTACCAATAATGGCTTTACAGTCATGACGCTGGCGGCTGAAGCAGGCTTGAATCCTGCAAACCCAGCTCAGTTAGTGATTGAACCGGGCGGTTCGATGGACATTCCTGTACATTTTGCTCCTGCAGAAGAGCGCGACTATGAAGGCGTGCTGACTGTTGTTTCTAATGATCCTGAAAATCCTGAAGTTGACCTTCCTGTCATGGGAAGTGGTATTGTGCCAGCGCCTGATATCATGCTTTCAGACATGGCGCATGATTTCGGCGGTGTGTTGGTCAATGACAGCATTGAGTGGTCTTTGTTCATCACGAATGAAGGGCTCGCAGACCTGACCGTAATCGAGATTACAACTGAAGGAATGTACTTCAGCGATAATTTTGACGATGAGTTTGTGCTTCAGCCAGGAGCACGGGCGCAGGTGATGGCGACTTTCGCCCCTGAAGAAACAGGCGATTTCGACGGAACGATCACAATCTTGTCAGACAGCCCCGGAGAAGAAGAACTGGTGGTCGAACTGATGGGTAGCGGTGTTGATGAGCTTGCGGCTCAGATCGAAGTCAGCCATGAAGCGCTGGACTTTGGCGACGTTACTGTTGGTGACCGTGGCGAAATGGAACTTGTCATCCGCAATGTTGGTGGTGCCCAGCTATCCGTTTCTTCTGTTGAATCAGGCAATGGCTCTTTTGCCACCAACTATGCAGACTTTGACGAAGATGGCGCACACTTCCGCTATGCATTTACCGATGCCAGTCATTCACTATTAATTCAGGAAACGCTTCTGAATGGTGAACCACTGGTAATGAACGACGAAATTGGCATCTTTACTCCTGCTGGTCTTTGTGCTGGCGGTGTTGTCGTTGAAGATGACATTGCAGAACAGCTTGGGCCCGCCGCATGGCAGGATGACCAAGGCACTGAAGAGGTGGATGGCTTCGCAGCTGGCGAGGCGATGACTTTCCGCATCTGGGATGATTCCGCCGAACGTGAATATGTCGCCGAGCCTGATCTGATTCATGGGCAGGGGGTATTTTCTGCGAATGGCTTCACAATTCTGAATCTGAACGCCGGCGAACAACTAAATCCAATGGATGTCGCTGAAGTAACGCTCGATCCAGGCGAGGAATTGACTTTGACCGTTTCCTTCTTCGCCGATGAGGAAATGGAATACAATGGGGCACTGACTATATTCTCGGACGATCAGCAAAATCCTGAAGTACTGGTTCAGCTTCTGGGCGTTGGTGTTCCAGAGATGATCCCTGTCATCGAACTTTCGACCAATGTCATTGATTTTGGTGAAGTTCTGGTTGATGATGTTGCTGAGCGCACTTTGATCATCGTAAACACCGGTAATACTGATCTGAACATCGAATCAGTTGCCACATTTGGCGATGTCTTCACTGATAACGTTGATGAAGCCTTTAGGCTTGAGCCAGATCAATCACGCGAAGTGACGGTCAACTTTGCGCCCCTTGAAATTGATTCTTACGAGGGTGGGATAACGATTACGTCCGATGATCCGGAACATGGTGAAGTGTTTGTGACCCTTTATGGCAATGGCTATTGGCTGGCTCCAGAATTGGCTATCGGTGAATTCGACGGTGATTTCGGCGATGTTGTAGTTGGTTCAAGTGCAGACCATATTTTTAACATTAGCAATAATGGCAATGAAATTTTGGAAGTGGTTGTCGAGGTACAAAACATTGGCGACGAGGTTTTCAGCCTGCAGGGTGAAATACAACTTGAGTACTCGATTGACCCCGACGATGATGTCAATGTGGTCATAACATTTGCGCCAACCGCAGCGGAAGAGTTTGACGGTGAACTGACAATTCTTAACAATGACCCAAATAATCTTGAAATAGTGTTTGCTTTACATGGCGCGGGATTGCCTGAAGGACAGCCAGAGATAGTCGTAGATCAGGAGTCTTTCGATTTCGGAGCTACCGCTGTTGGCAGTTTCCGCACCCTGGATTTGACTGGATGGAACATCGGTGGCGTTGACTTGACGGTTTCTTCAATGACAATCGACAATGACGCTGTGTTTGCTATTGATTTTGACCCTGAACAGGGTTTGACAGTTGCTCCGGGCGAAGAATTTGTCGTTTCACTTACATTTACACCCGAAGCTGAAGAAGACTACGCTGGCGTTCTGACCGTTATCTCTGATGACGAGGACGAACACGAATTGAGCTTCGATCTGACGGGTGTAGGTATTTCCGAAGGGACGCATTTCCGCTTTACTCAAACGGAATTGGACGAATCCTTAATTGTCCGCGAAGCATTGTTGAACGGCGAGCCATTGGTTGTCAACGATGAGATTGGCGTGTTTACACCCGGCGGGCTTTGTGCTGGAGCGACCGTTATATCAGACGAGCAATGGGATAATTCGGCTGGTTTAGCAGCTTGGGCTGATGACGACATGACTGAAGAGATTGACGGTTTTGCCGTTGGTGAAACCAAAAATTGGCGCATCTGGGATGCCAGCGCTGGCAGAGAATATGTCGCACTGGCGCAGTATATCGAGGGCGATGAAGCCTTCGAGACAAATGCATTGACGATCTTAACCCTGCGCGCTCGCAATGTTGAATTCCCCATTATTCAGCTCTCAGCCAACGAACACGGTTTCGGTCGAGTTCTGATTGGTAACGCCGCAAGCTGGATGCTCGTAATGGCAAACCTTGGTAATGCAGACCTTGAACTTGATGAAATCAACTTCACCGATGGAGCTTTCTCAGCGCCTGCTTTTGAAAATGGCGAAGTTCTCCACCCTGACGAAGTTCTGGAAATTGAAGTCATGTTTGAACCTGCTGAGGCAAGCGATTATGTAGCCACGCTCAACATTCTTTCCAATGATCCGCAGTCGCCGGAAATAGAAGTGAGTCTGATGGGTGTTGGTGTTGAACCTGCCGAGCCTGAAATCAGTCTATCTGAAGTTGAGCACGACTTCGGTGATGTTTTCAGGGCCGATGTGACCGAGTGGACACTGACAATTTCCAACACCGGTGAAGGTGATCTTGTTGTTGAAGGTTTAGCGCTAAACGGCAACAATTTCGCTGTTGAACCTGCTGAAGGTTTCACACTTGGTTTAGATGAAAATCGTGAGATTATCGTGTCCTTCCTCCCTGACGATATTCGCGTTTATGAAGCCGAATTGTCTGTTTTCAGCAACGATCCGAATAATGAGGTTATAAGGGTCAATCTGATTGGCACAGGAATAGAACGCCGCTATGCTTGGGAATATGCGATTACCCAGACTGGAATGTCGCTGATTATTAATGAAATCGCTGTTGACGGTGAAATCATGGACTTCGGCGGTGATGTCGGCGTGTTCACTCCCGATGGATTATGTGCAGGTGCGAACTACATTAACAATTATCCGCTTGGCATGATAGCGTGGGCGGATGATCCTGAGACAGAAGAGGTTGACGGCTTCAACGATGACGAAGAAATGAACTTCCGTCTCTGGGATCCTGTTGCTGAAGTCGAGTTGGTAGCGGTCGCCGAATATACACGAGGAGACGGATTATTTGTCAATGAAGACTTAGCCATATTGACGCTATCCGCGCAGAGTGAAGGCTTCAGACATTTCTCAGAAGTTACACCAACCGATATCAGCCATTCCCTATTGGTTGATGAGGCTGTAATTAACGGTGAATTCTTGACGGTGGACGATGAAGTTGGTGTCTTTACACCGCAGGGATTCCTTGCTGGTTCGTATAAGCTTGATGAACCGGGAGATGTACAATTTGGATTCCCGGTCTGGTCAGACGACGGCACCACTGATGAGATTGACGGTTTCCGTGTTGGTGAGGTTTTCAATTTTGTCGTTTGGGACAATGAAGCCGAAAACGAAGTTGCAGTGTATCCTCTGTGGCTTGAAGGGCCACGGGTCTTCCAAGCCAATGGCTTCACCACGTTAACACTGACGGATATTGAGCCACAACCTGTTATTTTGGTTGAAGATGCGCACCACTTTGGTCGTGTTGACTTAGACGATGAGGCTGTTTGGGCGATGGAAATTGCCAATGACGGCAATGCCGCACTGGTGATTGACGAAATCAGCATCACAGGTGATGCTTTTGTTGCAGTGTTTGGTGAATCGATCACTATCCCTGAAGGTGATGTTGTTTCGGTTCAGGTTGGGTTCATTCCTCCCGAAGTGGATATGTATCAGGAAACCTTGACCATACGGTCGAATGATCCAGAAAATCCCGAAGTTGCTGTCATCCTTACCGGTGAAGGATTCATTGCCAACCGCGCTCCGATACTGGTTGGTGAATTGCCGGACATACAGATTCAGGAAGGTTCTGATCCTATTGTAATCGGTGATCTGGATGAGCTGTTCATGGATCCTGATGGTGATGAAATGACTTATGAAGTTGACGCTATTGACGAGTTAAACGTCAACATTGATCAAGACAATGTGCTCAGTTTCCAGCCTGATGAGAATTATTTCGGCGAGTCTGTTGTTTCTCTGACCGTAGATGATGGAGTCGAGGAGCAAGCCCTGGTTTTAGGTGGCGGAGCTCAGGTGAATATAGCCGGACAGGCTGAGGCGACCTTAAACGTTGCTCAAAGATCCGTTCGGTTTGCAGAAAACCAACCTAACCGTGATGACATGATTGAAGAGAGCTTCGGTGTGAATGTGACACCGTTAAATGACGCTCCTGTATGGGTTGAGTATCCACAAGAACCAATCACTGTTCTTGAGGTTGAGGTAATCCAGTTCAGTGTGATTGCCGAAGACATTGACGATGATGTCCTTGAACTTGCTGTGGCAGATGCCCCTGAAGGTTCTGACATTCAACGCCTTGACGACAAATCATGGCAATTTACTTGGGATACGGACTTCGAGGATGTCGGTGATTATTTCGTAACCTTCACCGTTTCTGACGAAGCCAGTGCTTTTGACGAGATCGTTGTGCAGATTGCAGTCGATGACAATAACCGTCCTCCTGAAGGCGTTGCGCCAATTGAAGATGTCGAACGCGATGAGGATGCAGGCAATTATGTTATCGCTGACCTTGACGATGTGTTCTTCGATCCAGACGGCGATGACTTGACCTTCGAGATCGACACCGACGATGAAAACCTCGGAATCATGCTTGATGAAGAGACGAATATTCTGACGATGAATCCAACAGAGCACTACTGGACTGATGGTTCAGAAGTGACGATCATTGCCGATGATGGCAACGATGGCGCTTTCCTCGTCGCAAGAATGCAGGTTAGCAACATCATAGCCAACGCAGACAACGCCATGAGCCGCAATTCGCGGGCTGTTCGACAGATCGGCGAATCAGATCATCGTGTTCCTCAACGTGATGATGTAGTTGCTGATTTGTTCGTCGTTTCAATCGTCGAAGTGAACGACGCTCCCTTCTGGGTTGATCCTGTTGATGAGGTTGAAGTTGATGAAGGCGATCGCGTTGAATTCACACTTCAGGCAGAAGACTTTGACCTGATCTTCGATCCAGATGAGGCTCTTGAACTCACTATTACCGATGACGATGGCTTAATTGATCGCGACGCAGAATGGGTCGTAGATAACGACGCTCACACCGGTACCTTCACTTGGCAAACCGGTTTCAATGATGCAGGGGTGTACCACCCAGTGTTTACCGTCAGTGATGATGATGACTCCGATGAGATCACAGTCGAAATTACGGTGAGTGATTTGCCGCAAGAGCCATACATCACAGAGCCGACTGAAGACCCGGCATACGATGCCGAAATTGCTGAAGGCGAAGAACTGTTTATTGCCTTCACTGCTGAAGACGATGATAATGACGTTGAAGACCTTGTCTGGGTAATCAGCGATGAAGGTGACTTGCCGGAAGGCTGGCGGTTTGAAGACTTGGCGGATGGCACAAGTGAATTTTCTTGGACCCCAGGACCTTTGGACGCTCGCGAGGAACCTTACGAAATCGAATTCACCGTTAACGATCCTGACGATCAAACAGATGTCATCAGTGTGTCGATCACGGTAACTGATGTCAATCATGCACCAATGTTTGTCGATCCCACCGATGAAGCAGAATGGTCAGTTGATGCCACTGAAGGCACAGAGCTTCGCTTTCACATTGAAGCTGAAGACATTGACCTTGATGAGCTTGAGTATTCGGCAGTTCTGGATGCCCTCCCCGGCGATCCGCAAATTGAAGCCGATGGCGATGGCATTGCCTTTATCTGGACACCACCATTTGCTCAAGGACACGACGAACCGGTCTATGACGTGAATTTCCACGTTACAGATAACTATCCCGATGACCCCGGTGAAGACGACTTGATGGTTCACATCACCGTCCAGGATCTGAACAGAGGACCCGAAGTCACCGATCCAATGGATGACATTGTTGTCGAAGAAGATGTCGCTGGGCAACCAGTCGTGCTGATTGATCTTGACGAAGTGTTCACAGAGCCTGATGGAGATGCAATTGTCGCCTTCAGAATCGAAGGAGCACCGGATGAAATTACACTTGCCGCAGATGCAAACAACAACCTGACTCTGGCAATGGATGTGAATTTCAACCTGCCGGGTGGCGTTGACATTTCAATCTGGGGTGAAGACGAATTTGGGCTGGAAACAGAAGCTCCAGAAGTTTTCAACCTCGTGATTACACCTGTCAACGATGCGCCGGGTGCATTCGACTTGGTTTCTCCGGAAGATGGTTTCGAGATTCCTGAAGAGCAGAACATATTGACGTTAGACTGGACTGATGCCGCCAACGTTGACGGCGATATAATTGGCTATAGTGTGTTCATTCACGCGATTCTTGGCGAGATTGAAGTCACAGACTCAATGTTAGTCGGTGAAGACAGTGAAGTGACCATTGACGATCTTCATGCTTTCCTCGTTGAAAAGGGCATTTACGTCCAGGTAGAGGGCGTGCGTGTGGATGTGGAATGGTGGGTTGTCGCATTGGATAACAACCAGGAACCAATGACAACCGAATCCAATCAACATTGGATGATGAATGTTCCGGTTCCGATGTCTGCGCCGAACGATCCGGATGCAATGCCTTCCGAGTTCAGCTTATCACAGAATTACCCGAACCCCTTCAATCCCACGACTCGGATGGAATACTCCTTGCCGCATGGGTCTGAAGTGCGTTTGGATGTGATGGACTTGAGCGGTCGTCGGATAGCCACCTTAGTGGATGGTTACAGAGCATCTGGTGTTCACACAGCAGAGTGGAATGCCGAGACAGCGCCGGGCGGGATGTACCTGATTGTAATGCAGGTTGAAAACCGTCGCTATGTTTCTAAGGCGTTGTTAGTAAGATAACGCCAAGTTCGGTTAGAACAACAAAAGGCAGGAAGCGCAAGCTTCCTGCCTTTTGTGCCTCTGTCGAGAAG
>CAZAGU010000105.1:0-10366 GCA_964484805.1 uncultured bacterium
AATTCGGGTCCGTCGTCTTCGAGGTTGTCGCGATACTCATAGCCCATGTCATCAGGGTCACTACGATTATCGCGGTTTGGTCCCATCATTTCGTCTTGTTCAAGGACCTCAATATCGATTAAAAATTGTACCTCATTGTCACCTTCATTGTTCAGTGTCAAATCCTCTGTAAATAACACGCCTGTTGGCACGTCATCAAAAGAGAACTGATCCGGGTCAGCCACTACTTGCGCAAATAGTGGAGTCACCAGAGCAAAACAAAACAGTAACAAGAGGATGTTACGAATTCGCAACATAACTTCTCCCACAAAAATACTAATTGTTATGGATTATGGTAAATCTCACTCGTGGATCCGTGATCCTTCCTATGAAGGAATCACTTGATCCTTGATTGATTGATTTCTAAATTACCTTTTTAGCTCCATGGGAAGATCTTAAGGTGGGCGGGTACTATTGGAGCTACTTGGTGAATTAAATTCACTAATACAAATCTGTAAATGGTAACAGGTTTTCAATTGAAGAGTCATCTCTTAAATTGATTAGGAAGGTTAAGTAAAACCTTCAACCCGCAGCTAAGCTCGAAGCGTTTCCTTTTTGGGTTAAACTTTCTGTGCCAATCAAAGCAATTCACCGCTCCACAATGAAGAAGAGCGTGTAGCAAAACCTACAGGAAAGTGAAATCTCTGATAGTCATGCGCTCAAAACCAGTCTCCAGATAGTGCTGGAGATAAACCGTTCTTCAACTAAGTGTCCGAAGAGACACTCAACCTATCATTTTTGAGATAATAGAAGTAAGCAAAGGTCTGGAACATAGTACCATTATAGTGGTGAATCTCTCAGCGTTTGTCCCCGCGTATCCGCAGGGATGATGTAGTGCAAACTATTAATGCTCCTAGTTGACGAAAGGGTGTATCCATCGCAAAAGGTGCAACATCGAATCTTTGAATAAAGGAATATATTATCCCGAAGTGTATAATGCAAGCCTTATCTTTTTTTTCCTCTACTTCCTTTGCACTGTTCATGCAATTTATTCACTATGGAAAAATCTGACAGGGTCTATGCATTGCTCTCCTAAAGTAGGAATTATCCTATAAAAAAAATGTGTCCATAATCACGCCGGAAAAAAACTAATGAATATTCCGCCTCAAAGTAGCAAGACTCACCACCGGCATCAACACTAATGAGGTCATCATTCCGATTGTTCCCGCCTGTGGAGAAGGCATTCCTGTGAAGTATAGGTACAAGCAAATCCCCAATGCGACTATCGCCGATACCCAAGCTCCAATAGCATTCGCCCAACGCGTAAATAACCCCCAGATAAAGGGTCCTAAGAAAACGGAGCCAATGGCTCCCCATGATATTCCAAGGATTGTTACAATAGTGGAAGGCTTTATGAATGCAAATATTACAGACAAGATCACAAACGCGACACTGAGAACGCGCATTAGCATGGTCAACTTCGCGTCTGACACTTTCGGATTGATGAAACCTGCATAGACATCTTTGGCAACCGATGAACTTGAGATCAACACTAATGCCGCCAGTGTGGACATGGAAGCAGAGAGGATTAAGAGCAGGATAACCACAGACAGCGCTTCTGGAATGACATGAGTTAACAACTCAGGCATGAGCGCATCAAACACTGGCTTACCGTTGTTGAACGCTGCTGGAGCATTTTCTGGAGATAAGAAGAAGCGAGTAGTGGATCCCTCAAAATAACCTATACAGCCAATCAACAAAGCAAACAGAGTCGAAATAACCATCCCAATCTTGATCGATTTCTCGTCCTTAATGGCATAAAATTTCTGAACTAACTGAGGCATCGCAAACGGAGCTACAGAAGTAAGGAAAACCAGACTGAACAGGGGCCAAAATCCTGGAGGTCCAACAACTTGAGTAAGCTTTGGATTTATTGCAGATAATCCCGCTGTGATCTTCTCTAGTCCGCCAGCGACGGAAATGGTGCTACCAAACAGGATGGAAATGCCGAAGATCATGATTACACCGAAAAATATGTCCAACATCGTCATGGATTTATATCCACCCATAACGAGGTAAATTGCGGTGAAAAGCCCCATGAAAATCAAGGCATAGCTGTAATCAAGATTAAAAGTGGATTTAAAAAGGTAAGAGAGTCCCATAAACACTGCCGCTGAATACGGGATAAAGAATACAAAGATGCAGATCGCTGAAAACAACTTAAAACCGCGGCTGTGGTACCTGATCTCGAAAAACTCCGCCATTGTATGAACGCCAAGTTCAACCGACATCCGCTTAATGCGCCTACCCAGAAAGTACCAAACACACAAAACGCCAACTAACGCATTGGCAACAGCAACCCAGACACCAGAATATCCAAACGCCCAGCCGACTTTGCCTGCGAACCCAATAAACAAAACAGCAGAAAAATAGGCTGTGCCATAAGTGAACGCCGTCATCCAAGGACCAATGGCTCCACCGCCCAGAAAATAATCTGAGAAAGTCCTCGTCCGACGCATTCCAATAATACCAAAAATAATTATCACAGCCGCAAAAACAGCAATAACAATCCCTTTTACCAGCATTCGTCCTCCAAACGGGTTAACACCTTCGTCTCAAAGTTGTTGAAAGAAAATTTGTAAATTTTTTACTGAAGCCTTTCGGATGGAACAGATTTAAACTAACTTTGAATAACTTGGTGAGATTCCTTACAAATTGTCATCAGGCTCAAACTTAATCAATTTTTGGCGGAGTGAAAACAATGGCAACGGACTTTATTTTCACCGATGAGAAAATAAAATTCCTCACCTTAAATTATGCCACACGCATCCTCGTTTCTGAATCCGATTTTGATAAACTTGTGCCGCTCGCCCTGGAAACGCTAACAGAATTCTCCGGCAGTAATCATGTGGAAATTTTATTTCTGGATACGGATGAAAAAACTGGCGAAACAATCGGAATTATTGATGACGGCGAAGTCCGTCGAGTTTCGGAAAAAATCGACATTGCGAACACTCCCCTTGATGACTGCATTACCAAGAAGCAACCCGGCAGATACACCACGCCCGCTGGAATTAACAGACTGGCTATGCCTCTGGTCGGATCAGGCAGCACCGTCATAGGCATCACATTAATTGATTTTGAGTCTAATGTTCAGTTAAGCGAGGCTGATCTTCAAATACTCATCATGCTTTCATCGCTCATCGCGGTCTCATTTCTTCAGACCCGCTATTTCCAATTAGCTATGTTTGACGGTTTAACCGGGTTGTATGTGCGGCGGCTGTTCGACGAAAAGATCGCTGAAGAAATCAACCGTGTTCGGCGTTATGGCGGAGACTTGTCCATCATCATGGCGGACATAGATTTCTTCAAGAAAATCAATGACCAATATGGTCATCAGGTCGGCGATAAAATTCTCCAGGAGAGTTCAGCCCTTTTGCGAGACGACATCCGCGATGGTATTGACATTCCCTGCAGGTATGGGGGTGAAGAATTCATCGTCATCCTGCCAAATACTGACATTGATGGCGCTGAGGTCGTCGCTGAACGCTTCAGGTGGCATTGTGAACAGCATCGCTTCAATAACCAGGAGACACCTGTTCAGGTGACCTTCAGCCTTGGGGTCACAGCAATTACAAAGGAAACTGCCGCCCCAGCCAAGGAGCTCATTCGTCGTGCGGATGAAATGCTGTACCTTGCCAAGAAGAACGGGCGGAATCAGGTTCAGGTTTTCGGGAAATATACATAAAATGAAACATGTCCGGTCAAACCGGACATGCCACCCAGCATTCCCACGCAGGAGCGTGGGAACGAGCATAAACGCCATCAAACACCGAGCGCGCCTACCGTACCTTGCGCTGTCATTCCCGCGAAGGCGGGTCACTGGCTTGCCACTGTTCACCTCTGGTGAACAGCATCCAGTTTTGATTTCCAGGGTTTTCTTCCCAAAAAAGAAATTTTCTTCACAGATTTCACCGATGAAACAGATTAAAATTCAATTGCTCTTAATCTGTTAAATTTGTTTAATCTGTTGTGCGTCCTTAATAATGCTCTCAAAGTCCTGGATACCAGCCTTCGCTGGTATGACAGCGGAATTCTTCCGCTGTTGGCTATCCACAAAACATCCATCCGCGTCAGTCTTTAACCACCTGCCTTACGCAGTCTATCACTGTGCCGTCAACCCACTTGATCGCCGCGACGACCCGATCTGTAGTACGCGGTGGCTCAGGCTTCCCGCCGCAAATGTCCTCGACCTCAGCCTGAAGATCGTGAATATCGACAATCGGCAAACTACTGCCGCGGAATTTCTCAAGCAGATCCGCACGCTGTGGATTGATCGCGATGCCGCGCTCGGTGACAACCACGTCAATCATCTCGCCGGGCCCGCACAGCGTCGTAACCTTGTCCACTATCACCGGGATGCGGTTGCGGAAGGTCGGTACTGCCAGTATGGTGCATTTGGAAGCGATGCAATTCTGCCATCCGCCGATGCCATGGAGCATCATGCCGTCGGAATGCGTCACCACGTTGGCGTTGAAATTCACGTCAACTTCCGTCGCGCCGAGCACTACCGTGTCCATCATGCTGGCGAAGTTGCCCTTGCTGTGGTAATCATAGCCATTGAAGGGCGAGACGAGGATGTGATTCGGATTTTCGCGAATTGAACGGATGGATTCCAAGTCAAACGCCTGCCCGTCGAGAATGTAGTTGGTCAAGCCCTCTTCGAGCATCTGCACCAGATATTCCGATGATCCACCATGAATAAAGCTCGCTTTGACCTTGTTTCTGCGCATGATGTCACGCAAAAAGATCGTGAACGCCAGCGACGTTCCGCCGGCTCCAGCCTGAAAGGAAAAACCATCGTGAACAATGCCGGCTTCTTCGACGAACTGAGCAGCATATTCCGCGATCAACAGTCGGTCGGGGCTTTTCGTGATCTGCGTCGTGCCGGATACAATCTGACTTGGGTCGCCAATCTTGTCCATCTGCACAACATAATCGACATAATTGCCCTTGATCTGCCAAGGGATACAGGGGAAAGGAACAAGATTATCGGTAACGACGATGACTTTGTCCGCCCACAGCGAATCTGCCAGAGCAAGCGTTATTGGCCCGCAAGCCGATTCGCCGCGATCGCCTGTCGCGTTGCCAAACATGTCCGCCGCCGGAGCCGCGACGATAGCCACATCAATGTGCACTTCGCCATCCTGAATCGCCTGATACCTGCCGCCATGCGAACGCAAAACCGCCATGCCTTGCATCTCACCAACGGAGCAATATGCGCCCAACGGCCCATTCATCGAGCCTTCGATGTGATGAACCACGCCGCTTTTCATGTGGTCTATAATCGACGCTTGGCAGGGGAAGGATGCGCTTGGGAACCATCGCAGGTCTTTGCGCCCCATCTCAGCCAGCGTATCGAAGACTTTGGTCATCACCAAGTCGCCGTTGCGGAAATGGTGATGGTTGCTGATAGTCATGCCATCTTTTACGCCGCACAGTTCCAGCGCGGTGCGCAGATCCGGAACGATTTTATTGCCATCGATGGGATAATCCGCCGCGGTGGGAATAGAAACGCTCGCCATCTTGCCACTGGGGCGGCGCTTGCCAACACCCTTAAACGGGACGTGCTCAACGCCATTTATAAATCTGGGGACATAACGCCCCGCCGCATTTAGAATCATTTCCTGTTTCACGCTGTTTCCTCCCGCCAGTTCGACGACAATATATTCAAGCTTTCCGCCATGCCAACAGTCTGCAATGCTCGCTTGACCACCGGCGGATCGATCATTTTACTGCCCAGCGACACCACGCCCAAGCCTTGCTTTTCAGCTTGCTCAAAGGCTATGACAATTTTTCTGGCTTTGTCAATTTCCAGAACAGTTGGCGCAAATGCCTCGTGAATAATCTTGATCTGGCGCGGATGAATGCAGCCTTTGCCGTCAAATCCGAGTCCTTTGGCTTCAACCACAGAATTCCGCAACCCTTCGCTATCGGCAACATCAGAAAAGACCGTGTCAATTGGCTGAATTCCGGCAGCGCGAGCGGCGTTCACTACCACCGACCGGAGCCAGAAGCTCTCGGTGCCGACAAGCGTGCGCTGAACACCAAGGTCTGCTGTGTAATCCTCCAAACCAATCGCTAAGCCGACGTTATTCGGCGATGCCTTGGCGATTGCCAAGGCGTTCAAGCCACCCATCGCGCTCTCGATAATCGGCATCAAAAAGACTGGAGCGGTGATGTTGTTTTCACGGGAAAATTTAACGACCATCTCGTCAACAGCGATCACTTCTTCTGGCGTTTCCACCTTGGGAATGAGAATAACATGCACATTATGCGGTAGAATCCACTTCAGGTCTTCCAGCCCCATCTCGCCCTGATTGATCCTGACCATGCGCTCGCAGCCGTAGAAATTAACCTGCCGCAAACCATTGCGAACCAGCACTCGCGCCGCGTCTTTTTCCAGCGGTGACACTGAGTCTTCGAGGTCAAGGATGATGCTGTCTGGCTGATGTAGCCCTATGTTCAGCATATATTTAGGATCGTTGCCGGGTAGATAAATCCGCGACCGCCTGAACCGCGAGTCTGAGGTCGGATATTGACAAAACGATTTGAACTCTGGCAAATACTCCACATTGCTGAGACCAGCGCGACGGACTGCGGTTTCAATGCGAGCCGAAATCGTAAACGGCAACGCTCCGGCATCCTCTACTAGCACCATGGCATTTGCCACGCCAAGATGCTGAATGACTTCAAGAGCCTGCTTGCGAATGGCAATGCCGAACAGAGCCTGCACTTTGGATTTCACAACAAGTTCAATCCCGCCAGAATCACGGGGTTCTATTGTAACGCGGCAGTCAGATTTTACGCCTGAACCTATTCTGCCGGCGCTGTATGCTAAAGACATTTTTGTGCCTTCCTAAAGAGATTGTCTTACACAAAGATAAAGTATAATTTACTGAGTTAGAACTGAAAATCAAATGAGATAGACAATTTGGACGGGTTTAATGAGTATTAGAGCATTTCAGGAAAATAAATTGAGGTTGCTTCGTCGCTTCGCTTCCTCGCAACGACAGCGTAGGGTACCGGTGGCATGTCCGGCTTGTCCGGACATGTTTCTCCTAATTCCACAGCGGACAGCGTCCGCAGTCATACCTTATTTCTTCTCCTCATTCCCGGCTTGACCGGGAATCCAGAGAGACGTTTTCAGGTCATTCTTCCTTATGTCATACCTGCGAAGGCAGGTATCCATCGCTTTGAAAGAAAGATGTTTTATCCGCAGATTATACAGATTACGCAGATAATTATGATCTTGTTCCTAATCTGTTGAATCTGTTTCATCTGTTGTGAATACAGGATATAACCATGCGAACTCTCAATCTGGATGCTGTTCACCAGAGGTGAACAGTGGCAAGCCAATGACCCTATCAAGTTGGGAATGAGGAGCTTAGGTGTTCTGACATTTTGGATCAATTTGAGCCTTCAAACCCACCAACATGCTGTCATTCCAGCGAAGGCTGGAATCCAGTGCATTCATCTCTAGCGATCTGTAGCGCGGAAGCGACTGCATTCCGGGGGAAATACCCGTTATTGCAAGCATATCAGCGTTCCCACGCGAGAGCGTGGGAACGAGTAAAAGAAAGAATAACCTGATTGGAGTTAATTCCTCACGAATTATCAGCATTCTGCCTTGAAAGCGCTGAATTATTTCCTACATTACTATTCAACCCTAATTTTTCACCAAACCGGAGACCGCCATGGTCTTGCTCGTCATCATTAGTTTAATTTGTTCTCTAGTCGCTTCCCCAGCGATTGCTCTGGACAATGCTCCTAAACCCTTCATGGGCATCAACCATGAGATCACAAAGGAGATTCCAGCGGTCAAGGGCGCGGGATCCGTCAAATCCGGCATCAGGCTGACCAGCGTTCAGCGCAATACTCCCGCCGATGAAGCCGGAATGCTGGCTGGCGATATCATCATCGGCATCGACGGCAAGCTGTTCACCATGCACCCGGACTCGGTGCAGAATCGTTTCCGCGACTGGCTCTATGTTCACGCTCCCGGCGAAGTGATGACGGCACGAGTGGCGAGGCTCGAAGTCAAGCAATCTGTGAAAATTGACAAAAGCTCCGGCGACGCTGAAGCCTATCTGAAGAACCCAAACGAATACCTTCGCGAAAATGTCCAGCCCGGTCAGAGCTTTGATTTCCAGTTGAAAACCCAGTGGGTGGTGATAAATATCCCCATCACACTCGGCGAACGCCACGAAGCAATCCTGCCACCCTTGCCGCCGCTTGCCGAAACCGATCTTGGTGATCGGATCCTACCAGCGATAGACCAGCCGCTTGTCTTCTGGCAACCCTGGGTGGATGAGGTTGTCGAACGCTGGGGCATCGTCGAGCCTTACAATGACTTACGCGAGCGGCTTCAATCCCTGCAAGCTGGCGATGACGGCTCACGCTTGCCAGCCATCGCGGAAACCCATCGCAACCCCTTCTTCCTCGAACGTTACGGCAGGCGGTTCACCGACGGCATCATCAACCAGCGCGGCTATCACGCCGAGAACCTGTTCGCCGATGATGACATTGCCGTATTTTTAACTGGCAATCTCTGGCATGGAGAAGCCTCACAATCCGGCAAACTCAAGACATTCACATTGTCGGACGCTGGAGTTAAGCAGGTTTCTGAAGCCGACTTCCTCAGTTGGTTCAACGGCGAGATGATGCGCCTGACCATGCTCTGGGAAGCGGTGTATGAACCATTGAGCGCGGAAGACAAGACGTTCATCCTTCAGCACAAATTTGATCTGACGGATGCCTTCTCGCAAGGCATCTACCTTCAGTATGATGAAGATGAAGAGCGTTTCATCCGCAACCAGCATTTGCTCGAGCTGGGACTGTTGATTGACCTCGACAAGATGTTCCATGCCGCCTCGCAAACCGCGACCTTCCTGACTCAGAGCGAAGACCGCGTGTTCAATTGGATGAAATCGCATCCTGAAGTTCGCTCGCTGGATACTCAATGGGGCAAAATCGGCTTCGGCACCAACCGCACCGACCGCTGGGATAATCCAGACTTCCGCTTCATCTTCGACCCGGATGGCGATGACTTCTACGCCAACACCGCTGGCGCATCGGTTTCGTTCGATCAGCCTATCGCCTGGGTGGTAGATCGCTCTGGCGATGACGCATATCAAGCAACAGAAAACGGCGCGCTTGCCTGCGGGATTCCCGGCATGGGCGTGATTGTCGATCATAACGGCGATGACACCTACATTGGCAAGCAATGGGCGTTGGGCGCTGGCTATATGGGCGTAGGTGTGATCAGAGACGACGATGGCGATGATGTCTATCGCGGCGACGAATACACCCAAGGCGCGGCGTTGTTCGGGCTGGGGGCGTTAATTGACATTGCCGGCGATGACCAATATCACGCGGCAATCTATTCGCAAGCCTTCGGTCTGACGCATGGCTTGGGATTGCTGGTCGATTACGATGGCGACGACCAAGGCTATTGCGGCGGCAAAGCCCCCACCAACTATGGCACAGCCGGAATCTTTGACGCATGGTCGCAAGGCTGTGGGGTTGGTTTCCGCGGATTTGCCAGCGGCGGCGTGGGCGTTCTGGTGGATGTCAAGGGCGCAGACAAATGGGAGGCTGGCAATTTCTCGCAAGGCGGCGGATATTACTTCGGTTTAGGGATATTCCGCGGTGGAATCGGCGACGACTTGTACATAGGATCTCGTTATGGCCAGAGTTTCAGCGCGCATCAAGCCGCCGGGCTGTTTATTGAAGACGGAGGCGATGACCGCTACACCACCCGCCATTGCGTAGTATCCGGGTTGGCTTGGGATCAGTGCGTGTCGGTGTTTATCGATGAAAAAGGTGACGACGAATACAACGGCGGCACAGGATTTTCACTTGGAGCCAGCGCGCATAATGCATTCTGCTTCTTCCTCGATAGAGCAGGCAAAGACCGCTATATCTACAACGCAGGCCCAGCGCGCGCTGGTGGCAATGACTATCATGGCGGGTCGAGCTTCAGCCTGTTTGTGGATGCCGGCAAGGATGCGGACTATTACAGCAGCGACCGCGTGCGCAACGATGCCGAGCTCGGCTGGAAGGAGTACGGCATATTCCGCGATGGCAAGGGAGTCGTCACGTCAACAGTGATAGAATAACGCACTTAGCCTTCGCTGGAATGACAGCGGAATTCTTCCGCTGTGGGTTACTCGTTCCCACGCTCCCGCGTGGGAATGCCGGGTGGCATGACCGGACAAGCCCGGACATGTTTCTCTTAATTGTCTTTCCCCAATCCGTTAAATCTGTTGGGAATACTGGATAAAAGAAACAAACTTTCAATCTGGGTACCGACTTTCGTCGGTAC
>CAZAGU010000105.1:10466-12479 GCA_964484805.1 uncultured bacterium
GGCATGTCCGGACAAGCCCGGACATGTTTCTCTTAATTGTTTTCCCTAATCCGTTAAATCTGTTAAATCTGTTGTGAATACTGGATAAAAAAAACAAACTTTCAATCTGGGTACCGACTTTCGTCGGTACGACGTGGTGTTGGAGCGTTTGGCGCATTCGATACATGTGAGGGTGTTTCTCGAACTCTGATGAGATTGCTTCGTTGGGCTGAAGCCCGCCTCGCAATGACGACAGGGATGAATGCGATGGATTCCAGCCTTCGCTGGAATGACAGCACAAGGGGGCGATTGATGCGCTCAACACATGTGAATGTGTATTACTCGTTCCCACGCTCCCGCGTGGGAATGCTTGGGTGGCATGACCGGACAAACCCGGATATGTTTCTCTTAATTGTTTTTCCCAACTCTGTTTTCTCTGTTTCAAATGTTGTACATTACAAGACGCAACTATTCTGGTTTTACAGCCTAGCAAGGAAAGTCCACAATGCCCGATACTGAAATAAAGTTGAAACAAATCAGCTCACATACCTGGGAAGTTCCCATCGGAACTGTGCCGGGAATGCGTGTACCGGGTGTGATTATCTCATCCGAGCAAATGGTTTCCAGAATCATCGCCGACCGCTCTCCCATTCAAGTCGCAAACGTTGCCACTCTGCCCGGAATTGTCAAAGCCTCGCTGGCTATGCCGGACATTCACTGGGGCTATGGCTTCCCTATCGGCGGTGTGGCGGCGTTTGATGTGAACGATGGCATTCACTCCGAAATTCAAGGTGTTGATTAAAAAGGCAAACCCGCTTATGCTCCGCATCCCAGACAATAATTCGACGAAATGAGTATGGACATTTCGATGTTGTGCCAATTCTGACACTTGAAGCGGCAAATTATTACCCGAAATCATTGATAATGCAATATTGCCAAGCCTTGTAAAAATATTAAAATGTTTGAATTTGTAACGAGTAAATTTGATGATGAAGAATTACTGATTAGATTGATGAATAAATTCCTTTCGAAAGTGAAAACATGAAGCTACTCATCACTGGCGGAGCGGGCTTTCTCGGGTTTAACATTGCAAATTTCATACACAAGAAGGGGCATCAGGTTGAACTTCTTGATCTGGCAGATTACCCGGAAAGCGACTATTCACCAGAAATTGCAAAACACCAATGTGACATTCGCAACAGAGGTATTCTCGAAAAACTTATCCGCGAAAATCAATACAATGCAATCGTGCATTGTGCCGCAGCGCTTCCGCTATGGAGGGAAAAGGATATTGTTGAAACAAACGTAAATGGTACACGCAATATCCTCGAATTCTCCAGGAAATACGGCGTTGAACGAGTTGTCTATATCTCAAGCACGGCTGTTTACGGAGTGTCGGCAAAACATCCGATTTATGAACACGATCCCTTAGTGGGTGCCGGAACATACGGCAAAAGCAAAATCAAAGCGGAACAAGTGTGTGACGAGTTCCGTGAAAAGGGGTATTTTGTCCCTGTACTTCGTCCCAAGACCTTCATCGGAACAGGCAGACTTGGTATATTTCAGATCCTTTACGACTGGGTTGAAAGTGGGAAACGCATCCCTATCATAGGCAACGGCGAGAATCGCTATCAACTCCTCGACGTGGATGATCTTGTTAATGCCATATACATCAGCCTCACCGCACGACGTGAAAATGCCAATGACACCTTCAATGTTGGAGCAACAAGTTTCAGAAGCGTGGCGGAGGATGTTGGCTCGCTGTGCAAGCACGCGGGAACTGGCGCTAGAGTGATGCGCACACCGGCAATCCCCATCAAAGCCGCTCTTGCCTTGTTTGAATTGCTCGGCTTGTCCCCAATCTATAAATGGATATATGGCACCGCTGATAAAGATTCTTATGTGTCAGTCGAAAAAATAGAGAAAATGCTGGGCTGGAAGCCAAGGAACACTAACTCAGAGGCGCTTGTCAGGAGTTAGGATTGGTATATTGATAACAAGGACGAAGCGGACAGCGCCGGAACAGGTGTAACC
>CAZAGU010000106.1:0-12373 GCA_964484805.1 uncultured bacterium
GGGAAAAAGTAGCGCTTGTAAGGTAGCCCAGAAGCGACTGCATTCCGGGGTAAAACCCTTGGCTGTGGATGGTATGTCCGGCTTGCCCGGACATGTTTATCCTAATTGCATTCCCACTACGGACAAAGTCCGCTGTCATACCTCCGAAGGCGGGTTATTGGCTTACCACTGTTCACCTTAGTTGAACAGCATCCAGTAAGTATTTGATTATGTATTTGTTGTTCTAATTCGTTTGTAATGACTCTTTACTAGATGTTTGTTTAGCACCTCAGTTTGTACATGCGAAAATTCCAAAATATGGTGAGAATTATCGAATAGCGGTATGCCTGATCCCAAGAGAATCGGTACTCTGGTAATCACCATTTCGTCGATGAGATCATGCTTTAAAAAGCTTTGTATCGTTACTCCACCATCAATGTACAAGCGTTTGAAACCGCGAGCGTTCAATTGTTTGGCAACCGATTGAATTTCGTCGTTAATCACTTCAGCTTTGTCTGCAAATTTCAAGGGCACCTTGTCCATGGTTTTGCTAAGAACGAATACAGGCTTGTCGTATGCCCAGACATCAAATTTCATAACTTGCTCAAACGTCCGGCGTCCCATCACCAGTGCATCAATATCATCCATGAAATCCTTAAAACCATAATCGCTTTGATCGGGATTCGGGACGGTCATTAGCCAATCTAAACCGTCATCTTCTGTTGCAATGAAGCCATCAAGGCTTGTAGCAATGTATATAATATTCGGCATTAGTTCCTTTCCGTTGTTGGTAGTCTAACTCCTGAAAACACCAGACATTATCTTAGATCAGTTAGAGCTGTTCAGGAGTATTGATCTGTTAGACAATTATTTTCTTCATTGTTTTTTAACTTTTTTCAAGATTCTGAAACAAATTTTGAAATTGAAGACGTTTGTGGGAACATCGTCGAATGCGTTAAAAACGAAGATTAGGACAACATAATTTAATTGACGCAAAATGCAACATCATAAATAACAGAGGTTTTCCTGTCCTACAGCATTGTTTCTATAACACATCATTACGTAATGAAAATCTTTCGGGCAGCTGTGGAAAAAATAGAGAAACTCGTTAATTCTTGTCTTGATTTTCCACAATTTTCTTGAGTGATCCCTGAATGTCCTCAAGCTGCGATGATATTTTGTTGATTTTCCAATACCAACACATAAACTCCCGCATAATAAGGAAAATCAGAAATACCACTAAAAATGGAACAACGTAAAAGAGAAAAACATTCTCCATTTCAATCTCCAATAGTTATTATGAGAAAATAGAAAAGGCGCCTAAATCAATAAGCGCCTCTTCTTTATCTCTTATCTCACCCAAGGACAAGCAGCAAGTCGATCATTGCCGTAATCCTCAAGTTTCGGCACTTCCTGTGCGCACTCTTGTCTCGCTATCGGGCATCTGGTTCGGAAAGGACATCCTGATGGTTTCGCCAAGGGACTCGGCACATCGCCATGAAGCACAATTCTCACACGATCTTTTGCCTTTTTCGGATCAGGCAGCGGCACCGAGGAAAGTAGCGCTTTGGTATAGGGATGCTTGGGATCCTTGTAGATAATATCTGAAGGACCAATTTCAACCAAGTGACCTAAATACATCACAGCGATTCGCTTGGAAATATGCTCAACTACCGATAAATCATGGGCGATGAACAGCAATGAAAGATTAAACTCTTCCTGAAGATCTTGAAGGAGGTTAATCACTTGCGCCTGAATGGACACATCCAAAGCTGAAACAGGCTCATCTGCGACGATGACTTTAGGATTGGTCGCCAAAGCTCTGGCAATACCGATTCTCTGACGTTGCCCACCAGAAAATTCATGCGGGTAACGCTGAGCTTGCTCTGGGTTCAAACCTACTTTATCAAGCAACCATCCAACTCGGTCTAAGCGCTCGTGAGGTGTCATTTTTGTGTGAATGAGCAATGGCTCTTCCACAATTTTCTTGACAGTTAAACGAGGGTTCAACGAAGCAAATGGATCTTGGAAAATCATCTGAACCATCGAACGGTAAGGTCGCATGTGTTTTTTATTCAAACGGGTAATATTTACTGGCCCCTCTTCAAGATTGTAGTGAATGTCGCCGGTTACAGCCACATCTGGTGAAGAAGCCCGTAAAATATTAATTATCGCTCGCCCAACAGTTGTTTTTCCACAACCTGATTCCCCGACCATGCCAAGAGTTTCACCCTCATGCAACGAGAAACTTACACCGTCCACAGCGCGCACTTCAGCAATTTTCCCAAGGAACAAACCGCCAAATATAGGAAAGCGTACCACTAGGTCTTTAACATCTAAGATCGAATTTTTCATTCTCTATTCTCCCACATCACGAGTACAGGTGGCAGCGTACAAATCTGCCCGGTTTAACTTCACGCAATGGCGGTTCTTCAACGCTACAAATCTTCATCGCTTCAGAACAACGATTACAGAACTTACATCCGGGTGGCAAATTAATAATGCTGGGAACTGTGCCGGGGATGGTGTAAAGTCTGTGTCTTTTCTGGATGTCAGGACGTGGCAGTGAGTGCAACAAACCCTTGGTGTAGGGATGAAGCGGGTCTTCAAACAGTGGTTCGATCGCACACAATTCCTGAATCATCCCACCATACATAACCATCGCCCGCTGGCATGTTTCAGCAATGACAGCCAGATCATGGGTGATCAGCATAATTGCTGCATCCCGGCGATGTTCCTTAACCTCCAGCATCAAATCCAGAATTTGTGCTTGAATCGTAACATCAAGAGCTGTTGTCGGTTCGTCGGCAATCAACAAGGAAGGATCGCAAGCAAGAGCAATCGCGATCATCACACGCTGACGCATTCCACCAGAAAATTGGTGTGGATAATCATCCATGCGTTTCGCTGCATCAGGGATACCGACCGACTCAAGCATTTTGACAGCATGGTCAAAAGTTTGCTCGCGAGGGACAAAGTGGTGAAATTTAATAATTTCCATCACCTGCCAACCGATTTTATACACAGGGTTTAGTGATGTCATCGGCTCTTGAAAAACCATTGAGATCGTTTTCCCTCTGATCTTACGCAAATCGTTCAAAGGAATCTTTAAAAGGTCTTTGTCCTGGAATCGTACCGATCCTGCTAATATCTTACCTGGAGGATCGGGAATCAAGCGAATCAGAGAAAGTGCAGTAACTGATTTCCCTGAGCCAGACTCGCCAACGACACCAAAAACTTCACCTTTTTTTATAAAGAAATCAACTCCATCTACTGCCTTAGCAACTCCAGCCTCTGTGAAGAAATGCGTTTTCAAACCACGCACATCTATTAAGATGTCTTTGCCTACGGGAGTGAGAGGAACTTCATTCTGGTGCATATTTTCTTTCATATCCGGTTCTATGTCAAAAATTAAACGAATCACGGGAACCCGATGAAATTCAGTGCATAACTCAATCTCACCGGATTCCTGCTCCGGACACTCTATCTAAGCCTTGAGTGTTCTCGAGGATCAAATGCCTGTCTTACACCTTCGCCGATGAAAACGACCATCAGCAATGTGAAGAACATCGCTCCGAGTGGGAATAAAACAAGCCACCACGAGAAAATGTTCGCCATTCCCTGTCCAACAAGCTCACCCCAAGATGGTGTGGGTGGTGGTAACCCAAACCCAAGGAAGTCAAGACTGACTAATGAGGAAATGCCACCGATGATTGCAAAGGGTACAATGGTGATGACCGGAACAAGCGCGTTCGGAAGAATGTGCTTGAAAACGACCGTTAAATCTGTTGCACCCATCGCAATTGCAGCATGTACGTAATCTTTAGATTTCTCACGATAGAATTCGCCACGCATAAAGTAGGTCATACCAACCCAGGCGGTGATGCTAAGTAAAATCACCAGTAGCGGAAAATTGGGGCGAATTATCGAGCTGACGATGATGACAATGTAGATCATCGGCATAGTTCCCCAGATCTCGATAAACCGTTGCATCAGTATGTCGTATTTACCACCGATATATCCTAATGATGCGCCGACTGAAATTCCTATTGCATTGGCAATTATCACCAATAGCAGTGAGAAGGAAAGCGAGATGTTAAATCCATACGCAAGACGAACGAAGACATCCCTGCCTCGATCATCTGTTCCGAACCAATGTTGAACTGACGGATTATTGGGCGGTGCCTCACCGCTGACATCTGTCATGCTTTCGTAGGGCCCGTATGGATAGGGTGGCATCAGCACCCAGTTTCCAGAATTTTGCTCTTTATAGATTTGCTTCAGCTCACGATAATCGGGCTCACCGTAAGCCTTTACACCAAAGATCTTAGCTGGAGAATACTTAAAAATAGGCATATACATTTCGCCATTGTATTTAACCAGCAAGGCTTTGTTGTTCATCAAAAGAGGACAAAAGAAGGAAACGAAAAAGAGAACAACTATCAGTACTAAACTATAATAGCCTCTCTTAATCATCCGAAAACGCCTGAAACGCTTTGTCAGCAAAGATTCGGAAGCATAGGATTGCTGTTGTTTTTCTTCCATTTTCATATTCCTATCTAAACCGAATCCGTGGATCGATCACAGCATAAGCCACATCTGAAAGCATATTGCCCAGCAGTCTAATAATACTGCCAATAACCAGGAAACCCAAAGCGATTGGATAATCGCGGTTGAGTAATGCTTCGTAACTTAGCAAACCAATGCCATCAATGTTGAAGGTCTTCTCAATCAGGTAGGAACCTGCAAGGAAGAGCCCAATTAAATGCCCAATGCCAGTTGCAAGAGGAATTAAAGAATTCCGCAGTGCATGAACGAAGACAACACGCTTTTCGGTTAAACCCTTGGCAAAAGCAGTTCGTACATAATCTTGAGCAAGATTTTCAATAAGCGAATTCTTCATCAACACTGTTAATGATGCGAAACCAGTAATTGTCCATGCTATGCCCGGAAGGATTGTGTGGTAAACCTGATCAACAATTTTACCCCATAAGGATAAGTCTGCGAAATTCTCGCTTCGGAATTCACCTAAGGGGAAAACGTCCCAAAAGCTACCACCACCTAACAACACAAGCAATATCGCACCTAATGCCCAGCCCGGAATGGAATATCCGACGAACACCAGAATGCTCGACACCGTATCAAACTTCGACCCGTGTTTTATTGCTTTTGCAACACCCAATGGAATACACACGGAGTATGTGGCTAAGAACCCCAGCAACCCAAAGTAAGCAGAAACTGATAATCGTCCTTTAATAACTTGCAGGACAGGCTCTGCATAAGTATAGGAAGTTCCGAAATCAAGTTTCATGACTCGCCACAACCACGTCAGATAACGCATGTGGATCGGTTTGTCCATGCCGTAAAACTTTTTCATCTCTTCCATTGCCTCTTGGGGAAGCTGGACACCGCCAAATTGACTCGTGCCCATTCCAACACCTACATCAGCAGTCGCGCCAAAATCGCCGGCACCACCCATTGCCGCTGCGCCCATACGCAACTTCATGATCTCTTGTTCTAAGGGACCACCGGGAACAATCTGAAGCACCATGAACGTCATCAGCGTGATTCCTAGAAAGGTGGGAACCATCAATAAAACACGACGGATGAAGTAATTTGTTAAACCACCCATCAAGTAAACCTTAACTTGTATAACTAAAAATGCCCAAACGGGGGTATCTCTCTAGTTTACAGTAACTTTTCACCGAATCAACCTTCTCGCCATCTTAGTTACTGCTTTATGTTCAATGATCGAGTCAATCAGGCAATTTCTTCACCAATGCGGAATAATGCACCATTAAAAAAACTGCCTGATTAACTGGGAAACGAGGACTACATGCCTTTAATCTCGTAACTTCTGCCATGAGTCTTGTTGTACTCAATCCAATAGTCAACTTTAGTTTTTCCTACTTCAAGCTGAATTGAGTCATCTTTTATTGCTTCTTCTAAAGCCGCGTCTTTAACAGGATCAATCCACCAATAGCTGAGGATTGACGTCCAGTCGCCAGTGCGAGACAGATAGAAATCGGGTTGTCCAAATTTATTCCAATAGAGAATTCTGCTGAACGGAGCATACCAACCGAGTGAGTAAGGCTGTACGTCCATAAGAATCCTGTCCACTTCACGAATCATTTCGACGCGCGTGTTGAAATCAAATTCAACATTATACGCTTTGCAAATTTCGTCAATGCGTTCGTTTTTAACACCAGAGAGATTGTTGGTGTTCATTGGGTCGGCTGTCCATGAAGACCAGACATTTTCAGGGTTCGGGAAGAACAAACCGCCCCAAGCCTGCCAGTGAATCTTAAATTTACGTTCCTGAACCATCTTAAACATGGTTGGACTAGTGGACTGCTTCAGATTTAACTTGATGCCCACAGCGCGAAGGTCTTCTTGGAATACGGTGAGAATGCGTTCGAAACCTTTGGAACCGAACATGAGATTAAGTTCAAGCATTTCACCGTTTGAATTGACAAGCCAGCCCTCTTCATTACGAGTCTTCCAGCCACAGTCTGCAATAAGTTTGATGGCTTCTTCTGGGTTGTAACGATAAGTGGGATTGTCAGGATTGGAATAAACACTACCAGGGTAGTAGCTATCCATAATCATATATTCATTGTAGAACAAGTTTTCGATGAGTTTTTCCCTGTTCACCAGCAGTGAGAAAGCCATCCGCATCCGAGCATCTGAAAATGGAGCCTCGCGCATATTAAACGCGAAACCTTGAACACCTTGAGGTGAATCGTTCCAGATTTTTCTCTTCTGGATCAAACCACGTTTTATGTGATCAAAGTCCGTCTCCGAAACCCACCACTGAGCACGGGAAACAACGTAAGCATCCGTTTCGCCCTTTTTGAACTTTTCAAAGTTCAGACGTTCGTCTTTGACAACGATGAATTTGATTTCATCAAAGTTCGAAAGTCCGGCTGACTTGGGGTTGTCTTTATCCCAATAGTCGTCGCGTTTGTCAAGAGCAATTGAACGACCCTTGTTGATTTTACTTGGATCAAGTGTGTAGGAACCACTACCGATCATCATCTTGAACTGGTAAGCCTTCATATATTCGCTACCAGTAATATTGCCAATGTACTTAGCAGGCAGAATATTCATGCCACCAAAGTAAATGAAGAATTTCCAGTTAAGCTCTTTGCTGGTAACTCGAACGATGTAGGGACTCTCGGCAACAGGTTCTTCGTATTTTCCCCAGAGGATATTGCTGTAGGGAGCAAGAATGCCTGGGTCAAGGCGTAATTTCCAAGTTGCAATGACATCTTCTGCAGTCAGCCGGCTTCCGTCAGCCCAACGTGTATTGGGGTTAATGCGGAAGCGGTAAGTCAATTTGTCTTCAGAAATCTGCCAGTGTGTGGCGAGCGATGGCGTAACCTGCATTGTAACCGGATGAGTTCCGATCAGGCTCTCATAAACCATGCCATCTAAAAGGCTGTTAAATGTAGAATTGGCATCTTTGCCAACGGTGCGCAAGGTCGCGGGAAAATTCATAATGGCGAACGTAAATTTACCACCAGCAACCGCGCGTGGGTCACCAGTTCCGGGATCGTCGTTTGTAATCCAGCCTTCGCCGGTAAAACCTTCGCCGCCCATTTCTGCAGAAACTTCAGGCAATGCCCCGGGTGGGACTTTTTCATAAGTAACTTCGGTAGAAATTTCCCCTTCTTCGGTCGCTTTGTCACCGCTTCCACCGCCACAGCCAGCAAACACAAATGCCAGCCCAACGAGGAGAGCACAGGCGCGCCACGCCCAGTAATCTGCTCGGAGCATAACCCCTCCTTAAAAAAAATTACAAGACTTTGTTTCAACAGAGTTGATGAATTACAATGCAGAACATCAAGATACTAAACTAAGCCAAACTTAACAACCTTATTTAAAGCCAATCCTCAATCATGTAATTTTATTCACTTAGAATATATTATCCGACCAATCAATATTTTATTCACAAATATTAGCCTAATAATTGCCTCTGTATTGTCGTAAAATCAATACCTTAATGATTGTTACATTATAATAAATCTGGGAGAGGCTCGTCGCAAAAAGAGCCCACACCCGCGATAATTGCAGGTGTGGGCTGATTGAGATGATATTAAATACCAGCAAATTTCTTTAAGGCTTGATCTGTGTTGAATCCGACTTCAAATCTCTCTCTTCTACCACGTTTTTCAGTGAATCTATGCTCACCTGAATGAGAGAATCCTTCGGATCAATTCGGATTGCCCGCTTGTACCACACCAGAGCCGAGTCCGGCATTTCAGCGATCTCGTAGTACTGAGCAAGATTCATGGCAATCTTAATATCTGTTGAATCAAGCTCCGCAGCTACAATAGTAAAATTTATCGCTTGCATCAGATTTTTCTGCCGATCTTCGCGGCTGAAGTTGAAAGCGATATTCCCAAGCAAATAGTATGTGCGCGCATAATCGGGATAGCGCACCGAGTTCTCGTACAGCACTTCGATGGCATACTTGGGGTCATTCTGATTTGCGATCAGGCAATAGGCGTAGCGCACCAGAAATTCAGGGTCGTCCGGCTTTCCTATCCAGGCAATCTCCAGATAATCCAGCGCTTTGGCGTAATCACCCTTGTCATAAAACTTATACGCCTTCTTCTGTGCGCGTTCTGGAGTCATCTGACAACCACCCAGCGACATCACCGCGACCATCAACAGCAACGTCGCCATAACCTGCTTAATTCCATCAGACATCGGCAGACCATCTGCCAACTGTAGCCGCATGGATCAAAATCCCCGCCGCGACCATCAGGTTCAACGATTCGCCCCGCCCAGCGCCTGGGATCTGCACGTTTTTATCCGCCATCTCTTCGAACCGCTTCTCCAAACCACGACTCTCACCACCCAGCATTATAATCCGCGACCCCGTGCCTTCGATGGTAATGCTGGCGTTATCGCTATGTGCGACAGCCGCCCAGACCGTTGCGCCTGCCTCTTTGAAGCTGGTCAATCGCTCGGCAAAATCATCAACTTTAATAACCGGCAATGTAAACGCTGCTCCCATAGATCCGCGCAGAACTTTGCCTGTGTAAGAATCGGACGAGCCTTTGCCAACCCACAGTTCATCCACGCCGAAGTAGTTTGCCGTGCGGATGATCCCGCCCAGGTTCCCCGGGCTTTGGATCAGCGGCATGGCGACGATCAGCGAGAACGGGTCTCCCGGTTGCCGATGGATAAACCCCGGCTGTGGAGCCACTGCGACGATTCCCGGCGGTGTATCCATCTCGGAAATCACCTTTCGCATCATCATCGGCGACACCGGAAACAGGCGCGTCTGGCTGTCTTCATATTTTCTGAGCAGATCAGGGCGTTTTTTGGCGATGGCTTCGGTCATCCAGATCGCAGCCAACGGATGCCCCGCTTGAATCGCCTCGTCTATCAGCTTTTCACCTTCGAGGAAAATTCCTTTTTCGCCATCGCGAATTGATTTTCGTTTGCCCCAGTCCTGAAGTTTTTTCTGAAAGGGTGACAGGCTCAGTTTTCCACTGTCTTTTTTCTTGGCAGAACCACGTTTGTATTGGTTCACTGTGTATTTTCTCCAAAATGTTAATTCAAATTATTGCGCATCACGCGCTTCTCCAGATTTTCCATGAATGAAGTTACAGTGCCATCGTACTGAAAGAAATACTTCATGACGAATCTTAGCATCACCGACTCAATTTTCCCGCGTTCCGTGATTTTTACCTGACAACCGGTTGGATGGGGCGACATTTCAATCGTCCACTCTGCCGAATAGGGCAGATCTTCCTCAGCGATTTCCAACACAAGCAGCGATGGCTTGGTCATCTTCGTCGCGCGATAGGGCAGATTCTGATCCTGCACATCGAGTTCTCGCCACGCCGGCAAGTCGTTTTCGTTCGGCAGCATCTCGACTTTGGTCACTTTCGGTCGCCAAGATGGATACACGGCGAAATCCGTGAGCACAGCCCAGACAGTATCCTGCGGAGCAGGGAAGACTGCGGTCGCGGATGTGGTGTACTCAGCCGGAATGCCAGCTCCCATCGTGGCAACCATGGCGGTAATGACGATGAAGATCGCGACGACGATCATTAGGGTAATCAGGACTTTCCTAATCATGATAAATCTCCGTTGGGGGATTGTTGCCTGCAAAATCAAATTTGGGGCATTCGGGAAGAACCGTAGAGGGAAAATACAGCAAGGATGGGCAGTATGCAAAATAATTCGCGGACATTCAGAAAAATATCATTATAATTTCGATATTCAAGAATCCGGGTGGGTTATGAGGTTAATGAGTTTTGGTGTTATAGATACACTTGCGCCCTGATAGGACGGTTAATTAACGATCAGACGTTGACAACAAAGCCTGTGGAATCCAGCCAGCCCCGAAGTGTGCCGCCAGTGTAGAAATCGATAGAATCTCCATTACCGTGCCCAGCATCATTGAAGATCATCCCGCATCCTGCGGTTGGGACATCGTTAACCGAAGCCGCGTCGTTCATCACAATTCCATTGCTGTTCAGGCGCGCCTGTGCCATCATTTCAACGGTTTGATTAGCGCGACCAATTAATACATCTTCCGTGTCTGTGCTGGTGCCGATCTTCAAATGTTGCGGTGAAACTACCGTTCCACCGGAATCAATAAAGCCGCCGCCATCGTCAGGCCCAACTTTAAGATCGCCACCGACATTAAGATCATCGGCAACGTTAACATCCTTGCCGGCACGGCTAAGGGTGACATCGGCGGTCGATGCGCCAGCTCCGATGTTTAAATTTAGGGGGTCTGGATCGCCGCCAGTGTCGATGCTTGCCGGGGCGACACCCTCACCGACTTTCAACGTGCCAGTGATTACGACATCACCAAGAATGCGTGCGCCTTCATCAGCATTTCCGATTATTACCAGCCCGGTTGTTTCGGTGGAGCCAACGTGCAAAGTATCGTTGTTTTCTGTGTACAGACCTTGTTCAGGTCCGCTGATTATGATCGAACCATTGACTGCCAGCTCACCGACCATCTCTGTCTTACCTGTCACCTTCAAAGCGCGATCATTCGCCAATGTTCCGGTGTTGATGAATGTACCGGCTTGGCTCGCTTCTTCTTCCTCAGGATCTCTGACATCGTTGACCTTGATCGTGTTCCTGTTGGCTGCGATCGTTTCAAGGTCAACATTTTCGGGATCCGCTGTCTCTACCCATATTGTTGGCATTTGAGCCTCCTGTAAATGTGTTTAGTAACTGTAAAGCCCTCCGTAAATTCCTATATCGGAGCGGCTGCCGTCCTTATCTAAAAGATCAGGATTGCCTGAATCAATTATCGGTGAATTCCGGCTCGGAATGTAACTGCCTTCGATAAATTGCGGATTCTCAAAAATATCACTCTCCATTGCAGTCTCGTATCTGTAGTTTTCACCATTGTTCCAGAAAAGATTCCAACCATACTGTATCCAATACTCAAAAGTAGCTAACTTGTAATAACCAACCTCGCAGTTAATGAATATAGAATTATAGAACCGTCCCGAAACATAAGATACAAAAGTTCCACGATGTGCTCCGTCAATGATACAATTAAGCACTGAACAATTGCCTCTACTTAGGTAAATGCCTGTGAATTGATGAGAGTCATCATACAAAATGCAATTATAGATGTTTAAAGAGATTTGGTTAATCGTTACGATGCCGGCTTCCTCACCAATCACTTTAAAGCCTCGTATTGTTGAACTAGTTCTTTCACCTTCAATCCGGATACCTAAAGCATAAGCAAAAGTATCAATTCCGGTGGCATCAATAATTGTCAACTCTGGACCCTCTTCACTTTCCAACCAGATGCTTTTAGAAATTATACGCAGTCCTTCCCGGTAAGTTCCCGCACTGACTCGGATAGTATCACCATCAGAAGAAAAATCGATCGCTTCCTGAATTGTCTCGAAATCATCCGGCACCCAGATGACTTGCGGGCGGTTGTTCCAGACCGTGACCGACAGCGGTTCGCTGAAGCCCATGTTACCCGACCGATCCCAAGCTCTGCTTTCTATGTAATACGTCCCATCTAAAAAATCATTGGTGTTCCAAACCGCTTCATAAAAAAATTCTTGCCGATTCGGAACTGAAAACACCGCTGGCATTGGTCCCGAGACATAGAACCTCACCGAATCGATCTGATCGTTATCCAGCGCAGTTACTCGCAGATCTACCTCACCTTCCAACACGTTCCCCTGATCCGGCGACAGCCACGAAATCACCGGCGGGGTGCGGTCGCCGTCCGGGCTCGTAGTCGTGTCGTTCGCCACCCTTACCAACAGCGCGGGGCTGATGCCGAGGTTGCCGTACTCATCCCACGCTCGTGCTTCCCACGCATACACGCCATCGGAATCGGCTAAGGTGTTCCAGATCAAAGAGTAAAAGCCCGTGTCGTTGA
>CAZAGU010000107.1:0-12279 GCA_964484805.1 uncultured bacterium
GGTTGACGACGCTCCACTCGATGGTGGGCGCATCCGGCTCGATGCAAGCGACATCGAGCGCGAAGGGCAGTGTGCTCCCGCGACGGGCGGTAAAACGAAGGCTGTCTGGCGTGGTCTGGCGGATGAAAAAGTCGGAGACGGTGATGTGCCAGCGAATTTCCACAGCATTGGAGCTGTCGGTGACTACGCAAGCCACCTCATGCAATCCAAGGTCTGGGAAGTGAATTGTGACTAGTGAATCACGCGCGACTTCCTCCTCATCGTAAGTCCACTGGTAGTAAATTGCATCACCTTGCTGATCGCGAGCGGAGACAGAAAACTCAACCGAATCCGCTTGAAGCACAGTAAAAACAGTATCTTGTGGCGAATAACCAAAAACCACAGGGTGTTCAAACCACGGCTCAAGCTTCATAAGAAAACCGTTTTGTGGCGGATTGGATTCGTTATGTTGTATGATCCCGCCAGCGATGATAGAGTTGTCATGTCCGTTTACACCAGCAAGAAATCTATTATTATTTCCATATCGTTCATCATCGCTGAAATTGTAAAAAGCACTCCAGATTTCGTTGCCATTTTCATCAACTTGTATTGCAATAGGATTAATAATACGATCATAGTTTGCATATCCAACTAGAGCAAATCCTTCATCAAGTTTAATTAGTTGGTTACATTCTTGGGTGTCACGTTCGTTTGCCTGAAAACCTCCATCCAAATGATATGTCTGTGTCCATTGTGTTTCGCCAATAGCATTTATCTTAAGTAAAAACATATCACTAACGTAACAATTTTCTCTATGCCCGGTGAATCCTGAAAGTAAGAAACCATTCGCATGTCCACTTGCAATAGATCGACAGGACTGATAATCGTCAATTGTATCTATTCGTCGTTGCCAAAGCACATCACCGTTGAAATCTGTTTTGGCTACCCACACATCACAAGTATTATTTCCGTGGTAATAGTTACCACCAGTGATTATTCCGCCATCTGTTTCACGAAGACATGTAAAGTGACTCGAATTATAAAATTCTTCCGCTGGAATATTTGTCCGCCAGATGAGGTCTCCTTCGGTGTTTACACAGGCGACAAAACCACCATTTTGTCCCCCATCAAACCCAGTCATCGCAAATTCGCCACTCTTAAGTTCAATTACAGCCAGACAACTGCCAGCGCCAAAGGTGTTTGACCAAATTTCATTGCCCTCGCTATCAATTAAAATTCCTAAAACATCAGTGTTCCATCCTTCCGTATATCGATAACCGCCAATAAAAAGTGCCCCGTCATCAGTCTCAACCAAACTACAACTACCCTGGCGAATGTTGTCATCTTGATAAACGTTTGACCATACAATTTCGCCATCGTCATCAAGAAGTAAAACCCAAACACCCATTGGTGAATTCAGATCAGCATGCACCCGTGGAGATGAATAGCCACATGCCGCATAGCCGCCATCAGCAAGAGCGTAAACGTCCGTAAGATATTCCACCTCCTGATTATCATACATGTGAAACCACTGAGGGTTTGGTTGTGCCAAGGCTGTTGAGAAGGTCAGCACAAGTAAAATCAGAATGTAGTTTTTCATGGTGTTCTCGAAGTTAAAATCGTTGCTTTAGTCAAATTTGTTTGTAGTCTAATGTCATACCTGCGAAGGCAGGTATCCATCGCATTCATCCCTAGTCTTTAATTCACAACAGATTGAACGTTTTTAAAGCCCTGGATTCCAGCCTTCGCTGGAATGACAGCATCCTCGTTCCCATGCTCCCGCGTGGGAACGAAAAAATCTGTTAAATCGGTTTAATCTGTTGTGCGTTCTTTTTGGTGCAAATCGTTAAGGACAGAGTTCTCCCAGATGAGTCCTGGGCAGGTTTTAAGGGTTGTCGAAACAGGGATGGTCGCTTTCATTGCCAATTCCCTCTTAAAATATCTATCTATCTGAAAATTCTTTTTTGCAATGGTCTGTTTAGAGTTCGGGATAAAAAATAACAGTCGCCTAGCTGTGAATACATCCACTGCATTTGGTAATGTAAAAAAATATCAAGGGTTTGTCAAGTGCTTTCTCGCAAGCTTGCGCTCAAACCGTAATATAAAAACATACGGGCTTGTTGTCAAGGGAGCTACTCGCAGATGTCGTAAAAAGGTCGCTCCCACTTTCGCAGGAGCGACACTGTTCAAAAGTCAATCAGAGAAGCTTACTTCCCCGCCCAAATGTAATGATCCGCGCGTAAACCTTCCACCCATTCGGCAAAAACAGTCTCACGCTTCTGACCGAGCGCATACATCTCAAGTAAAGCCCAGTCTTTGGATAGGCTGATTGACCGACCTTTGCTGAAATCGTCCAGACGCACAAGGTGAATCCCCAGCTCAGACTCAAAAGGCTCTGAAACTTCACCGATCTCGATTGATTCCACTGCAGTGCGAAATTCCGGTGGCAGTTGATCCAATGCCAGTGCATCGAGCCGACCACCCTTCGCTGCTGTTTCCGGGTCTTCAGAATACTCTTTGGCGACCTGCGCAAAGGATGTGCCTGCTATAATTTTGCTTCTCAACTCTTGCGCCTTTTCAAATACTTGTGCTTTGTCAATGTCCGAGGGTGCAAGCTGCAAGAGAATGTGTTGTGTGGAAATTCGTTCGCCCTGCCGATCAACAAGTTTAACGATGTGCAACCCAAATTGCGTCTCAACGACTTCGGAAATTTGCTCCGGCTCCAGCGCGTAAGCCGCAGCTTCATAGTCTGGAACAAGATCCCCGCGATTAGTAAAGCCAAGTCTGCCACCATCCGGCGCAGATGGACCTTCAGAAAGCGCTTTTGCTAGGGAATCAAAGTCAGCCCCCGCAACCGCTAAAGCTCTAATAGCGTTGATTTTCTCGAAAATCTGCTCGCGTGCCGTTTCTGAAGGTTTAATTTCCAGCAAGATTTGAGAAAGCGTTACCTTTTCGGGTATTTCTGGAATGGCAGCCGCGTTGTCTTCATAAAATTTCACAACATCCTGCCGGCGAATGTGTACTTCAGCCAATTTTCGTTGTTTCAACATATCAATGAGCAATCCGTCGCGCACACCATCGAGCATCTCCCGGCGTATCTTGCGCATCGGTTTGCCGAAGTATTCGACCAGCTTTTCCTCACTGCCAACCTGACCCACAAGAGTTCGGATTTTCTTTTCAAGCTCGCGCTCAATAACCCGATCTTCAACCGTTAATGTTTCTTCAGCCGCCTTGGCAAGTAAAATCTTCTGCATAATATATGCGTTGATGACCTGCTCGCGCATCTCGGCAACCTTGCCCGGCATGGGATAGCGTTCCCCGCTTTCAAGCAGAAGTGTGTTCACTCCGTAGGAAATCTCAGACTCAAGAATTATATCATCATCAACCACAACCGCGATGCTGTCAACGACTTCACCCTGCGCCCAGACTGGAGCCTGTAACAATAACAACGCCACCGCCAGAGTATATATCAAGCAAACACTTACGTTGAAGTTTTCTTTCATTATTTTCATCTTTCCTATCTTCATTAGTTCCTCTTAAAAACTGGTTGTGGTGTATAGGTTGTGTCTGGATTGGGGTAAATGTCAACCATTTCGTAACTCACATTTTTCCCTGAATCATCAATTATCAGCGTTACTTCGGCGATGGAGCTGAGTGTCTGAGCGCCTTGTTTGCCACCAAAAACAAGGTTGCCCAGCCCATAAAAAGCCACCTGATGGAGAACTCCATCAGCATCACGACTTTCACGAACTGCCTGTTTGCTGTGCGAATGAGCTCCGACTACCACATCGACACCAGCTTCAAACAGCACATCAACGATCTCCACCTGCCGCTCATTTACTTGAGAGCCGCTGATGTGCCCAGCGTGTAACATCACGACAACAAAGTCGCTTGAGTCCTGCGTTGCCTTGATGTTCTTTACCAGCCTTCGCATCTGTTTCTGCTTTGAATAATCGCTCTGCCCAGGCAAACCTGCGACCCCCGGTTCATCACTTATACCAGAGAGCATCTCGTCCGGTTCCATCACATCGGTTATTCCGAAGAAAGCAACCTGAATATTCTTGATTCCGACGATTTGGGCTTCATAAGCATCCAGACCGTAGCCAGCGCCCACATAGTCCAATGTGGGACAGCGATCTAGATAATCCAAAGTCTGCCTCAATCCGACAGACCCCAGGTAATCATACATGTGGTTGTTCGCCAGCGAAACCAGATCAACTCCAGCACAAGATAGAATTTCAAGCGCGCTTTGATGTTGGCGTACAGGGATCAGCTTTTCGATCATTAAGGCTTCAATATCTTCCGTCGGCAAATTTGGGGTGATAGGTCCCTCAAGATTGACCACCGCGAAATCTGCTTCTTGAAACAATGGCGCAATATGCTGAAATAAACTTTCAGCGACAGCTTTAGCACCCCCCGAACGAGAGATTGCGTCAATCCTCTGCACAAGCCGATCCATTGTGCCATAGTCAGGCGAGTTGTAATATCCACCCAGTAGCACATCACCACCAAACGTAAGTGTCGCAGATCGAGAATGATCCGTTGCTTGGGCGTAAATAACCATCACCCAGATTAAACAAACCAAAATAGATGCAAGAGCTTTAGAGACTGAAGTGTCAACTATGCGGGAAGGTGCGGTCATTTGCTCTCATCCTGCTGTTTCCTGTTGTCTGAAATTGAGACTGTAAAATCCGCGTCAGACCATATTAAACGACCATCCCGTCTGTATTCTATAACGAGGCTTCTAATCAATCCTTCACGATGTTTTTGACGACGCTCTTCAGAAAGTCGTGCAGTGATTTCGTCTCGAACAATGGTAAGTTCTTTCCGTTCGCCGGGTTGGCTACGGTCATTGAGGATGAATATCCATGAGTCATTGCTATAATGAATGACTTGCGAAACCTGCCCTTCCTTGAGTCTGGAAATGCTTCGCCACAACTTAGGATCAGTGCGCTTATTATCCTCAAGGGATAATTTTCCTTGTTCTAAGGAGTTGGCGTTGCCAGTCCAGATTGCATCCCGATTGCCACGAAAAAAATTTTCCCGCAGAGTGTTCATCGGTTTTGCTTCGGGACTTTTCCAATATTGAACGCCAAGGTGTTCATGGTACCAGACGAACTCGCTTGAATGTTCCTGATAATAGGCTCTGACATCTGCCGGAGACAATGGCGGTAGTTTGTTCCATTCGTATTCCAGCAAACGGGAAGTCAATAATGCGCGCGTTGTTTTTTCGATTTTCTCTGCAACCCAGGGGTCATTCATTAGCTCGCGTTTGATGGCTTCCTCGAAGAGCAGTTCTTTTTCAACCCAGTGACGAATATAGCTCAATCGTAGGTCGTTCGGGACGTTCGGGACGTTCGCCATGCCCAGAGATGCCTCCCAGGCTGCAACATCTGTTGCTGTGAGAATACGGCTGTTCACCCTTGCGATGACATCTTCGGCAGATTGCTCCTCGTGGATACAGCCTGTCAATCCGATCTGCAGGAAGACGAACAGGGCTATGTTGAAGGCGAATAGTTTTGCTAAGGGATTCAATGGATTCCTCATCAGAATTTTCACAGAAAGGTAAGATACTATTATTTCAACCAATAATCCAGAAGCTACAAGAAAAATAAGTGTCAATCCGTAACCCAAAGCGGGGTTTATACTTTCCTTGTGTTTTTCTTTTGCTTCGCCAAAGTGTTTCTTTCCCAAAAAACACTATCAGCGTAGCCTTGAATTTTAACATCTGTATCTGCCAGCTTAAGACGCTTCTCGGCGAGATAACAGTATTCTGAATCAATATCCACACCAATGTATCTTCTTCCCAACTTTTTTGATACAACAGATGTCGTTCCCACGCCAGCAAAAGGATCGAAGATGATGTCATTCTCGCTTGAGCTGGCGAGGATGATTTTGGCGAGGAGCTTCTCCGGCTTTTGAGTGGGATGATCGGTGTTCTCCGGCATTGACCAGAACGGCACTGTCAAATCTGTCCATAAGTTCGATGGGTGTGTAGTGCGGAATTGCCCGTCTTTAGTTTCGTTCCAATCTTTGGGTTCACCGTTGAGGTTTTTATACGGGGCGATAACCTGACGCTTCATTTTGACAGCGTCCAGATTAAAGATATAATCATCGGAAACCGTGGCAAACCAGATGTCTTCGCTGTTGTTTTTCCAGTTGGCTTTTGCCCCGCGACCTTTCTCGCGCTCCCAGGTGATGCGATTGCGCACCTTGAAGTACTTATCTAAAACCCTGTGTATTGCCGTTGACGAGCGCCAATCACCACAGATATAAATTGATCCATTGGGCTTCATCAGTCGTGGCAAGTGGCAAATCCATGAGTCAAGCCAAAGTTCGTACTGATCAAGTGATTGACGGTTGAATTTGCTGTCATTGAATGTTTTAGTGAGGTTGTAGGGAGGATCAGCAAAAAGCAGATCAATGAATCCATCAGGAAGGAGATTGATCAAGCTGAAAATATCTTGACAGATTGTGCAGTCAAGTAATTCTGAAAGTGTGATTGCCTCGCCAAAATGTCTGACATTCTTCCTGTAATTTTCACGCTCTGTGGCTGATAATGTAATCGTTCTATTGCGTGGAGCTCTTGTGGTTTGCTTCTCAGATATATTTTTAGAATTCAAAAAATGCCTCATGATAAAACAGATGTGGGGCGCAATAGATTACGCCCCACATTGAATGGAAAACGGGAAAGTTGCTTACTTTTCTTCGCTATAGTCGAGATCAGCAAGCTGCTTGTAGTAGCTCCACTTGGTGTTGACAGCATCCTGAGCTGCTGCGATTAACTTTTTGGCGCGATCTGGTTTGAAGCGCGTCAACATTTTGAAGCGTGTTTCAGAATAAGCGTACTCTTCAATTGGAATTGAAGGCGCTTTGTAGTCGAGTTTAAGAGGATTCTTGCCTTCGAGTACGTTCTCAGGGTTGTAACGGTAGATAGGCCAGGAACCACTCTTGACGGCAAGCTTTTGATGGTGCATGCCGTTGCGAAGGTCAAAGCCGTGTGCAATACAATGGCTGTATGCGATGATCAGCGAAGGTCCATTATATTTTTCAGCTTCAAGGAACGCTTTGACAGTCTGAGCGTCGTTTGCACCCATGGCAACCTGTGCGACATAGACATAGCCATAGCTCATTGCGATCAGACCCATGTCCTTACGGCTGAGTCCTTTGCCAGCGGCGGCAAATTTAGCCACAGCGCCCATTGGGGTTGCTTTGGAGCACTGACCACCGGTATTTGAGTAAACACCTGTGTCAAGAACGAGCAGGTTGACATTTCGACCGGAAGCCAGCACGTGATCCAAACCGCCATAGCCGATATCGTAAGCCCAACCATCGCCACCAACGCCCCAGACAGATCGTTTCAAAAGATAGTCCGCGACGGAAGCAAGATGCTTGGCATCACTGCTGTTAATTCCTTCAAGCTTGCTCTTGAGTTCGGCGACATTAGCGCGCTGTGCGGCGATATCTGCTTCATCTGCTTGAGGATTATCCACGATTTTCTGATACAGATCAGCGCCGACTGTGTCTTTAATCCTTGCCATAAGTTCAAGGGCAAATTGCTTTTGCTTGTCAATCGTCAGGCGCATGCCCAGTGAGAACTCAGCGGCGTCTTCAAACAATGAATTGTTCCAAGCAGGGCCTCGGCCGTCACGGTTGGCGGTGTAGGGTGTGGTGGGTAGGTTGCCACCGTAGATCGAGGAACAGCCTGTTGCGTTGCCGATGACTGCACGGTCGCCGAACAACTGGGTGAGCAACTTCACATAAGGAGTCTCGCCACAGCCGGAACAAGCGCCAGAGAACTCAAACAGTGGTTCGAGGAATTGTGACCCTTTGACGGTGTCGAGGCGAACCTTGGTGCGGTCAACTTCAGGAATACTAAGGAAGAAGTTAAAGTTATCGCGCTCGGTTACGCGCAATGCGGGTTGCGGCACCATATTGATCGCTTTGACACCCTCTTCTTTCTTGCTGTTGACTGGGCAGACTTCAATGCAGAGTCCGCAACCGGTGCAATCTTCAGGAGCAACCTGAACTGTGTATTTCATGCCCTTAAAGTCTTTGGCTTTGTAGTCAACGGCTTTGTAAGTTGCTGGAGCATCGTTCAGAAGTTCTGCATCGAATACTTTATGGCGAATAGCCGCGTGAGGGCAAGCGATTACGCACTTTCCACACTGTGTGCAGAGGTCTTCACGCCAGACGGGAATCTCAAGGGCAATATTGCGCTTTTCGTATTTGGTTGTTCCAACTGGGAAGACACCATCAACAGGAAATGCGCTAACAGGAAGATCATCGCCTTTAAAAGACATGATTGTTCCCAGTGTTTTGCGCACGAAATCAGGAGCTTTGTCTGAAACAGGCCAGGGAACATCCCAATCTGAAGTTACTGCCGCTGGAACGTTGACTTGATGAAGATTTTCAACGGCTTTATCAACCGCATTATAGTTCATCTCGACAATCTTCGGTCCCTTTTTGCCATAGGTTTTCTCGATGTATTTCTTGATCTGCTTGATGGATTCATCAGCAGGTAAAATTCCGGAAATGTAGAAGAAGCAGGTCTGCATGATTGTGTTGACGCGCTCGCCCATACCTGTCTCACGTCCGACCTTATAGGCATCAATAACATAGAATTTCATTTTCTTGTCAACCAGCTGCTTCTGAATTGATTTGGGAAGAGTGTCCCAGACTTTATCAGGGGAAACATAGCTATTCAGCAAGAAAGTAGCGCCATCAATGGCTGAGTCCAGCATGTGGTATTTTTCGAGGAATACCGTCTGATGGCAGGCGATGAAATTAGCTTTGTTAATGAGATAGGTTGACTTAATCGGCCGTGGGCCAAAGCGAAGGTGAGACACCGTCATTGCGCCAGATTTCTTTGAATCATAGACAAAGTAACCTTGTGCGTAGTTGTCTGTGCCTTCACCAATGATCTTGATGGAGTTCTTGTTAGCTCCAACAGTTCCATCTGAGCCAAGACCATAGAACAAGCCGCGGAAAACATCGTCACCCTCGACCGAGAAATCGGGATCGAAATCAAGGCTTGTGTTGGTGACATCGTCGTTAATGCTAATGGTGTAATGGTTCTTTGGGGTATCTTTCTTCATCTCATCAAACACGCTCTTGAGGTGGGCTGGCGTGGTGTCTTTGGAAGACAATCCATAGCGTCCACCGGTGATGATCGGCATCTCTTTGGTGGGTGCGATGCCTTGAGTGAATCCTTCTACGAAAGCTGTAACGACATCTTTGTACAGAGGTTCGCCATCGGAACCGGGTTCTTTGGTACGATCAAGAACCGAGATTTTTTTGACAGATGCTGGGATTGCACTCAGCAGATGTTTGATTGAGAATGGACGGAAGAGTCTGACCTTAAGAACGCCGACTTTTTCGCCGGTTTTGTTCAGATATTCTACTGTTTCATCTGCTGTGTCAATGGCGGAGCCCATCAGAATGATGATGCGATCAGCTTCTGGATGACCGACATAATCGAACAAATGATACTGACGACCGACGATTGCCGCAAACTTGTCCATTGCTTCTTGGACAATACCGGGGCAAGCATCATAATACGGATTAATCGTTTCACGTGCCTGGAAGAATACATCGGGATTTTGAGATGTTCCGCGAAGATCAGGTTTTTCTGGTGTCATCGCGCGTTTGCGATGGGCGAAAACCAGATCGTCATCAATCATGGCTCGCATATCATCTGTAGTGAGTTGTTCGATCTTGCTCACTTCATGAGAGGTGCGGAAACCATCAAAGAAATGAATGAACGGCACGCGAGATTTTAGCGTTGCTGCCTGTGAGATCAACGCCATGTCCATTACTTCTTGCACGGGACCTGCCGCCAACAATGCGAAACCAGTAGAGCGAACTGCCATAATGTCGCTATGATCGCCAAAAATCGACAGCGCATGGGTGGCGATTGTTCTGGCGGTAACATTGAAAACAGTTGAGGTAAGCTCACCAGCGATTTTAAACATGGTCGGGATCATCAGCAACAGCCCTTGCGAGGCTGTGAAGGTTGTAGTCAGCGCTCCAGATTGCAATGCGCCGTGAACGGCTGCCGAAGCGCCGCCTTCTGACTGCATTTCCGCTACTTCAGGGATTGTTCCCCAGATATTGGTCTTGCCTTCCGCAGACCACTGGTCAGCCCATTCGCCCATGTTGGAAGAAGGAGTAATGGGGTAAATAGCGCAGACTTCGTTTATCTGATGTGCTACATACGCCGCTGCTTCGTTCCCATCAATTGTAACTTTTCGTCTATCCATAAACAGTCCCTCCTGAACCTTTTTAACTTTAATCCCACAATGGGATTACAAATATTTCAACTAAAATGAAGTTCCTTGTTAATCTTATGAAGCAAGTTTACTCTATTTTAGATCTTCCCGCAAGAGATTGTTGGAGCGTAGTCTCATCGACAAACTCCAGATCGGAACCCATAGGCACACCGCGCGCGATTCGGGTGACGTTTACATCAGTTCCGCTGAACATCCGTGCTAAAAACAATGCTGTGGTTTCGCCCTCTGAATTGGGATTAGTCGCCACAACGATTTCCTCAATTTCACCCTCATTGACTCGCTTTTGGAGGCTTTCGATATGCAATTGCTCTGGTCCCACGCCATCGAGTGGTGATATGGCGCCACCCAAAACATGATAGAGGCCTCGCCAAGCGCCAGTCTTTTCAATTGCAATAACATCGCCAGATTCTTCAACAACACAAACCCGTTTTTGGTCGCGTTTGAAATCTGCGCAAATTTCACATGGATCGCTCTCGGAAAGCATCCAGCATTCGCGACAAAGTGAAACTTTATCTTTTACAGCAAGCAGGCTTTCGGCTAGTGAAGATGCGTAGTCGCGCTGGTTGCGCAGGACGTACATTGCGATCCGTTGAGCTGATTTGCGCCCAATGCCCGGCAGGCGCGAAAGCTTATCTATCAAATCCAGAACTGTTGGGGGAAGTCCGGAAGGGTTGTCTTTGTAATCCATTGAAATCGAGTTTTCCAAAGTAATGTGAAAATAACCGCAAAGAACAATAATTAAAGCAATTTTGAGTCTATATTCAACCCTTAGCGCGCTCTATCTCATTAAAATTAAAAGCGAGAGGCATAGATTATTAAAATTTACCAAATATGAAAATCCCGCCGATAAGGATCAGGGGAATTCCTATAATCGCTCCGATGCCTGTCAAGGAAATGACAACTGCAATTAACATTAAAGCCACACCAGCCGCTTTTCGGATGGTTTTAATTTTAAACGCAAGAATAATTAAAATCAGACTGACAACTACAACAGCGGCGAAGAGTTCCATTCCAATTTCATTTAAAGCTTGAAAGTTCATTTTGTTCCAGTTTTATTTACTGTGCCAGCAGTTACCGAGCACATTTTGATTCCGTTGCTGGACTTGAATGCTTCACGTGACAGCAGAGCTGCGTTATTGACTGTCATTCCGTAGATGTCATCGACAATGCAGTCGGGATGTCCGATTTTTACCTCCCAGACTTCGCCGGTAGCAAGCCCGATGTTAAATTGAACGCAAATTTTCCCTCGCTTAAAAAGAAAACATGCCCTTATTTCTTTAGCAACAATGCGAGCGGTTGCAGTATCTTCAAAGGTAAACAGAATCGTGTCGCCTATATATTTCCTGATTGTCCCGCCTTTTTGAAGGATGCAATTGCCAGCAGCTTTGAAAGCTTCCTGCAACATCGTGAGCGCTTGTTCTTCGCCAATAATCTCGGTCACGCGGACAAAATGAGACAGATCCGCAAATCCAACGGTCATTGCTGTCTTTCTCACATCGCCTCCTTAGCAGAAAAATTATGTGAATATTGCGTTAGGATGCAATGTAGTCAATCCTGTAAGTTGTGTCAAGTGAGAAATTTACCCAAATGAGTGCGCTGTCAAACATTGTTTTTTCTCCTCGTTCCCGGCTTGATTGGGAATGAGGAGAGTAAGGAAAGAACAACTGATGGACGTTTTCAATGCACTGGATGCCAGCCTTCTCTGGCATGACAGCGGACTACGTCCGCTGTAGGATACTCGTTCCCACGCTCCCGCGTGGGAATGCAGGTGGCCTGTCCGGACAAGCCGGACAGGCCACCCAATACCTTACACTCTGTCGTTCCTGCGAAGGCAGGAACCCAGTGCATTCATCCCTAGTCTCTAAATATCAAAGGGATTGCTTCGTTGCTTCGCGCCTCGCAATGACGGTATTTCTTTACTTCACCAAAACCACTTTCCCGCGCAACACTTCACCACCAGCATTCAGCGAGACAACATACACGCCGCTCGCCATGCCATCTGCGATCC
>CAZAGU010000108.1:0-5050 GCA_964484805.1 uncultured bacterium
ATTGACCCAGAAGATCAGGAATGGCTGAGTGTATCAGCTACTGAGGGCGTTGTTGTGCCAGGGCGGAACCAACGAGTAGTCATTACAATGCGCTGGGATGATGCACCGGAAGACCATAATTATCTCACGATCAATTTTCATACAAACGACCCAACTCGTGAAGAATATACCGTTCCAGCGGTTGGGCACAAGGCAGCCTATCCTCGCATTACCACAGGCTGGGCAGGTGAATGGGGTGGATGGTGGGGAATTGATCTGAATCGCATTTTTGGTGAAATCACTTACGGTGATACATGCGCGATCAACCTGAACGTAAACAACCCAGGTGGTGTTAATCTGGTGGTGGATGAGATACACGCCGATAATGGCTATTGGGAGATTTTACCAGAATCATTCGAAGTGGCGGGTGGTGGAAGACAGAGGGTTGCTTTTATCTTCTATGCTCGCGAGGTTGGCGCAAATGCCGCAACGATCACCTCCATTTCCAACGCCTGGGACCCAAATGAGCTCGGTTTTCGCATCATTGCGGGCGTAGAACCTGTCTTTATCCTTGACAAACAAATCTCGGATATTGAAATAGATGAAGATAGTGGTGAGATTCTTGTTGTGGATATCGACACAGTGTTCTTCAGTTCCGATCGAGGTTTGGAATACACTTTCAATGCCGAGGGAATCAACTCGCGTATTGAAAATAATGGCGAATTGTTCATCAATCCGATGCTAAACTGGAATGGGCAGACTTTTGCGTTGGTTAGCGCGACCAACGGCGCGGACTCAACTTTGATTGATACTTTTCAGGTTGTTGTCAACGCCATCCCCGATCTACCAGCTCCCTTCGATCTGATTTCACCCAACGACGGTGATACTCTTCGCTGGGATGGAGCCGATTCGATGTTTGTCTGGCAGGAGGCAACTGATCCTGATGGCGATGCTGTGACCTACACACTGACCCTTGGAACCCTTGATAGAGGCGATCAGGTTACGATTGAAAACATCGAAGTTCCACAATACCCGATTTCTGTGCTTGATCAATTGCTTGACACCAGCATCGAGAATGAATTTTACTGGACAGTATCAGCAACTGATAGCGAAAATGTTCGCGAAGCCTGGTCAGTATTCACCAACTATGTCGTATCAACATCGGTTCGACAACCAACAACGGTACATCCGCAAGTATTTTCCTTGCTGGATGTCTATCCGAATCCGTTTAACAGCACGCTACAAATTCGGTTCTTGATTCCTTTCACGGGCAAAGGTAAGATTAGAGTTTCAGATTGTCACGGAAGAATAATTGACACTATTTTTGATGGAATATTTTCAAAAGGTCAAAAGGAATTCTCTTGGAATCCTAAAAATGTCCCATCGGGAACTTATATTATCTTGATTGACTTTAATGGTGAAGTCATTCAACAGCCTGTATCATATTTGAAGTAGTATTTTTCGGGACTGCTCGCTTGAAACTCCGGCAGTCTCGATCCATTTTGACAAAATTCAACATTCTGTAAGGAGTACAAGATGTACGGACAGATCAAAGATGATTTGATTAAGGAACTGCAGGAAGTTCGTGAAGCGGGATTATATAAAGAAGAGCGCTTTATTCACGGTCCTCAGGGCGCTGATATTGGTGTGGAATTTCCCGCCAATGCCCCGAATGAAAACGTGATCAACTTTTGTGCAAACAACTACCTTGGTCTCTCCAGTCACCCCAAAGTGATTGAAGCTGCCCACAAGGGTTTGGATTCTCGTGGTTACGGCATGTCTTCAGTGCGTTTCATTTGTGGAACCCAAGACATTCACCGTGAACTCGAGAAGAAGATTTCAACATTCCTTGGCACGGAAGACACGATTCTTTATTCATCATGCTTCGATGCCAACGGCGGTCTCTTTGAAGTATTCATGAAAGCCGAAGACGCGATCATCACCGATTCATTGAACCATGCTTCCATTATTGATGGAATGCGTCTCTCAAAAGCCAAACGTTATATCTATCAGAATAACGACATGGCAATGCTTCGCACCAAATTAGAAGAAGCGAAAGCCAATGGCGCTCGCTACATTCTGGTTGGCACAGATGGTGCGTTCTCAATGGACGGAACCCTTGCACAACTCGACAAGATTTGTGATCTGGCTGAAGAATTTGGCGCCATGGTTATGGTTGATGACAGCCATTGCACAGGCTTCATCGGCAAAACCGGTCGTGGAACTCACGAATATCGCAACTGCATGGGCAGAGTTGACATCATCACCAGCACCTTGGGTAAGGCAATGGGCGGTGCTTCCGGCGGTTTCACCTCTGGTCGCAAGGAAATGATTGAAATGTTGCGTCAGCGTTCACGCCCCTATCTGTTCTCAAACAGTGTTGCTCCAGTTGTCGTTCAAGCGGCAATCCAAGTTGTGGATATGCTGTCCGAGACCACAGAACTTCGTGATAAACTTGAGTGGAACACCAAGTATTTCCGCGAAAAAATGACCGAATCTGGTTTTGACATCAAACCAGGTGATCATCCAATCGTCCCGATTATGCTCTATAATGCTAAGCTGGCACAGGATGTCGCCCGTGATCTGTATTATGAAGGCATTTATGTCATTGGTTTCTTCTTCCCAGTCGTTGGTAAAGGTTTAGCTCGTATCCGAGTTCAACTTTCCGCAGGTCATGAGAAAAAACATTTGGATAAAGCCATCGCCGCATTTGCCAAGATTGGTGCAAAATACGAAATACTTAACAAAACAAAAGAAGAAGTCATTGCTAAGTATGGTGAATAAGCTTTTCTTCGGTCAATTCGAGCGTAGAACATAAAGCACATTCCACGATTCCCGGGGGATGACACATATAGATTTATGTGTCATCCCATCCGGGTTAATTTTATCAAGAGAATTTTAATAATTCACCCGGTTTTATTAAGTTAATGCTACCGGTGATTAAACCTGATTTGATCTTTGCCTGAGGCTGGATCAAGTTTTATCCTTATTTATTAAGGGGGACAATTTTGAGCATTTGGGAAGAAAATCCGCAGCTGGCAACTAAGGTTGAAACCAAGAAGATTTTCACCAAGTTGAAAGGGCTCGATTCGAGCAATATGCTGGATGCCATTGTTGAGATGCCGAAACAAATTGAAGCTGCCCTTAAAGCATCAAAGAACTACAATGAAGGTGAAATACCAATCGACACAAGCCATGTACATTTGCTTGGGCTTGGTGGATCAGCTATTGCCGGTGATGTATTGAACGATATTTTAACGCCGAGCAAAAAGATTTCAGTACATTACGGAACCTTGCCACCTCGCGACAAACGCGGTGTGATTGTCACAAGCTATTCCGGCGATACACTTGAAATCGTGAAGCTTGCACATCGTGTAACTGGTGGTTTGAAAGCGAACGTGTTTATCACCTCTGGTGGTAAACTGGCTCATTTAGGATGGGAATGGTCGCTTCCCGTGTGGCGTATGCCTTTGGGCTATCAACCCCGTGCCGCCATAGGCTGGTCATTGGGCTTGCTGGTCGCCACTATGGTTCGCTGGCGGATTTTGAACCCCGCTGTTCAGGATCGTCTGAAGCTTGCCGCCGAGCGACTTTCAGCCAGTCTCGCTGAAGATGAAGTATTTGCACATCCTCTGGTTCGCGCCGCACTGCCGATTGCTAAGGAAGTCAAGAAACGGAATGTAATCGTGTTGCATTCACTCAGCACCACTGGCGCTGCTCGCCGTATGGTTTCACAGTTGAATGAGAACGCAAAACATCCTGCTTTTGCTCTCGTCATGCCCGAAGGTTTGCACAACAGCATCGAAGGCATCGCTGGTGGAAAACCTGATGACTGGATGATGATCTTTCTGGCAGACCAGAATGACCCAGATCACCTGCGCGAAGGAATGGCGAATTCTGCTGAAATGCTAACCGCCAGAGGCTTCAAGTGCGTTGCGATTCCATCAGCTGGCAATGATCAGTATGAGCTGACGCTGTCGCGTCTGTTCCTTGCAGATTTTATCAGCATTTTATTGGCGGGAATCAAAGGCATTGACCCGACTCCGATTCCTGCAATTTCAGAACTTAAAGCTATGATTCCGCAAGAAGTAGAAGAAGAGCTTGAGGATGATGACAGCAGCGTTGAGGAATCTGATGGAACAGATGCCCCAGAAAGAGCCGAGGAATCTGATGGATCAGATGCCCCAGAAGGTGCCGATGAATCTAAAGAAGCAGATGAGTTGGATGCAAAATAGCAGACTGTTTGCGCTGGATACTGTGACTCGGAGGTAAGCTTTGAAGGTAATCATTCCCGCCGCTGGCTTTGGGAGCCGACTTAGACCTTACACCTTCACTGTTCCCAAATCCCTTTTGCCGGTTGCCGGAAAGCCTGTTCTAGGATATATCATAGATCAGGCTCTCAGCCTCAATGCCGGGAAAATTACGGTAGTGTGTGGCTATCTGCATGATCAAATTCGCCGCTATTTAGGCGAATATAGCAATTTTCCTTTCGACTTTCGTTTTCAGGAAAAACCATTGGGTCTTGGTCATGCGGTTTATCTTGGTTTAGATGACACTGACGAGGATGTGTTAATCATTCTCGGTGATACTATTGCCATCGCAGATTACGAAGCTGTTATCTCCAGAGGTAAAACGGCATTTGGTGTACACCAGATAAGTGACCCTCGCAAATTTGGAGTGGTGGTTTTAGATGGCGAAAAGGTCGTAAAACTCATTGAAAAGCCACAGGACTCGGTTTCAAACTTAGCGCTGGTTGGTGTTTATTATATTCGCCACGGCGCGTTACTGAGGGAAGCTCTGCATGAGATAATGGAGAAGAATGTCACGGTTAAAAATGAATTTCAGCTAACGGATGCTCTTCAACTAATGCTCAAACAGGGTGAATCTCCTGAAATATTCTATACAGATGAGTGGTTTGATTGCGGAACGCCTCAAACATTGATCAGTTGCAACCGCTTTTTACTGAAGAAGAGCGGAAGCAATGTGGGGCAAACAGTAATTGAAGATTCAGTCATACTTCCACCAGTTCATTTGGCGGATGGAGTGATTATTAAACGAGCGATTGTTGGTC
>CAZAGU010000108.1:5060-12248 GCA_964484805.1 uncultured bacterium
CAGGAACGAGAGTTACTGATTCGGTGTTAAGAAACACAATAGTTGGTGAACGGGCAGTCGTCTCTGATGTTGTGGTTTCAAAAACCTTGTTAGGCAATCGAACCGAACTGAAAGGTAGAGCTCGAGAAATCCATCTTGGCGCTTCAACTGGTTTGAAGCTCTGAGAGAGTTAATATAGGCTTTCAGATTGTCAAATAGAGGTGATAATCTGATGCCAGATACAAAGAGAAGGATTACAATGGCTGGTGATTACATATTCACTTCTGAGTCAGTGACCGAAGGACACCCTGATAAAATTGCCGATCAAATCTCAGATGCGGTTTTAGACGCAGTTATCAGTAAACATTCTGACGGCAGAGTGGCTTGTGAAACATTCCTAACAACTGGATTGGCTTTAGTAGGCGGGGAAATATCTACAGATGTTTATATTGATATTCCACGTCTTGTTCGTGCTGTAATTAAAGAAATTGGTTATGTCAAAGCTGAATACGGGTTTGATGCATCCACTTGTGCCGTAATCACTACAATTGACCATCAAGCAGCAGATATCGCCTTGGGTGTTGACCGCGATGGCGCAGGCGACCAAGGCATGATGTTTGGTTATGCTTCCGACGAGACGACACAACTGATGCCTATGCCTATTCAGTTAGCCCATACTCTGGCAAAACGATTGACGGAAGTACGGAAGAAAAATATTCTGTCGTATCTTCGACCTGATGGGAAGACGCAGGTTTCGGTGCGTTATGAAAATGGCAAACCAATTCGAGTTGAGGCTGTGGTTGTGTCATCACAGCATGATGAGGATGTTACGCTTGAACAGATACAACATGACATCAAAGAAGAAGTAATCTTCAAAGTGCTTCCACCAGAAATGGTTGACAGAGACAACTTGAAGATACATATCAATCCCACAGGGCGTTTTGTGCAGGGCGGACCTCACGCTGACACCGGCTTGACAGGTCGAAAGATCATCGTCGATACTTACGGTGGCATGGCTCTTCACGGTGGCGGTTGCTTCTCCGGCAAAGACCCAACGAAGGTTGATAGATCAGGCGCTTATGCGGCGCGTCACCTATCGGTGAACATTGTTTCGGCTGGAATGGCGAAAAAATGTTCAATTCAACTTGCTTATGCAATTGGCGTGGCTGAACCGGTTTCATTGATGGTTGACACCTTCGGCACCGGGCGCATCCCTGATATTGAGATTGCCAACATAATCTCGAAAAACGTTGATCTGACACCTAATGGCATCATCAAGCGATTGGATCTCCAAAGACCAATCTATCAGGCGACTGCCGCTTATGGCCATTTTGGAAGACTGGATCAAGGGTTCACTTGGGAAGAAGCAAATCTGGTAGATTTATTCAAATAATAATCTATTAGCTTCGTTGAATTTTACAGCGCCTCCGCCAAGCATTTTCATAAAATTGCTTGCAGGGGCGCTTGTTTTTGTTTACCATTCCTGAAGTGTCCTAAGATTATATTTTTGGGGAGATTATGAATAGATTTGCTCTTTTATTGCTGGCAATCGCAATTGGCGCAGTGTTAACTTTTTCAGGATGTAGTCTTGATCTTGAAAACTTTGGCGCGCCAGTGTGGACTGTTGAAGCCACGATACCATTTTCAGAACGCGTGTATGTGCTAAGCGAGCTTGTTACAGATACAACTCGGTATCAGGAGAGAGGCTGGGGAGTGTTCGTAAACGACAGCGACTCACTGATGCGATTTGAGTACTTTGAAGAAATCGAACCACAGATTATTGGCGACAAACTCAAGTACGACGCATCTGATGTTGGGCAGTATGTCAATGATATTGGCACAATCAGCATTGATGATCCGCCACTTGAAGGTAATAGAGTGGTGATTGATGAAGTTAGTGATGACATTCGCCCCTCAGAAGATCCTGTGATAATTCCACCTTTCACATTCAATCAATCGGAGAAAGAGCTTGAGTTTGAGGTTTACAAATGGGTTGCGGTGAATGCCGGGCAATTGAACATTCGCGTTTGGAATCATTTCCCATTTGCCATTGAAAATCTTGTCGTTTCCATACAAAATTATGATCGAGGCGATGAAATAGGTCTGGCAGTGTTCGCGCAACCAATTTTAGCAGGTGAATTCTCTGAACAAGCGATTGATTTAACACAGAAATACGTCGAGAACAAACTTCTACTTGTTGCTGATGGCCGTACGCCTGGAACACTTCCTGGTGCTGTTAAGATTTTAGAAGGTGCGAACATGACCATTGAGGTACAGATTAGCGACCTTGAAGTGGATTCTGCTCATGCTGAGGTGGGATTTCAGGATTTTGCACAAGGTGATGAAATTGATCTTGAAGATGATGATAAAATCGTTGAGGCTCAGATACAGGAAGGCACTGCCTACTTCAGATTGCGCAACACAATGCCCTTGCGTGTCTTTGCTGACCTTGAATTTCAGAATATAACCGATGATTTTGGTCTTCCAATTATCCAGACTGTCACACTTGATCCGGGTTCAGAAACAGAAATTTACGAACTTGATCTCAGTGGTAAACACTTACGCATGGATTTGGATCATCAAGTTCTAATGGTTGACAACGAAGTGAGCGTCGAAGACTCACGAGAGACAATGTATCAGGATAGTTCGTACCAGACAGTCTCTGGTGATCAGGGCGTGGAAATAAGCTATTGGACAAATGAGCTGACGCTGGATTCTTTCACTGGCATTTTATATAAGATTGAATTTGACATTCCTGAACAATCTACCGAAATTGAGCTTCCTAAGGGCTCCAAAGACTTGAACTTTACGCGCGATACATTGTTCATTGACCTGCAAAATGACACTGAGTTAATGTTGCAGTTAACCCTGAATGTTATTGGCAGGAACAGCGAAAATGGCGACGAATACATTCTGGAAAAAGTCAAAAAAAGAATAGTTCTCCCGGGTGAAAACAGAATCGTCATTCCAGACGTTTCCGATTTGACGCAGGTTGTTCCTGATCAAATTCTGTTTAATGGCTTTATTGGACTGGGAACCCACTACTTCCCTGAAGAAATCGACAGTGTTCGCGAAGTCAGATCCGATCAGGGATTTTATGGCCAAGTATTGCTAAAATCTGCCTTCAGGCTGACTATAGGCGAAACAGTATTTTTAACTGAACCTTTTGAGATAGAAGAGGATTTGAACTTTCCTATTCAGAGTGTGGAGTTGAATGTCAATGTTGTGAACAATGCACCAATCGCCGGAATGGTCAGACTGTTAATGGGCAACGACATAACCGCGATGGACACGCTTATTCAGGCAAGCCTCACACGTCCTGAGCTTTTAAACTATCGAGTATTAGAACCAGTTGTGGACAACATAGAGATTGTGCTGAACAAGGAACAACTAGAGATAGCCAAGCGGCTTCCGCTTTTCACTCAGCAGCAGATTATACTCTACAGCTCGGAAGAGGATACTGTTTGGATTCACGCCGCAGATTATATTTCGGTGAAAGCTTGGGGCACGGTTCATTATTTTGTCGATCCGAATGCAGAGGGTAACTAATGAATAAAATAATTCTTGCTATTGCTCTGCTCATAACGATATTTTTCAGCGGATTAGCTGAAGCACAACCCATGAACACCGGTCGGAACAAAGCGCTCGGTAGTGCGGCAACGGGCGCAATGTTTGGCGTAAGAGCACCAAGCTGGAACCCGGCAAATCTGGGCTTCAAGGGCAACCCGGAATTCAGTCTCTATGTTCCCGGTTCCTTTGCATTTTCCTCTGGCAATAATTCATTTACACCTCAGTACATTGTAAACACACTCATTGAGGGAGACACGCTTTACGAGGCGGATAAGAATGAGATTATTGGCAAGCTGGATGCTGACCGTTTTGGCTTATTCACAGCGATAAATATTCCGATATTTGCTTTCTCGGTAAGAACTTTTGCCTTGAATATGGATGCCCACACCTACGGAAAAATTGAGTTGCCAGCCGATCTAATGAAAATGGCGCTGACTGGTCCTGTACCGGAGACATACTATGATCTCAGCAATGTGAGCGAAGAGGTCATGGGCTATGGCGCGCTTTCGCTTTCATTGGCAAAAGCATTGACACCACCTGAAGACTTCAGTGAGCTTTCGCTTGGCATGACCTTCAAATACTTCTACGGAGCGGTATATAGTGTCCTTGAACAGCACGAAGGGCATATCCTGATAAATTATGATGTTGTGGATGCTGAAGGAATCTTTGTCAACAGATTCTCAACCAGAGGTGATGGCGTTGGGCTTGATCTTGCCGCTGCGGGGATTTATGAGCCTTATGATCTTTACCTTGGGATTACTTTAGGAAATATCATCGGGACAATTAACTGGACTGGTGTGGAAACGCAGGAGTTTAGTTTCAGCAAACTTGATGGGGTCAATCAAGATTCACTGAACTCGGATGACTACTGGCAACATTTTTTCAACAACGCCGACACGACTTATAACAGCGGTGACATCAATTCCGCCACTCCGCTGTACCTTATGTTGTCCACTGCCCGTAATTTTTATAATGATAAGGTTCGCCTGTTCTTGAGCTACTATCAGGGGCTGAATGAATCACCTGCTCATTCCTACATGCCACGCTTATCCTTTGGGAGTGAGTTCTACCACATTAAAACTGTGCCTTTGCGACTTGGCATTGTGCTGGGCGGGCTTCAGACGTTTGAATTGACAAGTGGCTTTGGAGTCAACCTGCCTAGTGCAAATCTTGATTTTGGGTTCAGTTGGCAACGAGGGTTATTCCTTGGGGCTGAAGGATTTTCGATTAATTTCTCATACTATTTTGGGGCGGATTACGATTTTACCGCTCATCGCGCGGCTCCAGATCAACCTGTTAAAGGACAACTTGGGATGCCTGCAATGGAAATGAGGACAAATCGGATTTATTTGACGACAGCAGACCTCGGATTGATTGGGTTTGAAAAAGGTGGGTCAAATTATCTGCCGGAGTTCAACCCGCTGGAAGATAACCCGGTGTCATACCCTGATATAGATCAGGAGCCTTACCTGAGCTTCTTCTCTGAATCGACTATTTATATCGGCAAGGCTACGGTTGCAGATGCGATCAGGATTCATTTGACAAAGGGTGCCAAGCAGATGATGGCAAAATATCGTCTTATGCCAACCAAGCCTCACTTTATGCCAAAATCCCCACTGAGCTCTTTTACCATCGAGAGATTATCCAATCTGGATGCTGAACTCCAAAAGCGGATTGACCTGGCTGACAGACTGATAGATAATGCGCCTGTGAATTTTGATTCTACCGAGAATGGCAAGCAGAACAGGAAGATAATGGTTAAAGAGCTGAAGCAAACACAGAAAGATTTGAAGAAAGCGCTGAAACAGTACAGAGCCTATAAAGCATTCATGGATGCTTCAGAATAGTATCCTTGACATATACAATAACAAACAGCCCGTCCAAAATAGACGGGCTGTTTGTGTATCCAGAGGAAAGCATTAGTTCTAATTCCCGCAATCCTGACTTCGGCACCACTCCTCGATGGATGTGTTCAGCTCGCCAAGTAGTTGCACAGCTTCGGAAGGATCGCCGGCTTCGGGCTCGTTTTCCAGATATTTGAACATCTGCGCACCAAACCACATGTCCCAGTTTCTCGTCAGGCTTCCCATTAATGACACAAACCAAATTGGCGCGGACAAAATCTTCATCTTGGGGTGGCAAAGGTCGCGATAGACCTGAGCAATGTCTTTATATGAATAGTTTCGCGAGCCGAAGGCGTAGAAAGTCTTGTTGGCTGTTCGTTCGTCGTTCAGCGCTTTGGCGATCCACCCGCCGAGATCAGACGCGCCAAGCCAATGGGCTTGAACGTTGCCCTTGCCGAGCATCCCGACAGAACCAAACCGCACGGTCTTGTGTAGCGTCTCAAAAAACCAGGATGGTCGCCAGATTGTGAACGGCACGCCACAAGCTCGAATTGCCTCTTCGGCAAGCCACTTGGCTCGCGCAGGTGGGAAGGTCTGATCGGCGTTGACTCCAGCGCCGGTGATGTAGCTGATGCGCTGGATGCTGGTGTCCTTGACGACAGAAGCGAGGGTCTTGGCACCGCTGGTTTCAGTCTCGAAACAGTCTTTAAAACGAGGTCCACTAGGCAGGTTCAGGTGGACAGCATCGAAGTCCTGAAGAGCCTTGCGTAAAGATTCTGGATCCGTGACCTGAACAGCCACGGCAGGGAATTTTTCACCAAAGACACGACGGATGCTATCAACGGAGCGAGATCCAATGCTGACATCAAAGCCCTCGACTGCCAGCTGTTCGGCAACAGGCTTGCCGATCATGCCTGTGCCGCCAATGACCAGTACCTTTTTTATCGTCACTTCGTCACATCCCCCATACAATACAGGATTACGGCAAGTGTAAAACCTTTTGTGTCACAGAAACGTCACCCTGTTCAACATTTAATAATAATATCCCCGAAGGCAAATTATCTGCGTCAAGGCTGAATCTGGCGAGTTCAGAGCTTCTTTCAAGGCTAACACTTCGGCTCAAGATGGATCGCCCGTTGATGTCGAAGAGGTTGATTTTTACTTCACCGGATGAATAATTTCGCATTTCCACCGAGAGGGTCGAGTTGAATGGATTTGGATAAGTCGTGAATCCAAAGCTTTCTGGCATGGTCGCGGATGAAATAAACTCAGCAACAGCAAAGCCGTCGGTCGAGTAAATGCCGTCTCCATCAAGCCATTGTAGATACACATTTTCCCATGTTGCTCCAGACTGAGCCTGCACGGTGAAGCTTTCGCCATTGCGGAATCCTTCGCGCGTGAGTGTCATTTCAGAATCGCCCCAGACGGGGAAGCCAGCGTTGCCAAATCCGTCAGATACTGCAGATGCAACCACATTGCCAGATTCCGAGATAACTCGAAGAGATGTATTCTTGGGAAAGCCCTTCAGTAAGAGGCTCATGTTTTTGGATGATAAAACCGGGTTCGTCTGGGAGGGAGCGGCTGTTGAGGCCAGCATTCCGTTTGCTTCCGGGTAAATCAGTTGATCTCGAGCCGTCATCGCAACTTTATAGCCTTTGCCGGGAGCTAATGCGCCAATGCCGTCGAATTCCCATTCGGGAGAATAAAATGCGCCATCATCGCGTTTTAGGATGCGAAGATTACCTTCAAGCGATGCGACTGCTTCAGTAGTGCTCATCGGTTCTTGAGGAAGAAA
>CAZAGU010000109.1:0-12217 GCA_964484805.1 uncultured bacterium
AATTATTCGATTCATCCACGGTGAAACCGATGAGTTATTTATTTACGCTTACTAACATGTGCCCATAAATGAACAGATTGGATTTTTCAGGGTGATTTATTCTTATGCTCAATGGAAATGCGTCGTCGGGTTAAAGCTCCTCTCGCGTGTGTCGGCGAGGGTGTTGGATCGTTTCGCTTCGCTCGCAATCTTGGTGTCTGAATGCCGTTTGCTGAGCATCAGGTGAAAAGACAATTGACTCAGCCCGTTTCATGCCGTATTATTTTATTATCAAAGACACTACCATCAAACAATGGCTCACACGATGAAACGAACATTCCTTTTGCTTGCGCTCATCATGGCTTTCGCCAGCGGCGCATGGTCGGCAGATAAAGCCCCAGAATTCAGCCTGAAAGACACATCCGGCGAAAAATTCACTCTCAGCGAAGCGCTGAAATCCGGACCCGTACTCCTAGACTTCTGGGCGACATGGTGCAAACCCTGCAAGAAAGCATTGCCTCACATTCAACATCTGAAAAACACTTACGGCGAGCAAGGTTTGCAGGTCATCACGATTTCGGTTGACAATCCTCGCTCACGGGCAAAGATCAAGCCATTCCTCAAGAGCCAGAAATACGATTTCACAGTGCTGCTCGACTCGGATTATGAAGTGCGGCAACTGTTCGGCGGTAAGGACATCCCCTTCACCGCCCTCATCAACACCGATGGAACGATTGTGCTGACGCGCCTCGGCTTCAAATCCGGTGATGAAATTTCGCTCGATGAGCAGATTAAAGCGCTGTTTGACGCTAAAAAAACCACCACCCCACAAGTAAACGAATAATACAGGCGGCGATTTTGAAATACATCCTCACCCTTCTAACGATTGTGATGCTTCTTGCCAGCGCTTATGCCTCATCCGCCGCCGATCTGAAAATCAACGGTCAGAACCAGCTTCGCTACGCCCGTGGCGAAGAACCGGGGCAAGCTGACGGCAAAAGCTTCTCCTACTTCGAGAACTACCTAAATTTGAACATCGAGTACGATAAATACCGCATCTTCCTGCGCCATTCATTCCTGTTGCCGTCGGAATTTGACAAAGAGCAGGCGGGCAATGACGCGCTGGACAAGCGTTACATCCAATACACCGATGACAACTTCCAGATTCGCGTCGGCGATTTTTATCGCACCATGGGGCGGGGATTGTTGTTTGGCAATGTCGAGCTACTTGAGCTGAACTTCGACAGCGGCCTCGACGGCGTGGTGATTGATGGCGAGTACAAGGGCTTGGAAACGACCATCTTCCGCGGCGCGGAGATGGACACCGCCAGCGTTTTCCGCGAAGCGGCTGAAGGCATATACCTCAGCTACGATCTGCCGTGGTATGATCTGCGGCTGGGCGGAATAGCGTCACATTTGGACGCGGGGCCTCGCCATCCTGACTTGGAACGATGGGGCGCGGAGTTTGAAACGACTGTCGGCTCGGTAAACTGGTACACTGCTTACTCAGCCGATCAACTGGATCGCGAACAAGACCGCCGTTTCAACGGCTTCTATTCGGCGCTCTCGACCTTCAATTTTGGCATGGGTCTGCTGGTGGAATACAAGAATTATCGGCTCTTTACCTATTCTGATCCGGCGCTCAGCGGTGGTGCGACCGATTCGCCATCCTTGCAGTATCCAGCCACTGCCATCCCGGAAATCACGATGTATCTGCTCGACCGCCACCCGCGCATCATGCACTACGCCGATGACGTGGGCTATCAGATCGAATGGACGACCAGCTACGACGAGTGGAATTTCCTCGCCAACTACAGCCGCACCAGCCGCCATGACGGCGAGAAGTTGATGCCATCCGCCAAGGAAGAGCACTCGCCCTATCAGAGTATGCTGGCTCAGGCGGACTACGACCCCTGGGAGGGAAACAGGATCATGGCGCAGGGGGGCTGGCAGGAAGACATCGAATTCACGCACACTGCGACCGGCGGATATTCGGCGTGGTATCGGCGCACTGCTGGTGGCGGTTCGTATGACTATCATCTGAATGACGTGGTGACGATGGGGCTTGAGCTTGAAATGATGCGCGAAGAGGACAAGGCTCGCGACTTGCGCTACTGGTTTGAGTACTATGCGTTTACCTACACGCAAGCGAGTATTGGCACGATGACCATCGGCGCGGAGATTACAGACAAGCAGAATGAGACAGGTGGTTTGGGTGTCCCCGGTGGCTTGCTGGCGGGTGAAGGGCGTTACTGGCCATCGGTTGAGTTTACGATGGACATCAAGACGCGGCATCAGGCGCGGCTTTTTGTCGGTCATGAGCGCGGCGGATTGCGCTGTTCGGGCGGATCATGCCGCCAGGTAAACCCCTTCAAGGGCGTGAAGCTGACACTGACTTCGCAGTTTTAAGGGGGAGAAGATTTCATCTGTTGCGAATTCCTTTTTAGGAAGAATAACCCTGAAAATCAAAACTGGGTTCCCGCCTTCGCGGGAACGACAGCGTGTTGGTGCGTCGAGCGAGCTCAACTAATGGTATCCCTAAATTCGCGGATAGATATAATCCCGGAATGCAGTCGCTTCCGGGTTACATTGCTGGGCAAGCAATAGAAGGAGTTCAAATGAAAAAAAAGCTACAGGTCTTTGTTTCATCGACTTACCTTGACCTGAAGGAGGAGCGGCAAGCAGCGGTTCAAGCCATTCTGGAAGAGGGACATATCCCTGCTGGAATGGAGCTGTTCACAGCAGGAGACAAATCCCAGTGGGAGGTAATTAGAAAGTGGATCCAAGAATCAGATATTGTTCTTTTCATCATCGGTGTCCGTTGTGGAGCCATACATCCTGAAACAGAGAAGAGTTATGTGCAAATGGAATACGAGTTTTCCGTCGAAGAAAGTAAACCACATTTTGCACTTTTCCTCACAAAACAAGCGATGACAGAGAAAGTTGAAAAAGATGCTAAGGTGATGGGAATAGAACCGGATGAACATCCATGGATAGAGAAAGATAAAAGTGATAAATTCAGAGAATTTCGGGCAACTTTAAAACATAACTTGATAAAAGAGGTCTCTAACATTGATGAATTGAAGCACCACGTGGGACTTTCTATTAGAAACCTTATAAATACGCATGATTTATCAGGCTGGGTTTCTGGAAAGGATATTCAAGATGTTACAGCGTTGAACTCTGACATCATTCGGTTGGAGCAAGAAAACTCTGATTTGAAAACCCAATTAGAAGCACTTAATACCGATCAATTGAAAGATCAATCCTCCTCTGAGAGTGAAGGAGAATTCACACAGATTGTTAAATTTCTGATTTCATGTACGGTCGATACAGAAGTTTTCAGCCCTTATGGTCCAGGAAAACATCGACCAATTGAAAAATATACTCTTCTCGAATTATTTAAAAGGTATTCCGATCATTTAACTAATGGACTGACTGCTTTCGGAGATGAGGCTGATAAATTCATTGTAAATACTGTCTGTCCAAAACTATTTGTGCGTGATTTGGTTCACCAATATACTACTAATGTAGGCGTGGGCTATCGACTTTCGCAAAAAGGACTTGAACTTGTACGTTATTTACAGGATGAAGAAATCAAGGAAAAAGAAAGAGCAAAGGAACTCCCAACCAAACCAAGCAAGCCATTCAATGGTCTCCAGAGCGGTCTTTCACGTTATCAAGGAATCAAGAATCTTGAATAATGAATAGACACTGCAAGATTGTGAGTAATTATAAAGTTTTTTGCCGTGTTTCCGTCCCCTCCCGCCGCCCCGCGGGATACGGATAATTTTTACCCCGGAATGCAGTCGCTCCGGGCTACAAATGGTGAAGAAGAACCTGTGAAATAGCTCCTGCCTTCGCACTGGCAACATCTCGAATGAGATACTGATTTTCTGAGAAAGACAACAAGAGGAATTTTTACATAAATGGGTAAAAGACAGACAAAAAGCCACCCCGGTGAGATACTTTGCAACCGGCCGGCTAAAGTCATCATCAGGCGTGCGCTGAAGGAAGATCTGCGTGACCGCGGTGACATCACAACCCGCGCCACCGTTCCCAGCGCTCAAACCGGCAAAGCCGTCATCATTGCCAAAGAACGCGGGGTGATCGCCGGGCAAGCCGTTGCCGCTGCCGTGTTCGATGAGCTTGAAAAGGGCGTAAAATACACGCCGCTCGTAAAAGATGGCGATTTCGTCGAACCCGGAACCGAAATCGCGAGTCTAAAGGGTAAGATGTGGGTCATCATCGCCGGCGAACGCACTGCTTTGAACATCCTTGGCAGGTGTTGCGGCATCGCATCGCTGACGAGACTGTATGTCGATGAAGTCAGCGGCACAGTCTGCAAGATCACCGAAACCCGAAAAACCGCACCCGGCTTGCGTTACTTGGACAAAGCGTCCGTACTGTCCGGAGGAGGCGTAAACCACCGGATCGGGCTGTACGATGCCTTCCTCATCAAGGAGAATCACATCGCGGCTATCGGCGGCATTCGCGAGGCGATTCTGGCATGCAAAGACTTCGCCGCCAAACATGGCAACTTCCCGGTGATGGTTGAGGCTGAAGATTTCGCCGAGTTTAAGCTCGCGCAATCCGCCGCGCCCGACCGGATTCTGCTCGACAACATGACCCCCGACCAGATTCGCGAATGCGTCGCCGCACGGGTTGATGGCATTTTACTGGAAGCTACTGGCGGGATCACAATTGATAACGTCAGACAGTACGCCGAGACCGGAGTTGACCTGATTTCGATTGGCGCGTTGACACATTCGGTGAAAGCACTTGACCTTAGCCTTTTGGTTCGTTAAAATGTAAGGTTGGGTGATTGTCGCATTTTTCACCGCCTCCTCGCGATGACGGTGTCAGGAAGTTTATGGCGTTCTCCTTAAAGTCGAGAATGTCAGAACCAACAAGCTCCTCGTTCCCGGCTTGACCGGGAATCCAGATTGAGAGTTTAAAGGATTAATCACAGAGCAGATAAACACACAAGGGTTTGCTCATCGGACAGAGTGGAATAAATCCACAGCGGACAACGTCCGTTGTCATACACTCGAAGTCTGGCATCCATCGCATTGAGAGGATAAGAGAGAGATTCACAGCAGATAAGGAAGAATGACCTGAAAACGCATTTCTGGGTACCGGCTTTCGCCGGTACGACGTGACGTGGTGCGTTTGGCGCGCTCGATGGTGGGACGGGTGTGGCTCGAACTCGATGAGATTGCTTCGTCGCTTCGCTTCTCGCAATGACAGTACTTAGTGTGGGTGGCATGTCCGGCTTGCCCGGATATGTTTCTCCTAATTCAGAACAGCGGACAACGTCCGTTGTCATACACTCGAAGTCTGGCATCCATCGCATTGGGAGGGTAAGCGAGAGATTCACAGCAGATAAGGAAGAATGACCTGAAAATCAAATCTGGACTCCCGCCTTCGCAGGAGTGACAGCGGGGAAAGCGTTTTGGTGCGTTTGGCGCGCTAGATGGTGGGGCGAGTGTGGCTCGAACTCGATGAGATCGCGTCGTCGCTTCGTGCCTCGCAATGACAGTACTTAGTGTGGGTGGCATGTCCGGCTTGCCCGGATATGTTTCTCCTAATTCAGAACAGCGGACAACGTCCGTTGTCATACACTCGAAGTCTGGCATCCATCGCATTGGGAGGGTAAGCGAGAGATTCACAGCAGATAAGGAAGAATGACCTGAAAATCAAATCTGGACTCCCGCCTTCGCAGGAGTGACAGCGGGGAAAGCGTTTTGGTGCGTTTGGCGCGCTAGATGGTGGGGCGAGTGTGGCTCGAACTCGATGAGATTGCTTCGTCGCTTCGCTTCTCGCAATGACGGACGGGAAGAGAACGCACAATCTGTTTAATCGGTGAAATCTGTGGAAGAGTTTTTTTTAGGAAGAAATCCCTGATTGGATGTTTTTAAAGCGATGAGGGTTCCTGTCCTCGCAAGAACGACAGGGTAAAATCTGGTGTGAAACAAACTATTCAGACAGCAATCAAGTACATAAAATTTTGGAGAAAGTCATGGGTTCAAACGGTTACAAAAGATTATATCGTTCTGATGATGACAGAATTATCGCCGGAGTATGTGGCGGGATCGGTGAATACATTGGTATTGACCCGGTCATCGTCCGTATTCTCTGGGTGTTGACATTATTTCTGGGCGGTAGCGGTGTCATTGCGTACATTCTGGCATGGCTAATTATACCTCACCAACCGTTCAGCGCATAATGAAACGCATATATCGCTCACAAGACAACCGCATACTTGGCGGAGTCTGCGGTGGCATCGGTGAATATTTAAACATTGATCCCTTGCTGATCCGCATTATCTGGGTGGCAATGATCATTGTCGGCGGCGCGGGATTTGTTGCCTATATGGTCGCTTGGGTAATAATACCTTCGGGGTCTCAGGGCTCCATAAAAAGCACGTCCAATGCTGGCTGGTATTTAGGGCTGGCGCTGATAATAATCGGTGTTGCGCTGATTTTCAAATCCTATTGGCTCCCGCTCACCTTCGCGTGGTCAATTTTCGATATGGGGCCTCCGGCATTGCTGATTGGGTTAGGATTGCTGATTATCTACGCAATGTACCGTGAGAAAAACACGCCAGAAAAGTTCCAAAATGATGAATACGATTCCTTCAAGACTGAAGACAATTCCACCAAAAGCGAAAAGAAGAGCTACCGCCAGCTATTCCGTAGCCGAAGCGATCGTAAAATATTAGGGGTATGTGGCGGCATCGCAGAATACGTCAACACAGACCCGGTTTTCGTGCGTGCCATTTTTGTAATATTAGCTCTGTTTAGCTTTGGATTTGTCGTTTTGCTATACTTCTTGTTAGCAATGTTCATCCCCAGCAGATCAGTCAAGATGGTTTGATCTGTTGCAAAATGAAACTGCTCCCACAAACCCGAAAGCGAAGCGAAAATTTACTCCGTTAGGGTGTTTAGGCTGGACTCTAGTTCTGATCGGCGCGCTCATTATTGCTAGTCGATATTGGTTCTCGATTTGGGACTGGACTCTGTTTTTTGTTGGCGTTTACTTCATATACGATTCGTTCAACGACGAAGACCGCCAACAGTTTTTCCCCGGTGTAATTTTACTGATAACGGCTGGCGCGATGGTCTTGCGGAAAATTGGCTTGATCGATTTTCCTGATTGGCGTTTTTGGCCAATTCTTTTTGGCTCAATTGGTGTGGGATTTCTGACTCTTTGGATCACCGCACTCTCGCGAGTCTGGGCACTCGTCATTGGCGGCATCTTTCTCCTGGTGGCAGGAACCGGATTTGGCGTGAGTTCATTCTGGATATACCAGCGGCATTTACGTAATTTTGTTGACCTTTTGCCAATTGGTCTCATCATTGCTGGTATGATTATTCTCTACCGTTTCTGGCGGAGGTGATCTGATTATTCCGACAGAGACCGCTAACTCGGATCATAAACTATCACAATTTATTTTTACAAGATCAATCGAACGGACATACACATCATGAAGACAAAAACATCTCAAAATCGTGTTTTTTTAATGATTCTTGACGGCTTTGGCTTGCGACAAGAAACGCAAGCCAATGCGGTAAAGTTAGCAAATACACCCTTTTTGAAAGGAATGTACGAACGCTGGGCATGGACCTCGCTTAACGCAATCGGCAGAGCTGTCGGTTTGCCCGAAGGCTTAATGGGCAACAGTGAAGTGGGGCATTTAAACCTCGGCGCAGGACGAATCGTCAATCAAGAAATTAATCGCATCAATTTGGCGATTGAAAACGGTTCGTTTAACACCAAGCCAGAGTTGCTGGACTCCATCAAGCACGCCAAGACAAACGGCGGTGTCTGGCATCTAATCGGTCTCGTATCTGATGGTGGCGTTCATAGCTCCCTTGACCATCTCTATGCACTGTTGCGCCTCACCAAATCTGAAGGATTAGACAAGGTTTATATCCACGCCCTGATGGACGGCCGTGACGCATCGCCTCATGGCGGACGAAAATACATTCGGCAGGTCGAGGAGCAAATCCAAGCCATCGGCGTTGGTCAGATCGCCACTATGGTTGGCAGATACTGGGGCATGGATCGCGATACTCGCTGGGAACGGGTCGAGCGTGCATACAAAATGCTCATTGAAGGCATTGGAAACCGTTACCACACACCATCTGACGCCATTGAAGATTCTTACCTCAGGGCAGTCACGGATGAATTTCTCGAGCCAGCGATCATTCTCAATGGCGATGATCAGCCTCATCTAATCAAACCAGATGATAGTGTGTTCTTTTTCAATTTCCGCGCTGATCGGGCAAGGGAAATTACTCTGGCGCTGATGAATAGTGATGAAGCAAAATTTCCTCATCGCGATTTGAATCTTCATTTGACAACTTTAACCCATTATCGCGACGATTTTGCATCGCCAGTCGTTTTCAAACCTGTTCCACTGAAGAATATACTTGGGGAGGTGTTATCCAATCGAGGATTGAAGCAGTTCCGCACCGCTGAGACTGAAAAATATGCTCATGTGACTTATTTTTTCAATGGCGGTCGCAATGACCCTTTTCCCGGTGAAGAGCAACACCTTGAACCATCGCCAAGGGTGGCAACTTACGATATGCAGCCGGAGATGAGCGCGCCGAAGGTCGCGGAAGCGGCTTTGGCAGCGTTGGATGAGGACTTTTCCTTTATGTTGCTTAATTTTGCCAATCCTGACATGGTTGGGCACACAGGCATTCTCCGAGCAGCGATTCAGGCGCTCGAAGCCCTTGATCCATTGGTGAGAAATATTGTCAAGAAAGCTCAGTCCCAAGGCTTTACAGTGATGATCACGGCAGATCATGGCAACTGCGAACTCATGGCGACAGACGAAGGACCTCACACGGCTCACACGACCAACCGAGTGCCGCTGGTGATGATTCCACCGGACGATTCCAAGCCTGCTCTCCGCGATGATGGCATTCTTGGCGATGTCGCGCCGACGGTGCTGGAAATCATGGGGATTCCCCAGCCACCCGAGATGACGGCGAAATCGCTACTAAAATAGCGTGGCTTGAAACTGAACTGACGGAGCTCTTCAATGTGAGGGGCTCCGTTTGTCGTTTTGAACGCACCCAACATGCCACCCGCCGTAAGGCTCCAAGGGGTGGGGCTCAAGGAAAATCGTCACATCGTCACATATTTGTCGTAACTGTTGCTATAATAAAGTGTTAGGGTGTGACAGAATGGTGAGGGAAGGGGGCTGTATTGACTTGGCGCTCGGTGTACAGGTCACGTGCTAAATTTATCTTGGGATAAAAGTATGTTTGCAAAACATTGATTGTAGAGTACTTATACATTAGATTAATTATTGTTACAACTGAAAAACATCAAGCATTTAATGCTTAATCTATTTTTTATTTTTACGTTTTGCTGTTTCTGTAATTTATGGTTTCAGCACGATACTTTTGGAGGTAAGTAAATGACCATGCCAGTTCCAACTCATTTTTCAAAACACGGTGAAATACGTGTAATTGAAGATGAGGGTAAAAGCAACTTTCTCGTTAGAATTCATCCTGAAGACAAAGATAGGGTAAAGAAAATATCTGGTAGACAATGGGATGGTCACAGGAAGTACTGGGTATTTCCTAAAATTTTGGATACCTATGATAGTTTATGTGATGAATTTAAGAAAGATGCTGATGAGTTCACTATTCGCAAACCAAAAACAAAACGTCCTCCCAACATTACAACTCCCGACCAAGATCAAGAAGACGAATTCGAACGATCCTATTTGGATGAAGATAATCAAGAGTTGCGCTCAACCTTGATAGATGGTATTGAAACAGTCAAAGTCAACTTGGAAATTCTCAAGGGATACTCCGACTCACAAAATCTGATCATGGCTGAAATTCGAAGCGATCAAGCAAAATTAATCAAACAACAACAGAGCTTGAACAAGACTCTTGAAGACTTTGAAGTGGTTGACGAAATAGATGATACACTCCCTAAGAATATAGATTTTGAAAGTATTGACGGGATACAACTTTTTGATCAAGCACTGATTGAGATTGCCCAAAATGTATGTTGTGAAGAGTCATTTAAGACTTGGATGAAGGGATCCCATCCTTTTTCAAATCCTTCTGATTTTGTTACAGAAACCCATGAAGCCTTAAAAAAGATGCTTTTTAGCCTATTAGGATTTAATTATGATGCAGATTATCAGTTTCATGATTTAATTTTAGAAGCAAAATTCCAAAATTTTTTCTACACTGATAAACATGATTTGTTTAAGCCAATTCAAACATTGTTTAGTTTAAACCACATCAAAAATAAGTTTAGTCATCCTGACAGAAACATAAATAGTAAATATGAAAAGCAGAATGCCTCAATTATTTACTTATTAAATCTGGCACAAATATGGTCAAAAATGACTGAAGAATTAGAGGAAACCGAAAATGAGTAATAAAGAACCTGTTGTTTGGGAGTGTTATAAACTCCATTGCACACCCGCAGCAGATGTGTGGCGGGAATTATTAGAAAAGAGTTTAGATGACCAGTCCTGCCCTTATAATTATGATATAAGGGGATTCAGCATACGGATTTGGGAACGAAATGCGACAATAATCAAAGTGCCAAATTCAACAATCACTGGCCGGGATGGATTCATTATAGAACGAGTCGCCTTTGACAGACAAATAAATAGCACACTCGTCGGAATAGGAGTAGCCCGTCTTTATTTTGAAGCTGACTCTATGCATCCTACATATAAATCCACCAAAGAATTGTTTGAGAAGGGAAAATACCCACCAAAGCTAGAACATTTACGATTGATTGTGGGAAATCAACGTCTAGTTGAATATTTCAATAGTATTACAGATGTGAAACTAGTCCCACATGTTAACTATACCGTAGTGGAACAAGCAGATAAAATTCACTACCATTTTGAAAATACTTCATTTAGCTTAGCACGCGTTTGTTTCAATCCCGGATTATCTAAGAACTTGCTTGATGCTGTGAGAAGCAAAACCGCAATTGTGCCTTCGGCTTTGTGTTTAGGAGTATTTTGTATAGGCTACGGAAAGGAATTGAATATAATTCAACGAGTCAGTAATGAAGTGGTTAAAGTGTTAAATGATTGGAACTGCAAAGTTTCTTTATCTGAGTTATACACTCCAGATGATGTTGAGCAGTTCATAAATCCCTCCAATGTTCAGCCCATAGTGCTTTTTCCGCTTGAAGGGAAAAAAGGAGACAGACCTCAAGATTGTTTTCTACAATGGATAAAATACTTCTCTGAAAATAAGATCGGATTTCAACTATTCTCAACTTCGTCTAAACCCTCATACAACAGACACGGGATAGCGATTTCAATTCTATCCAAAGCTAATGGGTGCGCTTTTACTGTTGTTCCAGATGCTATTCCAAATTTCCAAAACAGTTGGTTTATTGGAATGGACATCGGTAAAGGTGGACAACAGAAAGGAAAAGTACTAGTTTTCACTCTTACGAGTTTTACTGGAGGGTTAAAAGCATATTATCGCATTCAAAAAAATGAGGATGACACAATTTCGTCTGATGCTCTTTTTGAAGGATTAAAATGGATAATTTCCAAGGCTGAAGAGTTTTCACCTTATAGAGAAATTTTCATAATTCATGATGGACTTAGACCAAAATACGAACTCCTGGAGAATTACACAAATGCACTAGGTGACAAGAAATTTACTCTTATTGAGTATGCAAAATCAGGCACTCCTTTAATTCACTGTGAGCACCATCAGCCTACGGCTGCTACAACTTTGTTGATAGAAAATTCGGAATTCACAGCTATTTATCCCTGTATGTCGTCAAAACCAAAAGAACTCATTAGTCCGGTTAAATTCCGTGTTCCTATAAATCCAAATAGGTATTCTTCAGAGGATATTGCTCAACTTCTGACAGCACTGTGTCATTCTGCAACTCTATCATATCAACCAAGCCGCCTTCCTGCACCAATATATTGGGCTGACGGAATTGGTGGTTTGTCTAATGCAAATTTACAATTTGCTGGCTGGTCTCATTTGCCTAATCGGTTGGTTGATTTGAGAAAGCAGTAACAGAACAATCCATCTTCAGGGACCAGGCACATCAGAGGTCCAACCGGTCGCGGACTTCATCTTCGGAATCGCAATCGGATAATTATTCACCCGGAATGCTGACTGCATGCCGTTACTTGTTCCTACACAGGAGCATGGGAATGTCAAACTCTCAATCTGGGTTCCCGGTCAAGCTCGGGAACGGA
>CAZAGU010000110.1:0-12205 GCA_964484805.1 uncultured bacterium
AAACGCACTCTACACCACGTCGTACCGGCGAAAGCCGGTACCCAGATTTGATTTTCAGAGATTTCTCCCTTATAAAGAAGAATTCACAACAGATTGGCTTTGCCGGCTACACTTCGTTCCGGATTAATAAATTTAACAGATTATGGAACAAGAGCATTTATTATCTGTGTAATCTGCGAAATCTGTGGATAAAATTTCCTTCTCAAAGCACTGGATCCCCGCCTTCGCGAGGACAACAGCGGACTTTGTCCGCTGTTGTCAGTTAGGATAAACCGGTCAGGGCTTGTCCGGGCAAGCCACCTGCACTGCAATGAATGACCAACGAAGGATTGAAATTACCCCCCCCCTAACTATATGTCTTCAGCAGGATTTTCGCAATCTTCTCGCCAGCTTTGCCATCTCCGAAGAGTGGTGGCTGAACATCGCTCCACCAATGCGTCGAAACCGCATCAGCTATTGCCGCAGGATCAGCCCCAACGACGCAATTCCAGCCCGTTTCCACAGTCTCAACCCACTCGGTCTCAGGGCGCATCGTGACGCAGGGAACCCCCGCAAAATATGCCTCCTTCTGAATCCCACCGGAATCCGTGAGTATCATTCTGGCGTTCTTCTCCAGCACAATCATATCGAGAATCCCCACTGGTGCAATCAGCTTGATGTTTGCGGCGGGAGCAATTCCGCACTCGTCCATTTTTGCCTGTGTGCGCGGATGTATGGGCAAAACGATAATCTCGCCCGTATCACTTAACGACTGGAAAATACTCCGCAACCTCTGGGGATCATCCACGTTGTACGGCCGGTGAAGTGTGCTGAGAATATACTTACCGGCTGTAAGGTTATGCTCGCTGAGAATTTTCGAGCTGGACTCGGCTTTCGCCAGAATATGCAGGTGAAGATCATACATAACATCGCCGACCAGATGCACGCCGCGCGTAATGCCTTCGCTGGCGAGTTGCGACACCGCGGTCGCCGTCGGGCAGAACAGAAGATCGGCGCAATGATCGGTTAATATCCGGTTATGTTCCTCAGGCATGGATCGGTTGAAGCTACGCAAGCCTGATTCATTATGTGCAATGGGAATCTGGAGTTTCACGGCGGCGATTGCGCCCGCCAGTGTCGAGTTTGTGTCGCCATGCACCAGCACCACGTCGGGTTTCTGATCGAGCAGAATTTGCTCGAAGCGTTCGAGAATTCTTCCGGTTTGCTGACCGTGCAACCCTGAGCCGACATTCATGTTGAAATCTATGGGTGGTAGTTCAAGCTCATCAAAGAAAATCCCGGACATCCCGTGGTCGTAGTGCTGTCCGCTGTGAGCGAAAATCTCGCGGATCCCGCTTTGGCGAAACGCGCGGCTGAGTGTGGCGGCTTTGATAATCTGTGGTCTGGCGCCCACGAGCGTCAGTACTGTTAGGCTTTTTTTCATGGCAATCAGTTAATCTTGTGTTGAATCACTTCCAAATTGACTAATGTTTAATAAAATACTATAACATGGCATTCTTGCAAAGCCTGCCGGGCAAATTCAAATCTGACAAGTGGATTATTTCATTCTGTGCAAACGATTCGCTAGCGTGGTTGTTATTTTCGCACTTTTTCGATAGTAGCGCGGGATGCGAATTCGTGTTATATTAATTGATCAAATGTAAAATAAACAGGCAGGTTGGTCGCTATGATAAAAAAGATCGGAATCTCAACTGGTGGAGGCGATTGCCCCGGTTTGAATGCTGTCATTCGAGCTGTCGTCAGGTCAGCTCGTTTACATTATCAGTGGGATGTCATCGGCATCGAAGATGGCTTTGACGGCTTGATTTATGCCAGAAATCTCAAGCAACTGAATCTTGATTCTGTCAGCGGGATCCTTCACCGTGGCGGCACAATACTCGGAACAACCAACCGAGGCAATCCGTTTAAACAGGTTAAAGAGGTTGACGGAAAAAAGGTTATCTTTGATGCCTCAGCGAAGGTCATTGACAACATTAAAACGCTCGGGCTGGATGCCATTGTCGCCATTGGTGGAGATGGCACTCTTACCATTGCCAACGAGTTCTACAAACTTGGTGTACCGATTGTCGGCGTGCCGAAAACCATCGACAATGATCTTTCAGCCACCGATCTGACCTTCGGCTTTACAACTGCCGTGGACACAGCCACTGAAGCGCTGGATAAACTGCACACCACGGCTGAAAGCCATCACCGGGTGATGGTGATGGAAGTGATGGGGCGGGATGCCGGCTGGATTGCACTTGAGTCCGGGCTGGCAGGCGGCGCGGATGTGATTCTTATCCCTGAGATACCCTATGATATTGATCTCGTTTGCGCCAAAGTCAAACAACGCTACATTCTTGGACGTAGGTTTAGTGTTGTAGTTGTCGCAGAAGGCGCGTTTCCAGTTGGTGGTCGGAAGGTCATTCAAGCGGCGGCTAGGGATAATTATCAAAATGTCCGACTGGGTGGTATCAGCTACGAAGTGGCGGCGCAAATTGAAGAAAAAACCGAGATTGAGACGCGAGTCGTCGTGCTCGGTCATCTGCAACGTGGCGGTTCACCAAACGCTTATGACCGGATTCTGGCGACAAAATTCGGCGCTGAGGCTGTCGAGTTGATTGCTCACGAGCAGTTTGGAAGAACCGTTGTGCTCAAAGGTCGCCGAATTGAGTCTGTTCCACTTGAAGAAGCTGTGCGAGAAATCAAGCGTGTTAATCCAAGCGAACAAGGTGTCAGCACTGCCGAGCGAATGGGAATAGAATTTGGGCGAATTGAACCCGGCGAAGATTAATTGGTGAAAACTACTTGATTGGGAGTATGGTGCAGAATTCGTAACTGCTCCAAAGTTCATGGTAAGTTACCAAAAGTCTGAACTCACTGATTAAAGTGATTTAGTAGCTTTGGTATATTTATTGCTGTTGACTGGTAGGTTGGGATATTCATCCTGCAAAATTTCGTGCAATTTAGTGCATTTCGGGGTGAATATTTTGCGATTTTGTGAAAGAATTCAGCATTTGTGCATTTTTCGAGAATTATTTTTTCACTAATAATGCATATTTTGCTGAAATAAACAGGCAAAGAATTATTGTAATTTGTGAATTGTCAAGACTTCCTTGACACTTGAGAGCCCCCATATTACATTAAAAGTTGTGGATTTTTTAAAACGTGTGCGACCAGCCGTCGGTGTTCCGGCTGCTTGATTATATGATTTACTAACTTTAGGATAGTGTAACATGAAGAGACCCGCCTTCGTTGTTGCAATTCTTGCACTCATTTTAGTGGCAACTTGTGCTGTTAATGCCGCTGAGGTTGAGGCTTCAAGAATTGATCACGTTGCCGTTCAATCGAACGATTCTGGACTACTTCTTGAATTCAATGTTGCTGACATCGATCAGCAAATCGTTGAGCTCAACTCCGAATCATTCACCGCCTTCACCGCTCCGGGCGAAGGAATTACATACGATTATGGCAAACCTATTTTACCAATGGTATCAAGGTTTGTTGTTGTTCCACCCAATGTCGCCATTGAACTCGTCGTTGAATCGGGCGATGTTCAGGTAATTCCTGCAGAAAGTCCACCTCCGATGAATCTGGACGAGGAATTAGCCGCTTACCTCGAGGTTGATGAACCGGAACCCCTTCAAGGCGTTTATCCTGAAACGATCGCGGAAATGTCTATTCCCACCATCATGCGTGGCGTTCGGATGGTTAAGATTACAACCCATCCGGTACAATACGATTCGGAAAACAACGTTTATCTTTATCACGAAAACATTCGCACAGAACTTCGTTACACTAACGATGCTCCAGTTAATGCCGTTCGCAATCCTGTCCGCCGAAACAAAAGTCGCGAATTCCAGAATGTGATCAATAATCTGGTGGTTAACCCATCAGAGCCAAGTCGTGACGATATTGAGAACCTTTCACCCTACGCAGGGCACATGCTCGTCGCTTGCCATGAGAACGCCATCCTACATGCCCAGCCATTCCTTGAGTGGCGTCGCAAGTCCGGTTACAAGGTTGACATTATGTCCGTCAGCTCAGGGCAGGGTGGCAATATTAACACCGTTCGAGGCATGATTCAGGATCGTTATGATGAATACGTTGATGCTGGCGAAGATCCCTTTGATCATTTACTGATTATCGGCGATTATACAGGCTACGATGGTAAGGGCCCTGCACAACAATGGATTATCAACACAAACACAGGCGAGAGTATCTGGGGTAGTCCAGCACATGCTGATTACTACTATGGTTTGCTCGAAGGCGATGACATTCACATGGATGTTGGTCTTTCCCGTTGGACTTCCGGCAACGCTACCACGATGGGTCTGTTTGTTGAACGTTCACTAGCGTATGAAGCCCGTCCGTATATGGAAGACACCGATTGGTTTACCCGCGGCGCCGTTGGTAGCCAACACTGGGGCAACAGCGAAACAGGGCACTGGCATCAATCCATTCATTCCACGGTTCGCTGGGGCTTGGAAGTGCTCGAACATCTTGGCTATGATGACATTCGCTTCCATGAACGCTACGAACATGACCGGGAAGGTCAGTCTTATGGCCCCTGGGCGACTGAGCAATATGATGACGGCTGTAACGTTATGATTGAGCGTGCGGAGAATTACTACTGGCGTAACAATTTTAATGGGCCAAGAGACAATGTAATCTTCCCCATTCGTCTCGTCACCAGTGGTCACGGTGAATGGGCCACATGGTGGAGCACGCGTAGCGGCTCCGCTCAACATCCCAGAGGTCCCGTCGCTTCAACCTGTGGCTGGGGTGGACCATCCATCACTGCCATGAACGCCGTCTGGCTGGGTATGGTCAAAGGTATCATGTTAAACGACATGAGCTTTGGCTGGGGTTGGGTTTATTCAACTGTGAATCTTGAATCCTTCCTGCCAAACTTCCGCTATGGTAGCGGTAGCCGGGACATTTATCACCAGACAAAAACTGACACAGACACCTACGGCGATCCGACAATTAAACCTTGGCGAAATGTGCCTCGCGAAGTGGATGTGGATCACCCGGTTGCTATCTCAGATGCTACTCGAATGATCGAAGTGTTCGTATTTGATCCTGCCATTGAAGACTTGGACGAAGCCGCTGTTGGTGATGCTCGCGTAACACTTTATGTTCCCGGAGAACTTCCCGATGATGCCGATGATTATGCTGAACATGAAGTTTGGCAGGTGACGACATTTGCTGACCTAGATGGCTATGCGCGCTTCGTCTTTAATGAAGCCCCAGATTGGGACGGCGACCTCATGTACGTTACCGTCACAGGCAGAGATTCCGAAGGCAAAGATCTTCTGCCTAACTTCAGTGAAATCGAGATCGAACGTAATGTGGCTTCAATTGATCTCGCAAATTATGAAATGAACGAGACTGAAGGCAACGAAGACGGTGATGTCAACCCCGGCGAAACCTTCTCGCTCTCCCTTAGCGCGCTTAACCTCGCTGCCGAAGGAACAATTGAAGATGTTACGGCTGTTGTCAGCTCACTTTCCCCATGGATCGAAATAGCAGAAGACAACGAAGTAACCTTTGGCGATCTCGAAGCTGACGAAGCAACTGACGGACAGAGCACTGTGGAAATCATCATTCATCCCGCTTGCCCCGATGGCGCCGCGCGTCCTTCCACTAAGCCACAGGTACTGGTTGAATTCCACGCCGGTGAAGATGTCTGGCGATCGGGCTTCACGATTGATCCGGTTGCGCCGAACTTCAGCGTTCGCCGCATCCCCGGAGGAATTGTCATTGCCGACACATTGACAGAAATCAACATTGATCTGGAAAATACCGGCAGATTAGACAGTCCTCCTATTACCGCTCATCTCGTAAACTTAGGAATGGGTGTAGGTGTTGTTGAATCAAACGGCATTTATGACGCACTTGATGCCGGACACCATTCCACACTGCGCGACGATGGAACATTCCTCATTAGCGGCAACAGCGTGGTTGTGCCCGGTTCGATGACGCAGATGATGTTGATTCTTACCAATGAGAATGACTTTGTAGATACTTCCTATTTTGATCTTCAGGTTCGTGAAGAAGATGAAAATTTCCCACAGGGTCCCGACAAATACGGGTACATCTGCTTTGACTGCGAAGACGAAGACTGGGCAATTTCACCTGACTATGAATGGGTTGAAATTTCGCTTGAAGACCGCGACCGCGACGAAGACGGAGAAGTGCTTGATTTTGACAGAAATCCCCGTGGCACCGAAGAAGTCGGTCAGACCATAGTAATTCCGATGCCGTTTTCAATGCAGTTCTACGGTTACATGTACGACACGATAACCGTCTGCACCAACGGCTTTGTGTCTATGGGTAATCAGCCCATGATGCACAATTCTCAGAACTGGCCTCTCGATCAGGCATTCGCAGGCGGTTTAGGGATGGTCGCCCCGTTCTGGGACTGGTTACAACTTGGTCAAAACGGTGATGTTTACACCTACTATGATGAAGACGACAGCCGTTACATCATTGAGTGGTATAGATTCCGTCACAAAGAGACCGGGCAGGCAGACCTGACATTCCAAGTGATTCTATACGACAATAGTGTTTGGGTCACGGAATCAGGCGATCAGAACATTCTGTTCCAGTACAAATCCATCGCGCAGGCGATTGGTCCCCACGACGAGCCAAACAACGATGCGTGGGCAGTGAATGTGCCATATGCTTCAGTTGGCATCAGCTCGCCCAATGGAGATACAGGGCTGAACTATACCTTTGCCAACACGTATCCTGTAACGTCCACACCGTTGCGCAATCAATTGGCGATTTTATACTCAACTTCGCCGCAGTACAAATCCTGTTTATTGTACGGCACAGTCACCGATTTCGCCAACGATGCGCCAATTACAGGCGCAGTCGTTGCCACCAAACATGGTTTCACTGCGCTTACAGATGAAAACGGTGAGTACCGGATCAATGGCGCGTTGGCGGAAGTTCCGTTTGATATAACAGCACGGGCGCAAGGTTTTAACGATTCCACCGAGTTTGGGCTTGAAGTTCCTGAAGGGGACAGTCTGGAAATTAATTTCCAACTGTTGCACCCTGAGTTTACGCCTAGCGTCTGGAATCTATTCCAGCGCCTTGACCCGGGCTTTGAAGTGCCCCGGAATTTCCAGATGCAAAACACTGGCAATGGACCCATGTTTTGGAATGTTGACCGTCGCTTACTAGGTGATGCCAACGCAAATCCATGGGAAATTCGTCGTCAATATGCCTCCAGTGACTCGCTGAATGATGCCCGGTTGCAGGGCGTGGTATTTGTTGAGGATAATTTCTACATTACGGGCTATAACGGTGGCGAACCGCAGATTTATGTTGTAGATCGAGAAGGAAATTTGGTTCGGCAGTTTGATCAGTTAAATTCCAGCCACTACGGCATGAAAGACCTTACCTGGGATGGTCAATGGCTGTGGGGTTCGGGTGAGAAGGATGTCATTGCCTTCAACCGCGATGGCGAAGAAATGGCGCGCTTTGAAGGACCACAATCTGTCAACACCCTCGTAACATGGGATACGGACAGACAATGCCTCTGGATTTCGAGCACCACTACAGACATCGTCTCTTATGACCTTGAAGGCAACCGTCTGAACAGCATCAACCGAGACGGATTCAGAATGTATGGTCTGTCTTACTATCCTGACGACCCGGATAACCACCCGCTGTATATCCTCCATAAGGTAACTGATTACGGAGATATGGTCGTACATAAGATGAACCCGGAAACCAACGACGACACTATGTTTGTTGCAGACCTGATTCCTCCTGAAGGAGGTGTCTCTGGCGGAACGTTCATAACCAACACATTTGATGTCTATAGCTGGGTTTACATGATCGCTGTGAATGATGGCTCAACCGACCGCATTGACATTTGGCAGGTTGATGCCCGTAAAGACTGGTTCCAGCTTGACATGATGACCGATATTGGCTGGACTGAAGCGGAAGCTGGCACATTGCAGACAGGTGAAATCACCGAATTCCTGGTTACACTGAATTCAACAGAATTGCCTGAGACGACCTTCGTTTCTGAGCTGTACTTCACGCACAATGCAGACAGCGGGCTAGGACACGTTGGGATCGAACTTGATGTGATTGGGCCAATGCAACCAGTTCCCTTTGATCTGGCGTATCCTGCGAATCTTGACACGCTATCGTTTGACTCAAGCTTGGTTACGTTCACATGGGATCCAACCGAGGACTGGAACATCAACGATGATCCGTTTTATGTGTTCTGGATTTGCGTCCAAAACGATTCAATTGGCATCGCCACGCATGATACATCAATGGCGATTGATCTGGACACGCTTGCATTCAACCGTGAGCGGATGTACGACCATCACACCACATGGTGGGTGAAGGCTATGTCCGGCGAAGATGTCATAGAATGTAACGAGCGCTATGGATTCTTGATGGATCCCGACGCTGGTCTGAATGAGTCATCAACCATTCCTGTTGAGTTTACAATTGAGTCCATCTATCCGTCGCCGTTTAACTCATCAACGCGCATCAGGTTCGGAATAGATCAATCTGACCAGACCCAAATGACACTTTACGATGTCATGGGCAGGCAGGTTGCTGTGCTATACAATGGCGTGCCTGAAGTCGGTTGGCATACGGTTACGCTCGATGGCTCGATGCTTTCGTCAGGAATTTACTGGGTTAAACTTCAATCCGGCAACCGGACGAAAATTGCCAAAACGACCATGATAAAATAACATATCAGCGCATTCGCAAAGTGCATTCGATATGTTAAAGACGTAGATAACGGTGAAGCCCGGTGGAATTTTTCACCGGGTTTACCGTAGTAATAAATTCGGAAATTGTTAAACGATCCTTACGCTTTTCGATGCAAAGGAATTTAACTCAGGGATCATCGCTATGCGAACTTCAGCAAAACTTTTGCTAGTTTTCACATTATGTCTGCTCGTGACGCAGCTATTTGCTTCAAACCAGACCGCTCACATGGGCTTAGAGCTTCAGCGTGATGCGGTATTTACAGTTCAGGAACACGGTTTGAGTGGAATGACCGTGAACATCAACATTCCATCACCCGTGCAAAGATTGGAAAACTCAGGCTTCGATTTTCGTCAGAGTGAATCCATGCCAACCATCATCCGCTGGGTCGTTCTACCCAATGGCATTGACGCTGTTGGCGCGGTGTCCCATTGCGAAAGTAGCCAATACACCGTCGATAATTTCGGCTACACCAACCAGCAAACAACAGCGACGCAGGTGAATTTTACCAACGACAATTCCCCCGTCAGGTTTGGCAAGTCCGTCGTTTTCCGCGGTGTCCGCATGGCGCCGATTGTGATTAGCCCGGTTCAGCGCGAAGCTGATTTGGTTGTCGAAAACCGCTCGATCACTCTTGAGCTTGAATACACCCAAGCAGGGAATGCGACTGTTAGCTTTTCCAAGCCGATGAGTGCCCAGTTTAGCCGGATGCTCGACGACCTCGCTATCAATCCTCCAGCCCGTGATCTGGCAGCAACCAGCCTGTCGCGCATTTTGATCGCCTATAACGCAGACCTCGAAGAAGAAAATGTCATGGACGATCTGGAAATATTCGCCAACTGGAAACGCCGCATGGGCTACGCCGTGGAAATGCTCGGCGTTGACGTTGGGCAAGATCAGGACGACACCAAAGCGGCGATTCAGGAGTATTACGACGATGTGAACGCTGGCTCGCTCGACTATGTCATCATTATTGGCAACTGGGACACCGAAGAGGTGGACGAAAACTCACCCTACTATTTCCCGCTGTACGGCTGGGTTGAGCACAATGGCGCTCAAGATATTCCCATTATTGGTGACATTTTCTACGCAACCTTCGAAGGTGATGACTACATTCCTGAAGTTATCACGGCTCGTTTCCCCTGCCATTCTGATGAAGATTTGATCTATGCCATTGATCGTTCGATCCGCTACGAGCAAACGCCTGAAGTCGGCGAATGGGCTGAACGGTGCTTGCAATCGTTTAATTCTACCGATCGTCCTGACCAACTATATCAGGATGATCTCGATATTTTTATGTGGGAACAACCTCGCTTGCGCGATATTGGTTACAGCGTTATTGACACCCTTTGGGGTCCCGGGCTTGGTCGGTTTAACATTGCAGAGCCCATGCTTGAAGCTTATGGAGAGGGCGTTGGTTTTGGGCTGGCGACCGAATGGCCATGGGGTGTGGTTGTTTACGATACTCTCGGACATCACACAGTACAAGCAGTAGCCGAGGTCGGCAGAAAACACCCATTTATTATTTCCAATGGCGAGCACTACAATGATGCAATCTTCGTCGATTTCTTCAATTCAGGTTCTGCTGATGAAGAAAACGGTATGATTGGTGGCTACGGTTGTTGGGAGCCTGCTGATGGCAACCCATTAATACCCTATCTTGAAGGCTGGTCAGTTTACGGAATGCGCTATCTAAATGAATTCCAGGGCGGCAATCTTTATCAGTACGCTTTGATGCAATTCTCAGTAATTGAAGAGATGACAATACCCTTTGAATCTGACCTATGGGAAGAGATGGGACAGCTTCATTTCATTGGCGACCCGACTTTAGTCATCCGCAACGCCGCCGACCCGGCGCAGATTACCACAAACTTGCCAGATGCTTTTAATGCTGGCGCTACTTTAGTTCAGTTTACCCTCAGCGATGGCGAAAATCCAATTGCTGATGCCACAGTCTGCATCATGCAACAGGATGGCATCAAATATATCACTCAATCCGATGCTGGTGGCGTTGTGGCATTCACAGTTCCTGATGGGCTTGATCCTGATGAAGACCTGCTTATCACCGCGTACAAGCGCAACTGTCTGCCACTGATAGAAGACATTGAAGTGGGCACTCCTGCGGTCAATATCGTCTTGCAGGCTGGCGGATTTGACGATGACGACGAACTGTTTGCCGCTGGTGAAACCGTTGATTTGACATTGACTCTGGCAAATCAGGGCAATCAGGCTGCACAGGACATGACCGCGACCTTCAGCACAAACAGCGAATACCTAGAATTCTCCCGCGAAAGCTCACCTGTGGCAAACATCGCCGCTGGCGGTGCTGGTAGCATTACTGAAGACGTTGAAATGACTCTTTCCCCCACATGCCCGGGCGGAACGGAACTGCAGATACGCATTGATGTCGCTTCTGGTGAAACGCATTGGATGCAAGCGTTTGAAATTATTTCATCCGGCGCTAATGTTGAGTTGTCAAGCATTGACACCGACAACCTCGCACCGCTTTCTCAAGGGAATTTAACCATTGAACTGCGCAATGCTGGCGATCTTGACACTGAAGCCTTGACCGCGACACTGGAAAGCCACACCAACGGAGTCACCATTGTTGAAGCTGAAGTCAATTATGCAGCAATCAGCGCCGATCAGACCCGCTCGGCAAATGGCTTTAGAGTTGAACTGACTGACCATTTTATTCCCGGCACCGAGATTTCCTTCACGCTGACAGTCGCCAGCCAGAATGGCTATTCGACCGCGTTGGATATTATGACCGACGCTGTTGGTGAACCAGCTCAAAATGATCCGCTGTTTCCCGACAATTATGGCTATGTTTGTTTCGACAGCGAAGACGACCACGAAGCTTGGACACCGGCACCGGACTTCCAATGGTTTGAGATCAATCCCTTCCGCGCTGTTGGAGCATATTTTCCGGGCACGATGATTCCCTTTGAGGTTGACACTAACCTGACACGACAAATTGAACTTGACGAAAACGCTGTCATTCAGCTTCCCTTCACATTCACCTATTACGGACAGGAATACGATTCAATTATCGTCTGCACCGACGGCTGGCTTTCCATGGGTGGATCACAGATTCGTAGCCGCAGCAACGATGCTCGCCCCATTCCGGACATTGGCGGCATTGACGGGCAGATTTCGCCTTTCCAGATCAACATGGAAAATCAGAACCGTGATCAAACGGCGGGAGTTTTCACTTACTTCATAGAAGAAATCAATGCTTTCGTGGTTCAGTGGAGTGGGCTGAAAATTATGGAAGCTGGAAACGAAGGTGGAATGGAATTTCAGGTCGTACTCTATGATCCTGAGTTTTACACCACACCAACTGGCGATGGTGAAATTGCCTTCCAGTACAAAAGCATTGCCATGGTGCCGGGCAGTCCCAACGAATTTTACAAATATCCCCTTGTGGGAATTCGTAGCCCGGATGGCATGGATGGTGTCATGTACA
>CAZAGU010000111.1:0-12113 GCA_964484805.1 uncultured bacterium
CAATGATAATCCTTATATCATGGGTTGTTTTCAAGGAAAAAATATCATCCATCCGAAGGAGAAATGATGGAAAACAAGATAGATCCTAAAAATGAGAATGAAAAACTTCTCCTGACTTTTCTACGCTTGACGAGCGAAGGGAAATATGCTGAAGTGGATCCAAAAGCTAACGAATATGCACGTTGGGAAGAAAAAAGAACAGACACACCAGTTGAGGAGATGTTCCTTTACAGTATTAGGTAAACCCACCTTCCCCCCCAAAACCAACAACGGCGAAGCCGAAGCCTCGCCGTTGCTGTATATCATGCCTGTTTGTCAAGCCTTACTTCACGACCGCCACCTTGCTGATTGCAGACAGGCTCGCCGCGTTCAGCCTCAGCAGATACACACCCGACGGAACTTTGTCCGTGTTCCATGTAACCTGATGGTAACCCGCGCGAACCTGCTGATTCAACAGCACGCCAACCTGCCTGCCCGTCAAATCATACGCACTCAGCGAGACTAAACCATCGTTTTCCAAGCCGAATGACAGCCGCACTGGGCCGTTGGTCGGGTTGGGATATGAATCATGGATGCCAAAAACCACCGGCGTTGCGCCATCGCCATATAGTTTGCCAGCGGCGTAGCCATCGGCATTCCAAACCGCTTGACCATGGAGCATTTCCAGCTTGACCGGCATCTCTTCAGTGCCGTTCCAGAGGATGAATGTGAAGGCATCACCGTCTTCTGCGCCGTCAATCTGAGCCGTGGCGCTGTTGTCACCCCAGATGCTGAAGCCGCATCTGCCGTCGTTGTCAACTACTCCTGCGCCCAGAACACGCCCGGCAGAATTGACAGCAGATATTTCACAGCCTGCCAGCGAACGATTAGCCATCACCAGCATCGGCATGAACGCATCAGAACCTGCCGAAACAGCGAAATGACTCGGCAAAACACGGGGCGACTGCGGACGTTCCGCTGCTAACTGGTCGAGCATCGGGACATTGTACACCAAATCCACAGCTTCGCTGACTTTGACCTGATAGCCCTGCGCTTCAATCATATCTCCTATGTTGCTGAAGCCGAACTCAGGCATGTAGAACTGCCCCAAGCCGTTCTTCACGATGTCAAGCACATCAGCGATGTTCTCCATCGCCACAATAGCATCAACAGGCTGAATCGGATAGTATGAAATCATGTTCCAGCCTTCGTCAAGCGCTATTGGCAAGTCCGCCGGAATGACAGCGCCATTTATGCGAAGCTCGGTGTCGGCATTGACGTAAATCTGATAGCCTTCGGCAACATTCCAGCCGTCGATGTTGATGAAATCCTGATCCGGCATGTAAAATTGCCCGGCGCCATTTTTCAGGATGACTAATTGCCCGGCTTCAACCAGCGGGCGAACTATCTCACGAACGTCGAGGTTTTCCGGCACGACGTTGATCGAGTTGAAGTTCCAGCCTTCTGACAACGGCATAACAAGATTTCTCATTCCGCCTACGACATCCAGAGTAATCGGCAATGTCCAGTTGCCAATCTCGGCATTGTGGAAGAACTCAAGATCAGCTTCAAACCGAACCGCCGGTAGATTATCCGCGTCAAGTGTCAGCGTGAAATCCTGAGTCTCACCAGTCTGAAGTGTGCCGGTCATTGGTTCAAGGTTGAACCAATCGCGACGGGCATCAACCTGCCAGATGTCGATTCTGTCTTCCGCGCCATCGTTGACGCAGTGCATCAGCACCCAACTGTAAACGTCAAAAGTATTGGCGATGAATGTGCCGCCCGGACTTCCGCCTTCAGGTGGTTCTAACATAGCGACCAGCATCGTGTCGTTGGTTGCCGGATTCATCTTGTGGATAATCTGGTCGCCAACATCATTGAGCCTGTGCATGATGTAGATGGTATATCCATCGGGATCATCTGGCCAATAGGATATGCCATACATGCGGAAACCATGACGATCTAACCGCGCCTGCTCATTTCCTTCGCGATCATAAGCGACAAAGTTTGATGTTGTGCTGGCAACCCATAGCCAATCATTGTCTGTATCCCATGCAAGCATGTTGTTCGGTGTCCAGGGACCTTCCCAGCGTGCCATCTCTTCACCATTAAGGTCGAAGGCAATGACATCTTCTTCGCCAGATGCCCAAATCCATTCACCATCGTAAGCCATGTCTTTGTACCCATAGCGCGATGTGTTGAGTTGATCATATTGATCGATCATAGATCCATCACGATCCAACACGTACATCTGGCAATTGCCGTCATTGTAGCCAGCAACGTAAAAATGATCTTCAGCGAAAACGACACCGTGCAAACGCGGATCGTTCGTCTCGGCACTGACTTCATACTGGCGGCGCAGTTCCCAAGGCTCGGCGTTTGCGTCGCCGCGTAGGCGCTCTTCCACCCACCACGATAGAGGCCCATTGCCTGTGTTTTCGACGTTGAAGTCAAGTTCAATTGCTTCACCAACGTTAAGCTCTGCTCGCAGGAAGTCGGCAGATGGAATGAATTCCGGGTGAAGTAGATCAAAGTTGACCTCGATTTCTTCATCTTCCGGCAAGAATAACTCGAAATGAGTAGTATCGTTATATCCTTGGTATCTCGCCGTGATGTCAAATGGCACTTCCGCTAAGGCATCGTTGATCCGCCAGTTGCCATCCTCATCGGTGATGGCAGTGAAACCGTGCTCAGTGTAAACCACTGCATTGACAATCGGCTGCCCTGTTTCGTGATCTGTAACATGCCCGAATAGAGAACCTGATCTGAAGCGAGGCGAAGTTGCAAAGAACAATGCCCGTTGGTTTGCCAATGGAGCGCAATTTACAGGATATTCATTTTCAAACGTGTAGGATAAGCCAATGCTACCGCTCGGGCTGGAAATTCCAACGGAGGCATAAGTATTGTTTTTCTCGCGCACAACACCTTCAACAGTGCCACGAACATTGGCAATGTTTTTGTATTGGAAAAGGATATTCTGGTCGCCAGTTTCTGTCACCCAGACATTATGATCGTAGAAAATCACCTGGAAATTCAAGTTCGAGTTGCCGCCTGAATGGTGGCGCAGGTTAGTCCATTGGACGATGAACAGGCTTTCTTCATCGTCATAATAGTAGAAAATATCTGAGTTGTTGTTAAAGTCGAGCCAGTCCCAGAAGGGCGCGACCATTCCGGCGCCACCGCCAATGCCACGATCAAGAGGCCAGTTTTGGAAGTTGGTGATGCGATCCTGATCGCCCATAGCGATAAAGCCGTTAGTGCAGATGGTAATGCGGTCAAAGAGTTCGCCGTAATATTGGGTTGACATGCCCATCTGAACCACTTGAGATTCACCGACATCTTCATCGCTGACTCCGTCAAAATCACAAGGTTCGCCTTCGAAGTCAGCGTCGCGGTTGTCTGGGTCAATTTCAATCCAGTTGTAGTCTGGAGCCATATCCCAGTCGTCATCGGTGTCATCGAAGCAGATATAGCCATAGTCATCGGGGCCCAGTGGCGCGTTTTCTCTGACTTCGTCAACCTGAAGGCTGAAGTAAGCAGTGTCAACAAAGCCAGCTTCAGACGTTAAGATAAGGATCAGGTTATGTCGTGACCCCGGAATGGCAATGCTATTGCCGGCGATGAGAAATAGTTCGCCATCAACCAATGAATGATCTCCAGCGTCAATGTCGGGATAGTTGGCATTTTCCACAACCACACTGACTCCAAGCCCTTGTGTTTCCAGTGTGCCGACCATCTCCGGCGCATCCAAGCTGCCAACATTGCTGAGATCAATGTTAAAATTCCGCTGGCGTGGCGGAATAACATCGCCGCCAACGATTCGGCGGATAACGAAATTTGGAGCTGAAGGAGTTAGTTCAATCGCTGATTGCCAAGTATCTTCGTCGTTGGTAAATTCAACAGTCAACACTGGTCTTGTCTTCGGGCGACTGATGCCATCCGGGCAGGAAGCATGAATGTGTAACACCGCCGCTTCATTGGCGTTGACTACTTCACCTTCGGGAATGTCATCAAAGGATACTTCATTTTCCTCGACTTCGATCCAGGGGGACGAGGATGTTACCACGGCGGTCAGATTTTCGATAGCATTCCGGTTGCCGAGATTTATCACATCCAGAATTAAGTCGAAGGTCTCACTGGGGTTGATAATGTCGTCGCCATTGCCTTCATTCTCTTCAAGTACATATCCATCAATGTCTGGCATTGAGATATTATTCCTGATGTCAATCTCACAGAAAAATGGGCGAATGTCTCGGCCAGTTACTGTGACGAAAGCATCTTCACCTTCAAACTCATCATCATCGTCAAAAACGAATCGCGCAATACCGTCAACATCTGTAACTGTCGTGCGCATGAACATTTCATCAAAGGTTGCATAGTCGTCATCGTCGAAATCTGGCATGTCTCCGGGGGCGTAGAATGTTACTTGGGCTCCAGCAAGATCATCGCCGTTATCTTCGTCGTTGACATAGACTTCGATCAGCCGTGTCTCGGTTGTAATCCGATTCGAGCAATCAACCTCTACCATGCGAGGCACGCCGATCCAGGGCTGAATGCCGGGGTCGCCGTAGTAGTCGAGGTCGGTTCGACAAGCAGAATACATGTTTTTGTTAGAGAAACGAAAGTCGGGGAAGTACAGCTCAAGGGCATTCAAAGCATTGGAGTAAGCCCAGCCCATCGGCAGTTCTTTCTGCAATACACCACTTACCATTTCCATCCAGGCAGCGCTCATGGGTGCCGTTGGCGGCCCACCCCATCCGCAGGTTGTTGATACTGGACCTTTCAAATGATCAGGTCCACCACCACTATAGGCGCGCCATTGTGACCACGCCGACCACTCGCCATGACCGCTGGTGACTATGCGCATCGGGAAAACGGTGTTATCGTCCACGCCGTTGAAGTTGGTTCGCCAATAGTAGTTTTCCGCGCGTCCCAGCAACATGTTCGTGCCTTCGTTATACAGGCCTCGCACCCAGGGCCCGATGGAGGCACCCTGTTGATCCCATTCATAGTTTTCATAGAAGTTTACATCCTGAAAACCTTTGCGCTGGCAAACTTCCTCAGCCCAACGAACGTTTGTATTGATCGTGACGTGCCAGGCCGATGCTGCATTGTTGCCCCAGTGCTGGGAATACACGCCCACACGGTCAAACCATTCAGGATTATCCATATCCGGCTCGGCTTCATACGCCATCGTTCTGCCGGAGGCTAACCCCAACATAGTAGGTGATCCAGCTATCCAACGGCCAATGCCGACATCTGGGTTGGAGTCGTTGCCTTCAAGACAAGCATAGAGATAGTCGGCATGGTTAATTTGAGCGCCCCAGTATGATGTTCCGGTATGACTCTCGAGAACCCATTGCGCTCCGGGGCCGCCATTGTCGTAACGGCTGTAATCTCCAATTAGGAAAACCATATCAAACGGGTCTTCACCATTATCGAGATATTCATCATACAAATCTTGGATTTCATCCTTGGTAGTGTTTGCGCTGGTCGGGCTGCGTGGAACGAGTATATCCATTTTGTAACCGCTCTTGCGACGCCATTCGATAAACTCTGCGGCGTATTCAAGACATTCTTCCCGTACCACTACAAGATAATGCCCAATGTATTCTGGGTCAGAGTCTAAATCAGGATCATCGCGACCAACTTGGTCACCATTTATTGCGAGATTTCTGATTACTTTTAAGAATGATTGGCTGCGATGGCGACGAACAGGATTTCTGACTGGGTTGATGACTTCACCGTTGGGGTCGAAATTTAGTGTCGTCTGGATTTGTTCGTTGTATATATATTCCTGCGTCCGCTGGTCATATTGTATTGGATAGGTCGTAACCTTAACCAGCCGGACACCACGAATAATGATGGGCGAGCTGATTTCAGCCGCTACTGGAGGATAAACGCCCCGCATGTCAATCTGCTGATTCTCAGAACCGAGAACGACATCTCGCTCTAAGCTCACTAATGGCTGGTTTTCCGACTTGTGGCGAGTTTGCGAGTTAATAGTATAGCTCAATTCCACAGCGGCATCAGGCGGGACGACCACGAACCGGCTCACCATGGGCAACATTGGCTTGCCGTTCTCCATGGTAACGCCTTCGCCGGACAGAGACATCATGTCGTAGTTTACACCCTCAACTTCTAGAGGGTTGTTTTCGACAGTGGAAAGGTTAAATTCAAGGCTAATTGCGGCTACGTCGGAGTTGACAATGGTTGCATTATCATTTAAACCGCGAGCTTGTGTGAGGGAAAACTCATCAGGGCTAACCCCCGCTAGTTGTGCTTGTTCTGCTGAAGCAGGTATAGTTAATGTTAATACTAACAACAACACCTGCACAAAGAAAGAAATCCTAATCAACATAAAGTGCGTCTCCGGGGATTGTTTTATCCAAGCGGGTTAACTACTTTGATGAAATGACGTTGAAGAAAGCAAAAGCGACTCAGGCAAAAACATCATTCGGCAAAGCATCATATAAATTATACGATTTTGCTCGTGAAACCAAACACCAAGCTGTAAAGAGCAAATACTGTTCCGTTAAAAAAACATTATTAAACTCCTGTCTGGGAAACACTTGCAGTATTTAACACGTCAAACAGGCTGTGATTCCCGTTTTCTGTGCGAATTGATTTCGTAGTAAATGCTTAATTTGCATACTGCTCCCAATCCGCACATCAGATTAAATTAATACATTTTGAAGCAAGGCTTAGTGACAACCCGCACATTATTTCAGAATCGCAACCTGACTCTGCTCTGGATGGGTCAGATCATCAGCCAGAGTGGCGATTCCATCTTTCAAATCGGCTTGCTATGGTTGACGCTCGAAATGACCGGCTCCGAAGCAATCACGGGAGCTGTGGCAATGGCATCGTTCCTGCCGGCAGTTTTGCTGTCGCTGGTCGCCGGCGCTGTGGCAGATCATTCCAACAAACGGAGCATTCTCATCGCGGCGGATGCCTTTCGCGCAGTGGTGGTTCTGCTGATTCCGCTGTTGTTCTTTGCGGGTTGGCTTGCGCCGGGAGCTATGGCGGCGATCGCTTTCGCTCTGGCGATTGCTGCCACATTCTTCAACCCCGCCCGTGATGCCTTTGTGCCGGACATTGTTCCAAAAGCCGGGCTGCTTCGGGCGAACTCTCTGATTCAAACTTCATGGCAGTTTTCCTTGTTGTTGGGGCCTGCCATTGCTGGAGGTTTGCTTCATCTGGTCGGTAGCATTCATCTGTTCACTGTTGATGCGGCGGCGTATTTTCTTTCGCTACTTTGTGTAATTGGCATACGCCTGAAAGGCAACATTGCGCCGGCGAAAAAAGGGCGCATCAAAGCCGCTGAAATCATGGACGGCGTGCGCTATGTTTTCCGCAATCCGGTGCTGTTGCCCTTGTTTTTGATTTCCGTCGCCGACAACCTGTTCATCATGGGGCCGGCGGTGGTTGGCACTCCGATTCTAGTGAAAATTGTTTTACAGAAGGGCGCGGAATCTTACGCTTTGATTCAGGGTTGCTATGCGGTTGGAATGTTAATCGGCACGGTCGGGTTGTTTACCCTGGGGCATAAATTCGGCAAGGGCAAGATTCTGCTGGTGGGAATGATCCTCGACGGCTTGACCTTCATCCCCATTTTCTGGGTCAATTCTCTGGGGATGCTGGCGGTGGTGATTGTCATCCACTCGCTGGCAATTCCACTGCTGACAATCAGCCGCACATCTCTAGTGCAGGATATAGTCTCTGAGGATTTCCGCGGGAGGGTATTCTCGTTCATAAACCTTGCTGTGGTGGGAATGACAGCCATCTCGGCAGGGGTAAGCGGCTTGCTCATTGAACTTATTGGTGTGAAAACACTGTTTTTAGCCATCGGCATCGGCGGTGGAGCTTGCGGAATAATCGGTTGGTTTTTTGCCAATAGATTACGTCAGGCAAAATAAAGTATCTGAATATATTATAGGAAACGGTGAAAATAATTCCTTCAAGTTCTTCAGATAGGGAAATTTGTATAATCTTTTTGAATTATCTTAGTATCTTCTATTAGAATTTTCAACGGACAGCATTTTTGAAACATATACTCTTTTACTCCATCGTGCTCACGTGGATGGATCGCCACCCCGCCGCGAAACGATACGCAACCTACGTCGCTCTTACCGGCGTTATCAATGCCGTCATGAGCTTCGGCGAAATTATTGCGCGTAAATCGCTAGGCGCCAGCGGAATTATGGTCACCTTGCTGACGATGTCCATGCCTGTCGCGGCGTTTACATCGCTCTGGTGGGCGCGGTTGATTGATGGTCGCGACCAGCGCAAACTACTGCTCGTGGTGGGGTCGATAGCCTTCCTGGTAATGGCTAGCGGAGCGTTCGTTTTCACCATTCAGCATCTCCTGATCATTTACTTTGTTTATTTCCTGGCTTACGCACTGATAGGGCCTTCAGAGAACCGAATTCTTCAGCAACATGTATCCGCTAAAGACACCGGAAAGACCTTCGGGAAAGCTTCAGCTTTCCGCCTGGGAGTCGTCGCCATCTGCTCGGCAGGGTTCGGATTCTGGCTCGAACATGTCACTGGTGGTTTCCGAAACCTGTACCCAATCGCTGCGTTAGTCGGGATGATCAGCCTGATGTTGCTCTCGACTATAAGAACCGGTAGTCAGCATGAAGTCAAGCCACTGAAACTGGATGCTAAATTCATCCTCAGTCCGCTGAAAGATGTGGCGAGACTTCTGAAGGTGCGAAAAGACTACCTTCGTTTTGAAATATCCTTCATGCTCTACGGGGTAGCTTTCATGATGATAATGCCCGTCATACCTCTATTTCTGGTTGACGATCTCAAACTTGGCTATGACACAATTGGCTTGGCGCGTGGAGCAACTTCTCAGCTCATCATGATGCTGGCAATCCCCTTTTTCGGTAAATTCTTTGATCGAACGACCCCACACAGGATGGGTGCCATGATTTTCTGCGGGTTGTCATTGTTTCCGATTTTGCTCCTATCAGCCAGTTGGTTTGACGGTGTCATGAGAAACGTCATGGTTTACGTTGCTTTCGGGTATTTCGGCTTCATCATGAGCGGTGTGATGATTCTCTGGCAATTGTCTTCCATTCGCTTCTCTCGAGGCGATGACGCTGGAGTGTATCATTCGGTTCATGTGGCAGCGACGGGGATTCGCGGGGCTTTGGTTCCGCTGTTTGGATATTTTACGATGAGCGTATTCGGAAAAAGCACTGCTCTGGTGGCATCGAGCATAATATTTCTCATCGCTGGATTGTCTGTGGTTGTAATGCGTCGAATCGACTTCAAGCGAGGGGAGGGTGTGTCCTTGCGGACATCCTGATGCGCTTATGAGCCGAAAATCCACTTTACTCGAATTTTTAGATCGCATTCCGGTCTTCCCTCGTTATCTTACCTACATGGCGCTGATGGGTTCGATTACGGCAATATCGCAATTTGGGGTCGTCATTGCCCGCAAGTCATTGGGGGCAGATGAGTTCACCGTAACGCTCATTGCGATGGCAGCGCCGACAGCCTCGATTACATCGCTATGGTGGGCGAAGCTTATCACTGGCAGGGATCAGCGGAAACTGATCCTGATTTTTGGTTCGCTCGGTATTCTCGCTTTGGCTTCGGGAGCATTCCTGCACCACGCCTTCCATATAATCGCAATCCATTTTCTCTGGTTTCTGGTCTTCTCGCTCATTCGTCCCGCTGAGAGCCGCGTGCTTCAGCAACATATTGCTGGTAAATCCACAGGCAAAACCTACGGCATGGGCGCCAGTTTGCGCTTAGCTGTGGTGGCGGTGGTTTCCGGTGGCGCGGGGTTGTGGATGAACTACATGGCGAACGGCTTCCGCAATCTCTATCCGATGGTCGCTCTTCTGGGGTTTGCCGCGATTTTGCTGTTGTCATCCATTCGCACCAGCGGCGACCAAATCGGCAAGCCGCTTCCAATAGGCAGGAAATTGTTCACCACACCGCTGGTGGAAATGGTTCAACTCCTGAAGCGGCGCAAAGATTTCCTGCGCTTCGAGATTGCCTTTATGCTATTTGGCGGCTGTTTTATGATGACGACGCCAGTTGTGCCGTTGTATCTGGTCGATACACTTGAGCTTGGCTATGACACAATCGGCTTGGCACGCGGTACATTGGCACAGATTACGATGATGGTTGTCATGCAGGGACTTGGTCGAGTTTTCGATCGCTCGACACCGCACCGGCTTGGGGTGGTGTTTTTCTGTGCGATGGCATTGTACCCGGCGTTGTTGTTGCTGGCGGGTGAGGTTGAGGGGACATTGCGGATGGCGCTGATTTATGTAAGTTTCGCCTATTTTGGTGTGATAATGAGCGGTGTGGAGGTTCTCTGGCAGTTGTCTTCGATAAGATTTTCGCAGGGTGAGGACGTGGGGCTGTATCAATCGGTTCATGTTGCGGCGACGGGATTGCGCGGCTTGACGATGCCGTTGACTGGGTTTGCGATCATGACGATGTATGGGAAGACTGCGGCATTGATGACAGCCGCCGTGGGGTTCTTTGCCGCTGGGTTGTTGCTGGCGCTGATGCGTTATATTGATATTCGCAAAGGCGAAAACGTGTCGTTGCGAGTGTGATATTATAAACACGCCGCGGTAAACCTCTTGCCCTCTGGCAGTTCTGTGGTTAAATTGAAGTGTGTGATATTTTATTTGAATTGGTGTGAATTCAGGGATGAATGATGAAAAAATTAACTGTTACGCTGTTCCTAGCCTTTTTAACTGCTTGCGCGTGGCCGGTGTGGGCTTACGATTTGCCGGAAATCATCGGTGAATTTTACACTGATCACAATGTTGGCACGTTTGTCTGCATCGGTGATCAGAATGGTGATGGTTGTGATGACATCCTTGTCGGCAATGAAGATAATCCAGATAACTTCTATCAATATTATCAAGATATCCATAGCTATCAACAACAATTAGTTAACACACGAACCCAACGACTTGATCCAGTTGTGTAAACTTGTATTCCTAAGCGTTAACGATCAAGTTGTTTATGATATACATCTACAACAAAAGTGCAAAATTTTTGCCAATCACTGAAATCGTACCACCATATATTGCCGGTATATTCACTTTCTTTAAATTCGATTGAAAGCTCTGACAACATTTTAAACAAATGATTATTCTCTGGTGAATCAGGTGCGTCTGATGGATTCCCTTCGGATGGCCACGGAACACCATTTGCTCCCAATGTGTAAACAGGATGACCGAGATCTCCATTATGGAAACAACTGCTGTTGTATTTTTTTGATTCAATCAGGGCTTTCAAGCCGACAAAGATATCTTCCTTGACTACCATTGGCAGATTCTCAAACATGATTCCTCCATCTCTAATATTGATTTTTAGTCGCTATTTTATAGCAACATATAACATCTTTCAAAACGATTATTCTCAGTTTATCCTGAGAATAGTATATCAAACGTAACATACAAATAACTTTTCAAATTGACAAGTATTAATAGACGAATTTTCGAAAATAATGTAACTGTGAAAAGAAACGTGTCCCAATTTAATTCAACCGAACTCGAAATTTCACACCCTTAGTTTGAATTACAAGGCATCTTCCACCACCACCATCCGCTACACTGCGCCGCCGCTGGGCGATTGCGAGCTGACTATCCTCGATATTTCCGGGCGGGAGATCGCACGGGCGGACGTATCCGCTGGCGATGGGGTTTACCCTTGGACAGCGCCTGAGTCTGGGGTGTATATAGTGCGCCTGACCAGTGGCGACAGGCAAGCGACAAGGAAGCTGGTGTGCGTGAAGTAACCCACCCGTCATTGCGAGGAAGCGAAGCGACGAAGCAATCCCTTAGGCATTCCCACGCTGGAGCGTGGGAACGAGTAGCGCCCAATAGTCCACCTTTTTCCCATGCTCCTGCGTGGGAACAATTAATAAGCACTGGATACCTGCCTTCGCAGGTATGACAGAAGGAAGAAATCATGAAAATCAAAACTGGGTACCAGCTTCCACCGGTACGACGGGGCGAGGGGAGGAATGCACTGGATACCTGCCTTCGCTTGTATGACAGAAGGAAGAGAATACCCTAAAAACGCTTCTCTGGGTACTGGCTTTCGCCGGTACGACATGGAGGGGATGAATGCGATGGATACCTGCC
>CAZAGU010000112.1:0-12049 GCA_964484805.1 uncultured bacterium
GAATAACTGACTAGACCTTAAAGCAATAAAGCAACTACCTCCCCTCTGGGTTTACGATCAGCTCATAATCGAGATAGTCGGCAAAGTTGCGGAAGAACGACATGGCCGGGGCCAACACAGAGACACCGCGCACCTGCTCAGGTGTTTTGGCGTGATAACGGTGGATACAGGTGTGACGATGGCCTTGCTTCGGAGTCATTTCGGCAAAACAGTTCAGACCCATTCCGGGTTGCAACTGGCCATCGGCGGGATTAGCAATAAAGTAACTAAGGGGCTGGCCAAGATTACCGAGGCGAATTCCGTCGCGCACGTTGCAGTTGTGGCCCAGATCAGCGGGAGTACGCATTCGCAGCGGATCAACAGCCTGCAAGGCCAGCCGATAGCGGCGTGATGGATCTTTAAGCATCAACGGCAGGTTGATAAACTCGCCATTAACCAATGTCGACCACAGGTTCTGAAACTGCAGACCGTAAAAATCGCTGACGGTACGGGCGTCGGCCTCACGGTTGAACAGCTCAAACTCAAACTCGGCCTGTTCGGCGATCTGTTCGGCCTGGTCTTCACTCAGGCCCAGCCGTTTATAGTTGGGTTTGCTCTGCGGCCACAGCCCAGGGCCAACGGCATTGACATTGATCGATTCAATCAGGCTGCAGGCATGGGGATCATTGGCTACCAGATCATTGGCGCGGTCGGCCAACCGTTCGCGCTGGTTGCCCTCTTCGCTGTAGTTGACGCGCCGCGGATGCCAGTTGCTCATGTTGTCTTTAAAGCCACCACCAGCGCGAGCAATGCTCGGCGCACGGCCACCATAAACGGCTGCCGTGGCCCTAGCGGCCATACGGGCTTGGCGCTTAGCAGTACGCGCCTGAGAAAAGCGAGAATCAGCCACGATACACCCTCCCCTGAATGGATTGAGGGCCGGTGACACCTTCGAGCTGCATGCGCTGCTGCTGGAGGACATTTAATTCCTCACGCAAAGCCGCAACCCGTTCGCGCTGCACCTGATGTTGACTGCCCGCGCAGCTCCGGGTGTACGACAGCATCTTGCGCGCCGCGGCTAAATCTTTTTTCGCCTGGGCGATCTCTTCGTTAATCTCTGCAATTGTGTAAAGTGGGGTAATAGACATGCCCCTATTTTCAGGGCATTTTCAGAAAAAGTCATGGACACCACGGACATGGTGGACATAGCGGACAACTTTTTTATTTCAGTGACTATTTTTTTAACTGGTTGAAGCAACGATCGTTTATATTTTCTTCAAATTGAGCTCATTTCGATGAAATATAAACGATCGTTGAGTTTTTATCTTTCCGGCAGCGTTTTATGACCGCCCCCCTAAAAAATCGCTCGCATATTAATAAAAGTTAGATTTCATATCATCCAAAAATTCCGATGCCACATCGCCACTCGTTACCAGCAGATGATCACGTGCTCTGGTACACGCTACATACAGGAGATGTCGCTCCGTGTCGTAGACTTCTTGGAGATCAGCAGCATCGGCTACAGTTTCAATCCGCTCTTGCAAAGGGATGATCTCGTCATCACATGCCATGACAACCACAGCTCTGAACTCAAGGCCCTTTGCTAGGTGCATAGTACTGATTGATACGTGCCCGCTAACAGTTTCAACCTTTTCATCTAGTACAACAAAGGGAAGTTCGGCAGCCTCAACCGCAGCTTTTGCTCTATCCAACTCGGAATCGGAACGAACAAACACTCCAAATTCATGTGGCATCAATCCTTCACCAGTTCGGTCCTTCAACCACAGACCGACAGCATGAATCTCATTTTCGATCGATTCCAGTTCCAGAATGGTTGGCTTAGGGCCATTGAAAACCGAGATCGTCCCGCGCCGGTCTTCAACGTTACCGTCTACATCTGCTACCTCTGGGGCCAAAAGACGATCGGCCTGCATCCTGATTTGATGGGAGGTGCGGTAGTTGATTCGTAAATTACGTGAACGACCACGGATATCGACTCCCAGAGACTTCCAGGAGAATGGTTGCTGGAAGATCCGTTGCCCCAGATCACCAGCAAAGAATAGACTGTTTGATCTCCCCGCCCCCAACGCTGATAAAAAACGCAATTGAGCCACGCTGATATCCTGGGCTTCATCAACCACAGTAAAATCAAACGGCGGGTTTTTATTCTCAGTAAGTTTGGCCGCCAAGCTACTGAACATATCCGAGCGCGAAACCAACCCGCGAATCTTCATTACATTCTGCACTTGATTAAAGATCGTCCAAAGTTGAATGCGTTGATTCTCCGGTAACCTTGTTTTTCGTCCCAGCCGAACAACGTCACGATAGGATTCCCAATCACACAATTGCCAGGAATCTACAACCTGTTCCCATTCCGTGATCAGAAAGCGCGCCGTAAACTTATGTCCATCAACTTTAGCGGCAGCCTCAGACAGCAAGTCCTTGACTTCTTCTCGGGAGACAACTTTATGCTTACCAAAGTTCAGAGTGTAAAGACGCTGACCAATAGTATCGAGGTCATGCACCTCCAGCCGATCACCCAACCGTGGCTCATTGCCAATCAAACGCTTCAGCTTGGTGCGCAGCGCACTGGCCAATGCTCCAGAGAATGTAGTCAGCAAAACACGAGCATCTGGATTGGATCGGGTCAGATAAACTGCACGATGCAAGGCGACAATCGTTTTACCGGTTCCAGCTGAACCAGAAACACGAGCCGGACCACTGTAATCACGATCGATTAATTCCTGCTGGGCAGGATGCAGGAAAACCGTCCACTTTTCCCAAGGATAATCGAGAGCCTGTTCTAATTCTGCGACATTGGTCATCAGGCGGAAGCGACGTTTTGCATCAGGATGTTCAAATGGATTGGTATCTGCTGAAGCAGACTGCGGGATTTGCGGTTTGACACCGATAGCCAGATCCAACAGTGCTTCAGCAGCCTCACTCGGCAAGTGGTCGGCTAAATCGAGAATAGTATCCTCGTTGGCAAAGCGAACATCATCAATCCATTCTTCAGGGACACCATAACTAAGTAGTTCTTCGGCAGTGTTTCCGGCAAAAAGAAGCGGTTTTGAAGAAGATAATGACTCGGTAGGAACATATACCGGAACTGATATCTCCTGAACTGTCTCCCTCACTTCAACAAGCTGCGCGGCGCCGGTTTTTGGATGCGTTTCAAGCTTACGTCGACTGGCCCAATTGTATGCAGGTTCATGATGATCGACATAGCACAGCAAAAGGCTCTGTTTTGTTTTGTGTACGATGATACGAAGGTCATTGCTGACGCGAATTGACCAGAAATTCTTATCCTTGGCTCTTTCCAGTTTATGAAAACTCAACCCCGGATTGGCCGGGTTGAGTTGTAAATCAAAGGAAGTTGTTTTGACGGCTTTTTGTTCTTCTCCGGCAAGCTTAGCGAGACTATTAGTGAACGTATCGGCGATAAGGAATATCATAGCTATTCACCCAGCACGGGCTGTTGTGGTTCGGCTCCAAGACTGACGTGATCAAGCCGCCATTTTTTTAAAAGTTGTGATTGACGATAGGTCAGCGTGTCCTCGGAAACTGAGTCAACATATCGAAGCTCAATATTTTTCCAGACACCCGTTTTTTCATCAAAGAGTTTACTTTTAAAAGCCTGCTTGATTTTCACCGCTGCCCTCAAGGCAGCGGCTTCTGCTTCATCAAAGTCCGGCTCGACCGCGTGTAACAAAACAATATCAAGCAGATAAGTTTCATTTGGGTCAGCCTTCGATGCTTCTAGTCCCTCATCCACATCGAAAAAGATCGCTGTGATCATTGCTCCGAGCGGTTTTATTATTTTCGATATTTTACTGCTGAGGCTTGAATCCTTCATCCTCCGCTCAAATTCATCAGGGAAAGCGGACCGACGATATCGGGAGGCCAACCAGATTTGGAATGTAGCAAGACTTGCAGGAGAAAGGTGAAAACACGATTCAGGCTCAATATTCGTCAATTTGTCTTTGGCGAAATAGCGTTTTTCAGTAACAACAAACTCTGCCAATAAGGGCTCATCGCCTTCAAACTCTAAATGAAGAGTCCTTGAGGATTTTGCATGGGTATTATTCCCGTCAAGTTGATCAATTCGACGACCAACGATAACCTCAACCTGAGGCTCCTTGTCCGGGAGCTGGGCAAGATCACATGGGTGGGTTGCCATGATAACCAGAGTGTCTGAAGAAAATTCAGGATGGAGCAAGCCAATTTCCGCGGCGGCGTCATAAGAAAGTAATTGCCCTTGTCGCCATGCTGTATCTCTCGACCACTCCGACATATCGATTACAGAGCCCCATCATTTTCGGCAATTAGGTCGGAATCGGCAGATGTCAAAGTTTTTGATCGTCCAGCAAACCGTGATGACATAGTCTCTCTTTGAACAGTTTCTCTTTGAACAATTCGCACAAGTTGATGAACCGAATCCTGTGCGGAACGTCCTCCAGCAATTAAATCATACAGATTCTTTCCACTGATTAGCTTGCGTTTCAGCAGCAATCCATTCAGCATAACTCCAGACTCATTTAAGATATCGGCAGCAATGGCAATATCCCGTATCTTCGTGGCATGTTCAACGGTAGGCAATTCACCATTTGACCAGTTGTAGATTGTCTGCCTTGAGACCCCAAGCATTTTTGCGATATTGGACATGGAATGAGAAAGGATCTCACGAATTCTTTCTACATCTTCAGCAGGCGTCCGTAAAACTGTTGCTTCTACGGCGTAATAATCTAGAGAGCTTGATAAAACAACTCTTTCAACATGGAGTTGCTTTAAGCGTTCCAGATCGTCAACCGCTGCCCCAGTGCCTAGACTTGCAACTAAGCCCGCAGCTAATATATATCTAGGGATATTGAACAAATGTGAAGCTGCACCGGTTTGGCTCTGATTATCATCAAACCAACCTCCCCGATCAGAATAAGCAATTGTCATATAACCTCCCGTTATTTCCACTCATTCAAAGCAAAATCAGTTACAGTCGCTTTAAATGATTTCTCAATTTCCATGTGAAGATCAGAAAATTTTGCGTTTATGGTTTCTAACTCAAATGCCTCCCTCTGCTGATAAAAAGCGTCAGTATCAACAATGGCATGACGGCCTTCCTTTTCAGTAAACTTCGAATTGATTTGTGGTGCCAGAGGCGCAATGTCGGGAGGCAAGCCAATCTTGCCATCCTGAACAATAACCCGAGTTACCAATTGACCGATTGTATTCATAGTCACTGTTTCGGTGAAAGAATGTACCAATCGACCCTCAAGCTTATGCGACAGTCCCAACACTTCAGGGACAAGATAATTGGAAAGAGAGTGTTCAGACTTCGGAATAACCGCATCGAAATACCGCAAACCAATACGCTCGATAAAATCTAGCTGTAAAATACTATGAACAATCTCCATTCCTTTTAAAAAAGTCTCAAAAAAAGTGCCGGAAGTATCATAATCCACGGTCTGAAGGGACAGACCATTGTGCTCCAAAATAAATTCAGTTGTTCGGCCAATGTCTCCAAAGACACAGCGAGCTCTGGGAGAAAACGAGGACGCTGGTGGCTGACCGCCTTCTGCAGGAGGAGCAAGCTGCATAACAAGTTGTTGAATTGTTTCCCGTTTAAAATCAGAAAAATGCGCCGTCCGCATCCGCTCCTGAATGTTCGGCAGGTAATTATCCAAATTAAGAACAGGATTGAAGCGAACCTGGGCTACAGTAAAGTAGACTGGAGCATTGTTCATTTTCTTACTCATAAAGACACCCTCACTTGTAAAGGTTTACATCCTACTTTACACTTTACATTCCGCTTGACACTTTTGCAAGCAGTGATGGCTTTTTATCCGCAAATAATTTCATACCCTAAAAACCTTCATCACCTCATCACCAAGGTGATTGATCACCTTTACTGCAATCCGCCCAGTTGATGGCTTGGCAAATGGCCGTGAGGTGTCGCTGTGGAGTGTGTCCCATGCCTCCTGGTTGATCTCGGCTTTCAGGGTTGTTTTGAGGGCTTTATATGGATCGTTTGCACCCAGGAAGTAGGCGTGGCGAACAAAGAAGCTTTCTTCGTTGTAATCGGTGTCGATAAACCAGCAGGCAATTCCATCGGCTCCGTCGCTGCGGACTTCTCCGGTGTTAGGATGGAAGACATCGACGCCGTTGACCTTGACCTGGATCTGACCGTCTTCTGCATCGAGGATGTCGATATCTGGCTCACCGAAGATGACAAACAGATTACCCTTGCCGGTATTTTTGAGATCATCGGCCATGTGCAGGTCAGCATTCATACGGGCTTTGAGTACTGGGATTCGACCAAGCTTATCGAATTCTGACGAGTGAGCATCGTAATTGAAGGCACAAGAAATCAGCACGTCAAACCCAGCATCCCCTGCCTCGCGAGCAGCGGAAACAAGATCAGGACGGGAAACGGTACCAAATTCGGGGCCAATAAAAATAGCGGTACGCTTTTCACCATCGGCATCTTCATAACGACCTTCAGCGCAGATCAAGTCACCTGGCCAGGGGACCAGAGACGTAAAGTCGATTTTATCTTCCTTGTGGGCCTGCTGAACTCCAGCGGTTTTCAGGTTTTCCAGCAACATTTGAACGAAACCCTGCTCACCACGAAATTCATCCTGGGATTCGGCAACGGAATCAATCAACTCATCATTTTCATCGACCCCCAGTACCCGGTGCGGTGACAAACTCTCTACTGTGAATGGTCCGGCGACTCGCACTTTCTTTTTGTCTTCAAATGGCTTGTCGTAGAGATCCTCAAACTCTGCCTTGGCAGCGATTGAGGCATCAATTTCCTTTTGTCGATAAACCCATTGTTGCCACCATTCGGCGTGCAGTTCCTTCACCACGTCTGACCACTTGTCTTCGGCATTATGGGGAATCTCCCACTCTGTCCAACTTTTGTCTAAAGATTTGTTTAGCTTTTGACGCAATTGTTCGATATTTTCCTGACATCTCTCCCATATGACATCAACTTCAGTGTTGTTTGCTATATCCTTAAGCGTAATGTGAGGCACTCGTTCACAAACAAATCCATGACGGATGTCTCCAAGTGTCGGCTTGGTGGAGGGTATACAACGAGTTATTTTCGCTTCTTTTTTTTGACCTTCCGGGGAATCCCCGAGGATGTAGTACGGATACCGAGCACCCATTATACGGGCACGAGCTAAGGCAAGAGCAACTCTGGAAGTGTCGATGGTGATCCAACGACGGCCCCACTGCTCAGAAACATAGGCAGTAGTGCCAGACCCACAGGTAGGGTCGAGGACTAGGTCACCAGGGTCGGTAACCATTAAAAGGCAGCGTTGAACAACTTTTGGGCTAGTTTCTACAACATAGCGCCTTGGTTCATGAAAGCTGCCAACCATAGTGTCAGTCCATGTATTATGCAGCTCTGTGACACTAAAATCACGATTGTATCTCTTATATCTGAGACTATTCTTTGTAGGGAAAAGCCGATCGGCTTTAACAGCTCTCTCCAATCCCGTTATTTGTGTTTTCCAATGTCGATTCTTGCCAGGATGGTAAGCTTTCCCTCTAAATTGGAAATCGAAGGTGCTTGCACCTGCACCGGCTGAAGCCATGTCACGGGATTCATATGAATCTTCGTCATCAAAATCGCGATCAACGTACAATTTTCTAAATTTTAATTTTTTTAGATCTTTAGCATATAAGATAGCCATATCGAACAAATTGGGGATATGGTCTGCTGTAGCATAACTTGTTTTCTGAAAAGATATGGTCGTAACAAAATTATCTTCTCCAAAAACTTCATCCAACAGCGCTCGCACTCTGTGCACGTTTTCATCCCCAATCTGGACAAAAACAGACCCTGAGTCAGACAGCAAATCACGAGCAACGGTCAACCGATCCCGAAGGTATGTCATGTATGAATGAATACCATCGCGCCAAGTATCGCGAAAAGCCTTAACCTGCTCAGGCTCACGAGTAATGTGATCTATTTTGCCATCCTTTACATCCCGATCGGTGGTAGACCATTGAAAATTAGAATTGAACTTTATTCCGTAAGGTGGGTCAATAAATATACACTGAACTTTCCCTCTCAACCCTTCCCTCTCGGCCAACGACGCCATAACCTGCAAACTATCACCAAGTATCATCCGGTTCGCCCAGTGCGCATCATGCTGGTAAAACTCAGTCTTGGCCTCTTCGTTAGGCAAACCATTGAAATCGGCAAAAAGGTCAAATTGAGAATCATCCGCTTTTTCTTTCGCCTTGGTACGCCTCAGCAGATCATCAATCAGAACCTTGGGATGCACCTTCTCTTGGATGTATAGAGGTGGTGCCTGCACGACCAAATCCGACCAATCCTGCTCGTCCTTACCACGCCAAACCAACTGTGGATCAAGGTCACGATTGCGTCGCTCATACGCCACCTTGATCGGATTTTTATCAGCATCGAGCATAATTGACTGATGCTCGGCAGTCGGAATATTTTTTCGCGTGGCATCATCATGCTTCAACGTTTCGACAGATTTCATTGTAGGTTTCTTGGCCATTATCTTTGTCCTTATGCTTCCGACTTGCCGGTTGCGGCTTGTATCATCTTGTTGAATTCAGATTCGACCTTGGTCTCAAAATCTGACTCGATCTGGTAGACCTCGGTGAACTCGGCAAAGGCCCAACGGCCGTAGTTGCCCAAATTGTTCACTCCGGGAACCCAATAAGTATCCATGGTAGACTTCTTCTCTTTGGCATCCTCGCGCCTATACCCTTTGATCTCGACAATCAGATTCAGCAGGTCGTCATCTCCATTGCCATCATCAATCTGCACTATAAAGTCAGGGATATATTTGCGCATTATGGAGCCGTAGCGATACGGCACTTCCAGTCCGAGGCTATGGTTCTTGACGTAGGCTTTGACTTTAGGATGACCTTCAGCGACGCGGCAGAATTCACCTTCCCAATCACTGTCGAGAATGACCCAGTTGATATGGCAGCGGCGGGCATCTGTCTCCCATCGATCTCTTTTTGAGGTATTGAAATTGACATTGGAGGTTGATCCGACAGGATTATAGGGATCAAGCACAGCCTTTATTGGATGCGTACCAACGTGTGCGCGGGTAATTGCTGCGGTGATTCTTTCACAGGCCATATCTGCAAGAGTTTTATATTTAAGCTGTGCCGGATAGGTGCCACCCTGACAGACAAGATGGTTATCCACCCATTGACGAGCGATACGTTTTAATTGACCAAAGAGTGCGAGTTGCGGCTCATCATTGGCGTCACGCCATTTGGTCAAAACCAGATGAGAAGTCAGTTCATAAACGACCTGTGAAGGTCTGACGTCTCCGGTATGAACTAGATTCAGATCGATCGGAGCCCCGATGATCCCTGAGTTACGTGTTTCAGTTGCCCCAACCAGATCAGGAGTCAAAACCATGGTCGAATCATCGTTAAATGAAGCCGTCAACCGTGTTTCAGGCAGCTCGGTTCGGTATCCCGCAACCCTGGGGAATTTTATTTCCAGTGCATCACGTTCTGGTCGAATGGCCTTGACCTGGATGGTTTCGCGCGGCGGCTGAGGTGGAGAGACTACAGGCTTGGCCGTGAAGTCGAAGGGAATTCCAAGAACATCGGCATATTCTGTATTGAAGAGGCCCTCTTCGTTCAGTTCGTAAGATTGGCGACGCAAAGCACGGCCAATGACCTGCTCACATAACAGCTGAGTACCGAAGGCCCGCACCCCGAGAACGTGGGTGACGGTATTGGCATCCCAACCTTCGGTGAGCATGGAGACGGAGACAACACAGCGGATCGAGCCACCCAATTGACCCTGCTTGCCGACCGTGTTCATAACTTCACGTAACAGATCCTGGTCTGTGAGGTTTTCTGCCTGACGTCTATCACCAGTACGCTCGATAATCTCACGGCGGAACCGGTCAATCTCGAACGAAGCCATCTCGCGAAAGTTTTTATCAAGGGCATCTCCCGATTCAAGTTGCTCGCTGTCAATCAGCAGGGTGTTTGGTCGCGCAAGAGGGTTGCCATGTTCATCGGTATTGCGAAACAAGGGAAGACGACCAAATTCAAGTTGACTGGTGCCATCTTTGCTAATTCGTTCAAAACCGGATATATAATCGTAAACTAGCTTTGATGTGGCAGTATTATTACAGACGACGATAAAGCACGGCGGAACGCTGATGCCCTCTTTTTGCCAAAGATCGAAGGTTTTTTCGTAATGCCCATAGAGAGCCTGAAGTGCCGTTTGCAGTTGCGTAGGTAAATCCAACGGATTCAGCGCTTCTGCTTTACCACGCCCCTTCTTGGGCATTTTCTTGCCAATATGCTCCCAAAGATTGCGGAACATGGGCATCTCTTCGCCCGGGATATTGTCGGCAATCGGCACACGCGGTAGTTTGACGATGCCGCATTCAATAGCGTCCATCAGCGAAAAGTCACTCATGGTCCAAGGGAAAAGCGTCCCCTCCACATAACCAGAGCCACTCAAAAAGAATGGCGTAGCCGACAAGTCAATAACCTGTGCGAGCCCTAGCTTACGTTTGACAATTTCTAACCCAGATATCCAAAGGCGAGCCGCCTCACTATTTTTCTGCGCCTCCTTCTTATCGTCACCTTTCAGATCATCAACAACATCGTTAGGCTTTTCCCGGTAACAGTGGTGCGCCTCATCATTGATCGCAAGGATGTTCTTCATACCCATCAAGTCAGGCATAACCCGTTGAAGCATTTGTCCTTCGGTTTCCAAGGTATTTAGAGCTTCGCCACGTCCCTGAAGCAACGAGCGGCCCCCCTTTGACAGATCGATGCGCTCACGCAACTTGAAGGAATGGTAGTTGGTAATGACGATCTTGGCACGCTCAAGATCACCAAGCATATCCTGCGGAACTATTTCACGACTCTGGTAATAACTGTCCGGATCGTTAGGGTGCAGAACACGCAAACGGTCTTTAATTGTTATGCCTGGAGCCACAATTAGAAAACCCCGGGTAAACTTTTTACTATTGGGTCGCCGAACAGCATTAATGGTCTGCCAGGCAATCAGCATCGCCATGACCGTAGTTTTACCTGCACCTGTCGCCAGCTTTAGTGCTAGGCGCATCAATTCTGGATTTGCATCATGATTAGCGTTGGCCAGATGTTCCAAGAAGCCCTTGCCCGCCTTATCGGTCGGCGCTACTTCTGTGAGCCAAATGGCGGTTTCTATTGCTTCGACTTGGCAGAAAAAAGGGCGAATACCGTTAAACGGATGATGCCGCCAATGTTGAAGCAGTCGTGCGGTTTCGGGCGTGACCTTCCAGTCGTTTGTATTGGGAAGTTTGCGCCATTTATCAACGTGGTGACGCAAATCATTAATTATTGAAGTTGGATCATATTGCTGGTCGGCAGTTGAAATTTCAGCATCCACAAACAGGCTTTGCTGTTCTACCTTACCTTTACGTTTCCTAGGTTTTGGTATAGGAGTGATGAACTCGGCCCGACGACGCGTTTCAATGAGATGCTGAGTCGGCTGCCCTTGAGCATCCAACTCCCAATGCTTCTTTGGATATTCATAGGGTGAATTCAGTATTGGCTTATCGAAAAAAGGGTTGTCCATTCTGTGCCTTCCAAAACATAGTAACAAATGATCAAAAGTTTATGCTCTTTTATGGTTACAATAACTTACTCATCACGTAATTTGAAATATTTGGGGTCGGATCAAGTTATACAGCTGATTACGCACAATTGACAGATTCTGCCTATTAAAATATGTTTCCAATAATTAACTTTCTATTAATTTTTGTCGATACTACAATCTGGTTACTTATGGAGCAAGATAAAAACTCAGATAAAATTGAACGATTTTGAATGAACAAAGAAGCAAAGAGGTCATAATCTGCCCTTGGCTAATCTTAAGGCTATCGCAGATTTTCTTCGTATAAAATTCGCGTGTTGCTTCGCTAGAAAATGATTTTTCAACACGCTCAATTGCCGAGATCACACAGGGTAGTCAACGACTGAATTGACCCTTATGCCCCTTCAGCAGCTGCGAAAAATAGAGCGCTTAGTTAGAGAAAATCATTATTATCAA
>CAZAGU010000113.1:0-11895 GCA_964484805.1 uncultured bacterium
TGAGCCATCGGGCACTGCTGGAAGACCCATATTGGATCAGATCAAAAAGGCAGATTTGATCGGGGTTATCGTCATAGTAAGCAGATGGTTTGGTGGGACGAAGCTAGGTAAGGGTGGATTGGTGAGAGCTTATGGTGATGGCGCTGCTGGCGCAATCGCTGAGGTGCAAACACAGCTACTTAGGCCTATGACAAGTGTAATCGTCAAATGTAGCTATGATCTGATTGGTCTGACCGAGAAGATCGCGGCACAATATGAAGGCAAAGTGCTAAAAGGGGATTATAGCGATACAGTGAAATTACAAATCGAACTGCCAACGTTCCATCACAAGCCATTTATTCTCAATCTTATTGATAGCAGCAGTGGGCGTATCGAAGCGCAGGTTGAATGATATAATCGTGCTGGGAGAATAATAAAAAACGGCTACCCTGAGAATTTCAAGGCAACCGTTTTACATAATGTATTCTCTGAATTGGCATCAGCTGTCAATGATGAAGTGAAGCCAACCTCAGAATAATCATAAGATTAAAAATTTAAGAAATCATCCTCAGGATTAATGACTGGTTTGGCGATGCCTTTACGAACATCGGCAGCCCATATCGTTTCTTTAAGGTCATCAACAATTTCCGAGTCAATTCTTTCCCACATGAAGTACTTATTGCCCCAATAGGCAACAGCACGTCTTGAGGTTAACGCCCAGATAACATCTTTTTCTGATGGCAAACGACGGCTGACTCGCCCTATGACTTTCACCATTTGAGCGAACTCGTTTCTCTTGATTATATATTCCTGCCCATTTAATGACACTAAGTCATTTGGACGAATGAACGTTGGAGTCGGCAAGTTTTTTGGTAATGCCATTGAGCATCTCTCCTGCTTTACAAAATTCCTAAACGAACTGAAAACTCTACCAGTAGTAATCGTCCCATTTGAATGGGATAGTGCAACCAATATTTTTTAACAAAAAGGTGACATGATCAGATTTCGTGTTGCCTAAGTGCATCTCATACTTCTTGTTCAGGAAATACCATGCGTATTCGTAGCTGTTTTGCTCGAAGATGTTAATCATCTTCTTCATATCTTCCATGCTTTCAAAAATCATCTTCTTCATGGTGATTGTCCTTTCAATCTGTGGGTTCGACCTTTGCGAGTTTTTTTTTCTGATTTCTCAGTAAGTTTGCTCGCGGCTTCAGTCTGTTGCTCTTCCGATGATTTTGTTCTCAATGGATGATGGCCATTGCCGTTCGATCCACCAGAGGCTGTTTCTTTACGTTTGTAGTCTGTCTCGTAAAAACCAGTGCCTTTGAAAATGATGCCCGCGCCTTTGGTTACCAGTCTTTGCAGGTGTCCCTGACAATTTGGGCACACAGTTTTCGGTTTTTCGGTTATAGATTGAAAGTACTCAATCTTTGTTTCACAATCTTCGCACTGATATTCGTAAAAGGGCATTTAATCCCCTCCGTAACTTCTTCCATATCCTCCCGATTGTCTCAGTCAGTTGTGGCAAATGACGTCGCAACCTGGCCGAATAGCAGAAATCAAGGTTGATGTAAATAACCCCAACTCCTAATTTATTACGAAGGAAAATGAAAAATTATTTCCATTAACAATACTATTATTACTGTGCCTGAATTGCTGTGATAGCAATCGTGTACACAATATCTTCAACCAGACAACCTCGTGAAAGGTCGTTTACTGGCTTATTCAATCCCTGCAGAACTGGGCCAACTGCAATGGCGTGAGCTGAACGCTGCACTGCCTTGTAAGCAGTATTTCCCGAATTCAAGTCAGGGAATATTAACACATTCGCTTTGCCAGCAACCATGCTATCTGGCAGTTTGATTTTGGCTGTGTCGGGTGAAATTGCCGCGTCATACTGGATAGGTCCTTCGACCTTAAGATTCGGGGCTTTATCACGAACTAACTGCGTTGCTTCTTTAACACGCTCAATTTCAGGACCGACACCAGATGCGCCTGTTGAATAGGACAACATCGCAATCATGGGATCAAACCCAAATGCTGAGGTGGTTTCTGCAGAAGAAATTGCAATCTCTGACAGCTGTTCTGCTGTTGGATTTGGATTCACAGCGCAGTCGCCATAAGCCAGCACTCTGTCTTCTAGGCACATAAAAAATATGCTTGAAACAAGAGAAACATGTGGCTTTGTCTTGATTATCTGGAAGGCTGGCGATATAGTGTGACGGGTTGTGTGAACAGCTCCTGAAACCAGTCCGTCTGCATCGCCAAGATGCACCATCATAGTGCCAAAGTAAATGGGATCACAAACGCTGTCCCGCGCTTCTGCCATTGTGATTCCCTTGCTCTTCCTGATATTAAAGAATGCCTCTGTATATTTCTCAAGATAGTCGCTTTTGGCAGGGTTGACGATGTGAGCTTGCTCAATCTTCACATCAATCCGATTTGCCACTTCCTTAATCTTATTCTCATCACCAATCAAGGTAATATCAGCGACATTATTTGCAATAACTCGGGCTGCTGCCTTCAACGTCCGCTCCTCGCTACCCTCAGGAAGAACAATTCGCTGACGATTGCTGGTTGCGCGTTCCAGAAGCATATTTAAGAAAACAATCGGCGTTGTTCGCGGCGTGCGTTCCAGATCAAGCAGTCTATAGACTTCATTTCGGCGAACATAACGCTGAATGTCGCGATAGACTGCTTCAATCTTCTCAGTGTCCTCGGCATACAGCGAAACAGACATCTGATCAATACGCAAGGTTGTCTCAAAAGTGTCCCAAGGCACTTGGAGAATGGGAATATTAAAACCGCTCAAACCACCTATTAGTTTTTTAATTTGATACGATGGTTCGAGCCCGCCACAGAGAACAATGCCTGAGATATTAGGATAAGTTGTTGCCACACGAGATATCATCGCAACTAGTATCATATCTTCTCGATCACCCGGAGTGATGATTAACGCGCCATCGCGGAACCGATCAATTGCATTGCTGATTGTCATAGCTGCAACTCGAGGAGATGATGCTAAATTGTGAAGGTTCTCCCTGCCGTACATAACTTTTGCATTTAACTTACGGGCAATCTCACCCAGTCGCGGGCGCGCCAGCAGGTCGTTCTTGGGAATGGCGCCAAGCAAATCAAGATTGTGTCTTTTAAGCCCGGCTTCCAAGATTGGGGTGATATGGTCGAGTAAACCTTGTCCAATCTTGGTTACAACGACACCAACAATGTCACAACCCTTCTCATCAAAGGATTCTTTTGCAGCGGTTACAGTTCCGATAATATCTTGCGTTGCTCGGTTGTCGGCACTCGCGACCATTAAGACAGGAGCGTCTAGTGTGTTCGCTAAAACAGCATTAATATCTAATTCAAGTGCAGAAAGTGTGCCAGTGTAGTCTGTGCCTTCAATAACCAAAGCATCACATTCGGCGGAAACCTTGTTGTAGGCACGAAGTACTCGTGTTAGAAGCTCATCTTCATTGCCGTTGGCAAGTAGTTTACCAGCTTCATCCATGTGCAAAGGATTCATATCTTTCAAGGCAACCTTTGCATTAAACAAACGTTGCATCATTTCCACATCTGGATCAACAACGCCAACTGGGTTGTTTGTTATCGGTTTAAAGAAACCGACCCTATCAGCTCGGCGTTTCAGCAAGTTCATCAAGCCAAGCGCAACAGTGCTCTTTCCACTGCGAGGTTCGGTTGCAACAATATACAGGTTCTTCATATATTTTCCTGAAAACAAATCAATGTATTAAAAGAGATCGCTATCTCTTACGGTTGTTCAATTTAGCGTCTAGCATTTCCTTGACGAGCGGCGATACAAAGCACTCGATTCTCCCGCCGTGCATAGCAACCTCTCGGACAATACTTGAGCTTAAGTAGGTGTATTTCTCATCTGGCATCAAATACACAGTATCTACTTTGGGATACTGCTTCCGGTTCATTAAAGCCATCTGAAATTCATATTCAAAATCACTAACAGCTCGCAAGCCTCGAATAATTGCACGGGCATGCACTTTTCTTGCATACTCGACAATCAATCCATCCCATTGATCAACCTCGACACCAGGCAAGCTCAAAATGGAATCGTTGATCATGGCTCGACGTTCAGCCACAGAAAACATCGGATGTTTGTCGCCATTCAGCGCGAGCACAATGATAACTTTATCAAATAAAGGAAGTGCTCGTTGAATAATATCCAGATGTCCATTGGTGATCGGATCGAATGTGCCCGGATATAGACCGATTCGGGACTCACCAGCCATAACTAATCCCCGGAAACGATTACTTTCACAAACTTATCAAGAAAGATAATTTACAATGTTAAAGCCTTAAAAAGCAAGCCCTCTATTCAAAGGTGAGCAAATGAAAAGAAAAATGACCTTTGACGTGCCTATTTCTTTGTCTTCAATATAATAATCCATAATTTGTTTCGTATCTTATTTTAACCAATAAAAACGGAGCATTAGAATGGTTACAATCACTGAGAACGCTGTCAAAGAAATTTGCGGCATCATCGAAAAAGAAAACATGACTGGACATCATCTTCGCCTTGGCGTTGCTGGTGGCGGATGTTCTGGCTTACAATACTTTCTGGGATTCGACAATAACATCAAAGAATCAGACGATTCTTTCGAGTTTGAAGGATTCAAGGTGTTAATTGATAAGGAAGCTGTTGAAGTTCTCAAGGGATCAACCCTTGATTATTCCACAGAAAATGATCAGCCCGGATTTATTTTCAATAACCCGAATGCACCTAAGCCGCCTGAATGTGGCGGTTCATGCTGCTGCTGATGTCAGAAAGCTACAAAAACGAAACAGCCGGTCAACAATGATCGGCTGTTTTTTATTTCTAAATCCAGTCAACTGGATGGTATTATCAGTTCTTGTCCGGGCTTAATCTTGCTGGTGCGCAATCCATTCTCTTTCTTAATGCTGGCAATCGAAACATCGTACTTTTTAGCAATATCCCAAAGGGTATCCCTTTTCCGCACAATATGTTTGCGCAGATCTGATTTTACTGTCACCTTTTCAGGCTGAGGTTTGTTGACGCTGACCAATGCAGGTTCAGGCAATTGGAGCTTTTGTCCCGGTTTGATTTTTGAACGACGCCCTAAATCATTCAGCTTCAGCAACTCATCCATATCCACGCGATAGTAACGTGCAATGTCCCAAGCAGTATCGCCGTCTTGAACCACGTGGTGTTTGGGCATTGGCCCCTGAAACTTGCTGGCGGCAATCGTTGACTTTTTAGTTGGTTTAACCCAGACGGTTAAGCTCTGTCCCGGATAGATGAATTTTTTATTGTAAAGCTTATTCCAACTACGCAGAGCTGAAACAGAGGTGCCAAATCGCTTGGCAATTGTAGAGAGATTATCACCTTTCCTCACCTTATAGGAAGTTTTCTTTCGATCGGAGGGCGGTGGGGATGAATAATTCGACGCGGGACTGGCAGAAGCCCGATAGCCGTCAGACGGCACTGGAATCATTAAAACCTTGCCAGCACGAATCCGATTGCGATTACGAATCTTGTTCTCTTTAATTGAACAAATCGTATGAACAGTCGTTCCATACTTCCGAGCAATTGTCGATAAAGCTTCACCATTTCGAATCGTATGCCTGATGAACTTCCGCCTTTGGTCGGGTGGAAGAGCTGTAACCTTCTCGGCTAAACCATCGTAGTCTCCGGCAGGTAGATAAACCCAAGTATTGTCTCGATCTGGAGGCGTACACCAGCGAACTATCGCCGGGTTTTCGGTTCGCAAATCACTCTCTCTTATTCCAGCAAGCTTCGCCAATGCCTGCAAATCAACACATTCACTCACCAGAACAGAATCACGGCTCGGAGCAGGCTTAAACTGCATGGGTTTAAAGCCATATTTCTCAGGGTCGTTCGCTATAATTGTCGCCGCGATGTATGTAGGAACATAGTTGCGTGTTTGGCGAGGTAGTTTGGAAAGTTTCCAAAAATCTCTGGTGCCATATTTCCTCACATGCCGCTTGACTTTTCCCTCACCGCAGTTATACGAAGCCAATGCGAGATACCAGTCATCGAAGTCAGCATAGAGTTTCTTAAGGTACATTGCTGCTGCGTGTGTGGATTTGGTCGGGTCGCGCCGTTCATCGTACCACCAACCGACATCCAAGCCAAATATTTTCCCTGTTGACGAGATAAATTGCCAGGGACCTGCAGCGTGAGCATAAGAGTATGCCTTAGGATTGAAACCTGACTCGATCATTGCCAGGAAGACAAGGTTATCTGGCAATCCTTCTTCCTGTAAAATCGGCAGGAGGATGGGAACGAATGTTTCACCGCGCTCCAACCACTTTGTGAAGACTTTCCGTCCTTTGCCTTGAAAAAACGAGATAGCATTGTTCACTTTGCGGTTCAGTTCCAGCGGAACATCAGGCAATCGCTCCTGAGTGTTAAGTAAGGCTTTAAGTTCAGTGGAATCAATGACAACTTCTGGGCGGTCTAATAGCGAGCCTAAATCTAAGGAATCTCCTTCAGCTTCACCGGATTCGTTCGAATCAATCTCAGCTTCATCAATTGCCGCCAAAATTGCCTCACGAGGACTCTCTAATGGGAGAACTTCAACACCGGCAACATAAAGGGTGTAGAAATTTTCAACTTCAGTTACCAATTCATCATAGAAAGCCTGATATTTGCCGACTTCACTTTTCTTAATTTCGGCAACGGTTACTCGTGCCAAGGCAAACCAATATCCTGCTGGCATGAACTGTTCTTCATTCATCAGTTGGTTAGCGTTATCAAGATATTTCGCTGTTGAATCCAGTTTTTGGATTACAGTTAGTTCAGTTAGATTTATGGGAGAGATAACTCCGGCTTCCGAGAGAGTGGTGTCCTCATCAAGTGAAACTGCTTCGGTTATATCTGATTTATCAGGTGAGTCGTTGTCTTGGTGACTACGCAAAAATCCCGGATGCGAGGAGCACCCAGGAATTAACACTATCCAGAAAAAGAGGAGTGTGATTTGAAAAAGTTGTCTGACTGTCATTCCCTCAATCTGTTCAACAGTTATCGAATTTTGTACATTTAGATAAAGATAACATTTGATAGCATATCTATCCAAGCTTTAACGGTTTTCTGGAATTATTTAATATTTCAAAAGAAACATATCAGATTTTTATCGGATTGTCTGCCCGTGCAATGATCCATCAATCAGTCACTCAAAAGGATCAGAAATCTCATCTTCCAGCAAAAAAACAACGAATGCCATCGGGTGGCATCCGTTGTTTAAAAACTGGTATTATCTAAGTGTTTCTATTTCAGTAAGTTCACCATCCTGACCGCGCTCCGTGAATCCTGATTCAAGCGAATGAAATATAACCCTGAGCTAAGATCACCGAATTCTGTTGAAATCCAGTGTTGCCGTCCCACTGAGGCTATGTCTATCGTCGAGACACCGACGCTTCTGCCTGACAGGTCATACATCCTTACTTCCACCGGCGCAGGCGAGGCGCTATCAAATCTGATGTTCAGCACACCATTAAAAGGATTTGGAAATACTTCAACAATGGACAGGCTGATGGGAATTGTTGCATGGTCAGAGTCATCGGCAATCCCAAGCTTGCTGGAAATGTCGATCTTGCCCCATCCCCATACAGTGTTTGGCGTTTCGCCAGTGTTCTCATCTGAACGGGCGGAGAAAAAAATACTCTGGCGAAGTTCCGCTGGCGACATTTCCGGCTCCTGCTCAAGAAACAAAGCCGCCACGCCAGCCGCCGCCGGGCTTGACATTGACGTGCCCATCACTGCAAAATAATCGGCAGGCTCACCAGATTCGCCTTCATTCGAGACGATCAGCGTTCGGTAGCCGCCATCGAGCGCGACAATGTCCTGATTGCGGCAGGAGATCGTTCTTCGTCCCGGCGCGGTTATCTCTGGCTTAAGTACGTGGTCAATGCGCGGACCTTGAGCGGAAAAACTCGCCAGCTCGCCACGGACTGTGCCATCGTCATGGAAATCTCCAAGATAGTCTGTCCATGAAGTGCGCTGAGTGTAAGCGGCAACGGAAATGCAACTATCCGCCGTGGATGGATTCAACACCAGAAAGGCATCGGCAGGCTCAAGGAAGCGGAGGTTGTTATGCCGCACGTTGACAAAGAGATGAAAATCCAGGTTTTGATCAGAGCTGTTGGTCACGCGGATGAAATAGGACACCGAATCCATGGGCAAATCCTGCTCAGGCAGTAATAACAATAGCTCGGTGCCACGCGGTGATGTAAGATGCTGAGCGCTCGCCAAAGCAATCGGCTCGCCCTCAGAGTCCAGGATGTAGAACATCAGCTCCGCATGTTGGGATGTGTCGCGGCTATCAAACCATGTGCAATACAGCTCCCAGAATTCCCCTGCATTGGCAGCACGTGATGAAACCTGAACCAGATCGGCAACGTCACCAGCTCCAACCGAGCCATTATACTGATAACGCTCCTGCGTCGAGTTTCCTGCCGACATGAAAAAGGTCACACCCTGCGATACCGCCCAGTCTGTTGCTTGTTCTTCCGCTGAACTACCGTCATTGTATCCATCCAGACCACCATAGCTCATTGTGGCAATGCCCGCGTGTGCGAGATGAGCGGCGGCGCGAACAGAACCAACCGTTGCCGCAGTGGAAGCTTCAGTGGTGGAGTCATCCCCTATCTTGAAATAGACAGGTTCAGCATTGTACGCCATGCCGCGGTAGCGACCGCCCGAAAGCTCACCAGATCCGAAAGTAGTGCCCGCTACATGAGTGCCATGCCCGCTCCGATGATCGGTAACGTCTGCTGATGTATCGGGGTAATCGGCATAGTCCATGGTGATGACAGCATCAGGAAGATCAGGGAAATCAAGCTTGAATCCTGAATCGAGAACCGCCAGTCGCACGCCTCTGCCGGTGAGACTATCGTGATTCCGCCACGCTTCAACCGCGCCAGTCTCTTCAGCGGTGAGGTCATTCTGCTGTGTGAGTTTGCGGTAAGCTGCTGTCATGCGAGCTACTTCAGGATGAAGGAGCATCTGGCGAATTTTGGAAGCTCGCACCTTCGCTAGCATGAAGCCGGTCTTGTGAGAACCAACCGGCGGAGTCCAGGTGAAATCGAACAGTTCAACCTCAGAACGGTTCAACTCCGCCAGCGTTTTCACATCGGGAGTATGACGGAAGTGGACAAACACAGACAACATAGGATTTTCGTCGTTAGCCAGCCCGAAAGCCGAAAGCCGGGCGGCGTTTTCAGTCGTTGGGCTTTGTTGATAGCGTTCGATCAAGACCAGATCCCGCGCCAAAGTGACATCGAGATTATTGGTAATCGGCATTGTGGTTGCATTTGCTCTGGCATTGCCGCCAATAAACAGCAGGAATACCAACAGAATAGGCATAAGTTGTCTGTGCATGTCCCCTCCGGAAGTTAATTCACTTCAAATCGAGTCATTTTCCTTATTTCAACAACAGCATCCTGCCTGTGGATTTGGCATTCTCTATCTCAATGGAATAGAAATACATCCCTGTCTGAAGTTCCGAGCCGTCGATGGTTACAGAGTGCTGTCCCTGTGCCATGTTTCCGAGTGTCCGTTCCATGACCTTTTGACCAGCGATATTGAACACCGAGACGTTGACTTCACTCTGTTGTGGCACTGTGAAATCTATCCGTGTCGTTGGGTTGAAAGGATTCGGGTAGTTCTGGCTGACATGGAAATTGCTTGGCACTTCAGAACTACCATCAACCAGCCATTCAGAATCGCGATACCAATAGGCGCGAACTTCAACATCTTCAATGTTGCCAAGGTTCTGGGCATTGGAAACCACTGCGTGCCAGACTTCGTTGGTCGGCAATGTAAATTCTACTTCAGTGCTCTCGCTGATTTCCATGGCGTTGAAGGCGGAGAAATCGTCGCCTTCGCAATATGCCTGATAGTTTTCTTCGTCACAGATGAAGAAATCCACCAATCCGGGGTAGATGTTCGCGAGGAAATCTGTGTTGGTGAAGATCCTGCTAGCAACAGTTTCGCCGCGCAGGTCAATTTCGAGTCGCAGGTGAAGATTGCTGACGGGATCGTCAATCTCGTCGGCTTCACTGACATCAAAGGCGTCAACTCTCCCGCTCAGGCGCGATCTGCTCCATGAATAGTCCTGACCACCTTCGGCATTGTCAATAATTTGTATAACCTCATTGGGAGTTGAAGGATAGTTGCCCACTCGGCTCTCGATGCGCATATAGATGTTCCGGGTTTCGCCAACCACAAACTGCACATGGCCATCTGAGCCAGTGAAACCCCACGTTGAGATAGCCAATCCACCGGAAAGAGATTCACTAGCGAGCATCACTCTGGCCCCATCGACAGGATTGCCGTCGGTGTCCATCGCTGCTATGTCGAGGTTGGCGGTGTTGTCGTGGTAGCGACCGGTCACGGTCTCCACGAAGCCATCGCCGCGCCAGCGGAACATTGCCGGAGCGCGCCAGCTACCACCTGACCAACGCTGATAACAGAGCGAGTCGTCAACGCTATTGTTTACAGGCTCCCAGACTGCCCAGCGTTCAGCGGTGTAGAATTCATTCCAGACGTGATCGTTTGTCCAGCATGATGTTCCAGAAACCGGAATCAACGCCGCTCGACCTGCCGCTGCTGTAACGTCCTGATGTTCGCCACAACGTCCCATGTGCAGAGCATAGATGCGAACGGGTTGATTCGGGCGTTCGTTTCCTGCGTCAAACCGTAGTACCGTCCTTATCCAGGTCATGATTGCGCCAACCGCACCGTTCTCTTCAGCGCTACCGTTGTTGCGAAGCTGGCTCCACAGTACATCCACACCTTCCATTGACTCGCGAAGGGTAGGATAGCCATCGTCGGCTTGGTTCATAAAATAATCTCGCCAGAACACGCCGTTGGGTGGTCCCTGAATCCTGCCAGTGCGCGGGTTGACATAGCGAGGCAGGTCATCTGAGAGGCGTGGATGGACGACATACCAATAATAGTAATAGGGATCAATCTCTATTTGAACCACGTCCCCGCCTTCGCCTTGGCGGACGTTGTATTCAAGTGATGTCCAGTAGTTATCATCGCCAACTTCGCCGTGATCGACAATTCGTACATAATCCAGAAATTCATCGGCGGCGTAAATGCCTTCAGCATTTTCAGCCAGCAGATTTAGCGGAAAAGCCCCTGATGAAAAGTCGCCAGCGGAAATATGTGCCACACAGAATGCAATTTCATCAACATAGGGATCTTCTGCGCTAAGAATTTCTTCTGCGAGAAACTCCTGTAAAAATTCGCCAATATCGCCGGAAATATTGCTGAGATTTGTGCGCAGATCGGCTCGAAGCCATTCGGGAGCACGGGCGACTGCATCTTCACAGCTTTGGGTGAGCATGGGTGTTTGGTCAACTATTTCAACCCGACTGGTGGCTGGGTTCAGCCGGAAATCGAGATGATTGCCGGCGTTGATTCTTGCTTTTACGAGATGAGTGTCCACAGCGACCCATTCCTGAAGTAAAGCTGTTGAAGGCTTGGGCAGAATGCCACCGCCGGGATTATCTGCATCTTGAGATGGGATTGCTACGATTTCAGCAGGTGATTCGCCGACGCATTGGTATGTAATGCCGGCATCTGGGTTAGAAACTCCGCTCTGGCTGTCGGCTGTTGAAATTGCCGTAAATCCAAACACCATGAGCGAAACAATTAAAAACGAAACGCGAAAAGTGCGCATGACTCCTCCTAATTAATGACTTTTGATAATTTAACCACAAAGATAACAACATACAATCATAGCAACCCCTTCTTTCCAGCTAAATTCACACCGCTGGAAACAATATTGCATCGCCAAGCATTCAAAGAGCAGAAGGAAATATGTCGTCAGAAGGTTATAGCGTTTCTTGAAATACTTGATGAATAGGACTTTTTCTCGCGGAAGACAA
>CAZAGU010000114.1:0-11855 GCA_964484805.1 uncultured bacterium
CTGCGCCAGTATCCACATGAGTGCGAGGCAGCGGGTGCAATAATCCAGCTTCGTCGCGATGATATTGGATGAAAACCAGATTCCACAGCTCGACAATCCTACCACATTCGCCATTCACCTTGCAGATATGATTTGGGTCGTCTTTCTCACGGCAAAAATCTGGTCCAAGGTCGTAATGCAGTTCAGAGCAAGGACCACAGGGTCCCACATCGCCCATCTCCCAGAAGTTATCCTTGCGTGGATGGAAGGTGATTTGACTGTCAGGAAGACCGCTGACTTCTTTCCAAGCTTGAAATGCTTCCATGTCGCGTTCGGCTTCATCATTGCCCGCGAAAACCGTAGGCCATACGCGTGAAGGATCAAACAGCCAGACCTTTGTCAACAGCTCCCAAGCCCATTCTATCGCTTCGCGCTTGTAGTAATCGCCAAACGACCAGTTCCCGAGCATTTCGAAAAACGTGTGATGACTTGGAGAACGACCGACAATGTCGAGGTCGTTGTGTTTGCCGGAAACACGGATACACTTTTGCGAATCAACTGCGCGAGTGTACGGACGTGTACCCTGTTCGAGGAAGACATCCTTAAACTGGTTCATTCCAGCATTTGTGAATAACAGCGTCGGGTCGCCGACAGGAATAACCGGAGCGGAACGCACAACAGTATGATTGCGTTCTTTGAAGAAATTTATAAAATCTGCGCGTATCTGTGAAGATTTTTCCATCTTAATCTATTATTCTCTTAAACTTAATCGTGTTTGCAGGCTTCAACGATTTCCCGTAGAACCTTGTCTGAATCTGACTTCAAAGGACGGCATGAACCAGCGCCTTTGTGTCCGCCACCACCAAACTTCGCCAGTAGATTGCCCACATGAATTGGTGATGTGCGGTTAAAAATGCTGTGTCCAACCGAAATGTGGGAACGTTCCGGGTCATTGGGATGATCTTGAGCCTTGACCCAGATGTCACAATGAGGATACAGTGTGTAGGCTAAAAATCGGTTGCCAGGTTCGCCATGCCACACGCGGCGCAAATCGGTTACGAGGACATTCTTTTCCATGTCAGAATATAGATCAATGGCTTGACCATACTCTTCATTATTCATCATGTATTCACCGCAGCGTTGCTCAACTTCTTTGTCAGCTAAAATCGCAGTCGGATCATACTGTTTAATCATTTCAATCAACTTCAGCCAATACGGCTCATCCTGAAATCTTTTCCCTTCGACGGTCATTGAGAGCAGAACATATCCTTTGGGCTCCTGAACCATTTCGGTAGTTAGCTGAGCGGAGTCAATAATATCTGTGTCGTCAATTAATCTGGTAAAAGATTTGAATTTCTCTGTGCCATAATAATCACTGATCACTCGAGCAGCCGAAGGCGCGATCTTCCAAGCACCTTTGAACTGATCCGACGTAACATTGGTGGCATGATGATCGAACCACATCCCACAGCCTTTCCGATAGGGAAGGTTGGCAATGATATCCGAATCTGTGACATCCATTTCACCGGCTTGGAAAGGACCGGGCTCTATAAACTTAATGGAATCGACTTGTTCAACCATGCTTAGCAGCGCCGCACATACTAATCCATCCCAATCGGCACGCGTTATAACACGCATTGTGCTTTCTCCTCGTATGTAACTTCAAAATCAAGACAACATTTTAATCAAACCGAAGGCGGACTTTTGAGAAGTCCGCCTTATAATATACGCAAATTAATCTGCCTCTAAAACTACATGCTGGTATATTTCGGGCCTCCACCACCTTCAGGCGGAACCCAAGTTATAATCCCATAGGGATCAGCTATATCACATGTTTTACAGTGAACGCAATTGCTGGCGTTAATCTGTAGATGTTTCTTGCCTGCTTCATCCTCAACCATTTCATAAACCTGCGCCGGGCAGAAATATTGACAGGGATTGCCATATTCCTTCAGGCATTGATTATCGCAAATTGAAGTGTCACGAATATGAAGATGTGCTGGCTGATCCTCTTCATGCAGTGTGCCAGATTCGTAAACGTCGGAGAGTTTGTCAAAGGTCAACTCGCCATCAAACTTACGCTCAATTGGTTGATCTGAACCCGGTATTTCTGAAAGGCGCTTCATGCTCTCGTGATCTGGTTGAGATTCAATTCTGGAACTAAAGCCACGCCCACCTGTCAGCAATTGCGCCGCAGTGTGAATGCCGCCAACCATCAAACCATGCTCATAAGGCTGATGAAAATTGCGGACTTTCCAGAGTTCTTGCTTCGCCCAGCTTTTTTCAAACCTGTCTTGATAGCCTTTCATGGCTTCTGCTGAATAGTCTTCGTTGCTCAAAGCCTCAAAGGCAGTCTGAGCTGCCATCATGCCAGATTTGAAGCCGAGGTGAACACCCTTCAACCGCAAGCTGTCAAGAAATCCACCAGACTCCCCAATCAGCATCAAGCCATCATGGTAAAGCTGAGGCATGGCGAAGTACCCGCCTTCGCTGATGGTCTTAGCGCCATAGCGAACCATCTTGCCATCTTTAAGTATCGAGGCAACCCAAGGATGTGTTTTGTAATCCTGGAAATTGCGATGGGGATCCGTGCGAGGATCTTTGTAATTCAGAGCTGTCACCAAGCCGATGGCAACCTGTGTATCAGTCATGGCGTAGATAAATCCACCGCCGTAAGATTTCATATCCAGAGGAAAACCGAGCGTATGGTAGATCGTTCCGGCTTTAATTCTGCCCTTGGGAATCTCCCAGATTTCTTTAACTCCAGTAACATAACTCTGAGGATTGCAACCCTTATCGAGGTTCAGCTCTTTGACAATCTGCTTGGTCAACGATCCTCGAGGTCCTTCGGCAAGTATGGTGATCTTGGGACGAAGCTCCATCCCCGGTTCAAAAGTGCCCTTGGGGTTGCCTTCCTTGTCCAGACCCTTGTCATCAGTGATAATCCCGGTCAGTTTGCCATTTTCAAAAATGGGTTGCGAACCGGCTGTGGCAGTGAAACACATCACACCAGCTTCTTCTGCCTCTGCGCCCATCCACCTGACAACCTGTTGAAGAGAGATAATGTGATAGCCGTGATTGGTCATTGCACCTGGTAAAAATGGCGCTTTGATCTTTCCGGTTTTCGTCAGAAAATACATAGCATCATCATTAACCTTCGCCGCAAGAGGAATATCCTTCTCCTGCCAATCCGGAATAAGCTCATCTAACCCGTGCGGATCCATCACAGCACCTGAGAGCATGTGGTCGCCGAATTCTGCACCTTTTTCAACAACCATTACCATAAGCTCTTCGGAAGCCGCAGCTCCCTTCAGAGTGCCGTTTTCTGCAGCATCCTGTACCAAGTGCATTAGATGCATCGCCGCCGCAAGCCCAGAGGGACCACCGCCGACAATCAAAACATCAACATCCATGGATTCTCGCTGCACATCCATTTTGTAACTCCGAATTGTTTTTGTAGTGAAAATAATGGGAATCTACTGGGGAGAAGTTCCGTCGAAGCCTTTGACTTTTCCGTCAAGAATTGCTTGCAGTTGTACTTTGAGGTCTTTCCTTTGCCCTTTGGTAAGGCGATCAATAAAAAGAATACCACAAAGGTGGTCATACTCGTGCTGAAAAACCCTGGCGGGAAAATCACTCAACTCTTCTTCGACAATTTCTCCATCTATATACATATACCGGACTCTTATCCAATTGGTCCTTGCCACCTCCGCCCATACATCAGGAAGGCTAAGGCATCCTTCCTGTGCGACAACGACCTTATCACCGAACTCAAGGATTTCTGGATTAAGGTATGGCTCTATTTTACCACCTTCATCCATCAACTCACGCCAGTCTATGGTGAACAACATCTTCGAGACACCGACCTGTGGAGCGGCAAGCCCAACACCGCCAGCAACGACCATTGTCTCTTTCATATCTCGAATTAAATCTTTGATTTCCTGATCTACAACTTCAATCGTCTTCGATTGTTTTCGTAGAAGCGGTGCACCGTAAACAGTAACTTTTCTCAGCGGCAAATCAGTCCTCTTCTTTCTCGTTTAGTGAGTTTTTTATATCCCATTGCTCCCAAGGCTTACTGGTATCTGAACCCATCAGAAATTCCTTGGAATAGATAATATCCCGGCTGTAGCCACATAGTTTTGGTTCAATCAAATCCATTCTAAGGGCATCCACCGGACAGGCTTCAGCGCAGAGTCCGCAAAAACAGCAACGTAGTACGTCAATGTAAAACGATTCTGGAAATTTTTCAACGTTCGGATCAGGAGATTCACCCGGAACGATGTGAATGCAGTCGTCGGGACATGCGGTCTCGCACATCATGCAGGCAGTGCAACGCATTGTGCCATTCTGCTTGACGGTCAAGCGATGACGACCACGCCAGCGGTAGTGAATCGGGCGAATTTCTTCAGGATATTGGTAGGTGCAGGCTGGGCGTTTCTTGGTGTTCACACCAAAAAAGCGCAGGGTATGCCGCCACATATTGACCACGAAATGCCTGTTGGTGATCCACAATCCCCGAAACACTTCAGGATAATAGAGATTGCCGGATACACCCAGGTTCACTTCAAGCTTACGAACTTTCTTTTCCATATCACCAACGAATTCAGGTTAATCTGCTAAGGATCACAGGAACATTAAAACTAAGCCAGTAATGGCGAGGTTCAACAGAGCGATGGGGAACATATACTTCCAACCAAGTCGCATGACCTGATCGTAACGGAAACGCGGTAACGTCCAACGCACCAGCACGAGGAAGTAAATCATGAAGGCAACTTTAAGGAAATACACTAAGAACTGCAAACCCTTCACAACCCAGACACCAGCCAACGCTGTTCCGCCCCAGGGCCAATGGAAGCCATCCCAACTGAGCCAGGGAACTTGCCAGCCGCCAAGAAAAACAAGTGAGAATATCGCGGCAATGATGACAATCTCCATGAACTCAGAGAACATGAACAATCCGCCTTTAAGCCCTGAGTATTCAGTGTAGTAGCCGATAATTTCCGACTCAGCCTCAGGCAAATCGAAAGGCAATCGCTTGTTCTCTGCAATAGCTGCTGGTAAAAACAACAAAGCACCTATTGGTTGAAGGAATATACCCCAGCGTGGAATCCATCCCCACCAATGCCCTGATTGCTCAATGACCATCTGGCTTAGGTCAACTGTGCCATAGATCATTATCATCCCAACGAGGGACAATCCCAGACATACTTCATACGAAATCATCTGTGCGCCAGTGCGAATGGCGGCAATCATCGTGTATTTGTTATGCGATGCCCAGCCACCGAGAACTGCTCCATAGACACCCAAACCACCAAAGGCAAAGAAGAATAGTAAGCCAAGTTCAATGTCAGCTATCTGCATCGAGACCGTTCTGCCGAATATTTCTACTGGCGGTCCAAATGGAATAACCGCAAAGATGACCATGACCATCATAAATGGTATTCCCGGCGCGATCATGTGAAAAACTTTGTGCCCTGTGCCGGGGATGTAATCTTCCTTCGACATCATCTTAATGGCATCCGCAAAAGGTTGAAACAAACCTATGACTCGAAACCCAAAGATCTCAGCCCGGTTAGCTCCAATTCTGTCCTGCATGATTGCTGATTGCTTACGTTCCACCCAAGTCAACAACAACGCCGCCAACATCACCACAGCGAAAGCGCCGACTATTTTTATGGAAACCGCAATAAAAGTAAATAAATCCATGGTCTCTTACTTTTTATTCCCTATCAGTACACCTTCGGAACCGATTGTATTAAAATCAAGTCCTGCAAGTTGCTTCACTTGTTCGCTCATGCTGTGCAGGACATCTGTTTTTTCGCTCCAACGCAATGAATTTTTCATCGCTAGACTAAGTTCGATTATCCATTTCCAGACTGGCAAAGCGCTTCCAAGCGGTTCAAACGCCGCTTCAAGTTTCTGAATGCGCGACTGGAAATTAATGAACGTGCCCTGATACTCACCCCAAGCAGCGGCTGGAATGGCAATATCTACATTCTGCTTTAACTCATCACTAATATTTCGGATGAAACAGTATTTTCGTTTCAATTTTTCCAGCGCTTCATCAGAAAGAAACTCAGAAGGATCACAGGCGAAATACAGCAGCGTGTCAATCTTACCTTTCATGATCGCTTCTTCAAGTTCTTCAACACCTACGCCATTCTTGCCGGGCACAACCCCGATCCATTCGCAACCAGTGCGATTTGGATAGGGATCAGCGGATTTCAGCAGATCATCGCCTTTCCAATCTTCAGGAATGGGAAGATTATGATCGACATTTGCCAATCCGATTTTCTTCTGGAAAAGCATCCAGACCGCAAATACTTCCTCGTTGGTCAGTTTGGGCGAAACCAATACTGCAACCCTGTTGGCGTTCGTTTTAATCGCTGAATTTAATCTTTCAGCCAAGGCGGAAATGGCATCTCTGGTGGAAACTTCAAGTAGTTCACCATTTTGTCGGACTAGTGGCTGTAAAAGTCTGTCAGCGGCATCTGTGGGTTTGTAGCCATATCTGCCATGATCGCATATCCACGCGCCATTGACTTCCAGATTTGTGCGAGGTTTAATTCGTTGAATGCGCTGAAATTCGGTCGCTGGCGTCCGATATTTGCTCATCTTGAACAAGTTTTTATGCTGGTGATAATCGTTTGTATCCCAATCAATCCGCACATTGCAACCACGGGCGCAACCGTCGCAAATGGATGACGTGTGATTCAAATACCAGACGCGTCGTTTGAAGCGGAAGTCTTTGTCGGTCAGAGCACCCACAGGGCATAAATCAACGACGTTGCCAGCGTAGTCATTATCCAGTCTGGCGTTGGGTTTCAGCATCAGCTCCTCAGTCGAACCCATGCCGAAAATTCCCAGTTCATAGGTGTGAGTGATGTCAGAAACGAATCTCACACATCGACTGCACAGCACACAGCGTTCGCTGTCAAGCATAATGGATCGCCCGATGTCATAAGCTTTACGCTTCGTGACTTTTGGCTCACGCATTCGGCTCGGATGCCTGCCATATTCCATGTAGTAGTTCTGCAGTTCGCATTCTCCAGCATCATCGCATATTGGACAATCCAGAGGATGATTAGCAAGTAGAAATTCAAGCGTCATCTGCTGTTGTTTACGAACAGCAGGCGTGTCCGTCTGAACTTCCATTCCGTCTGCAACATCAACACTACAACTGATGTCGATACGACTCTGTTTCTGTCCCCGCATCTCTTGGGTGATCTCCACCTTGCACATCCGGCAACTACCCACGACCTTCAACAAAGGATGGTAGCAAAAATGAGGAACGTGAATCCCCACTTGCTGGCAGGCTTCAAGAACTTTCATGCCAGTGGGAAACTCGTATTCAGCGCCGTTTATTTTAACCTTGGGCATAGCAGAACTTTTTGCTTTGTCTATTGATTTCGTTTTTGTAACGGAGCGCCCGAAGGAGCTCGCCCCAGAATACTGTCTGGGTTTATATTCAAGGACTTCATCATCTCGATTAAATCAAGATCATCAATCGAGAGTTCCATCAGTTTTTTCACTGCGTAGGCTTGCTCTAAAGCGCCGCCTGAGTTCATCATTTCTTTTAGAACTGCCGGGTTGCTAAGCATGTTGAGCACGTCTGAAACGGCGGTGCCCTGATGTGATTTCACCCATTCTTTCAGCTCATCAGGATTTGTGGGTATCATATCAGAACTGTTCGATTCATCGTCGCGGAATGTTGTATCCGCCTCTTCACGAGCTAACTGCTTAAGGTAGTTCAGATCATCATCACCAGAGGCATGTTCCATAAGTTCAGCCTCATCCATAGCATCATCAGAAAATTCGTCTTCCTCAATCTCTGCTTCTGTTGGAATCAATGGAGCGTTGTACAAATCAATGATAGACCTGAATTCTCTGATGACAGCCCCCATTGCTTCCAGCGTTTGCACGGCTTGAATGATTACTTTGGTATCGGAGGACTCTCTAGCCGTTCGCCGAACCATGTCTTCAGCCGGCAACGCATCTCGCGCGGCTTTCTCCAGCACTTCAAGTGCATCAATCTGGATCGCTGGATCAGAAGAATCCAAACGTTCTTCCCAGATGCTTAGTGGTAGCCCTTCAAAAGTCAATTCTTTTTTCTTCCCGCATCCAATGAGCATGGCTACCATCAACGTAAAAATCACAATTCTTTGGTACATTTTAGTACTTTATCAAGGCATCAAATTCTTCAGGGAATTTCTTCAGCATAGCTTGCACTGGCCAGGCAGCTGCCGAAGCCAACGGGCAAATCGTCGTCCCATCCATGTTATTTGCCAAATCCAGCAAAGTCTCTAAATCGCCTTTTCTTCCCAATCCCCTGTTCAATCTGTGCAGAAGTTTATATATCCAGAGTGTGCCTTCCCGACACGGGGTGCATTGTCCGCAGGATTCATGGGCATAGAATCTAGCAAGTATTTCCAGAGCCCAGGGCATGGACACGGTCTCGTCCATGACTATGATAGCACCGGATCCGAGCATTGTGCCTGCCGCCGCGCAGGATTCAAAATCCATATCCACATCAATTTCTTCAGCCTTCAGCACTGGCACCGACGAGCCACCAGGAATGACGGCTTTCAATGAGTGGCCATCACGAATACCGCCCGCGTTGCCAAAGATCAGCTCCCGCAAAGGTGTCCCGAAAGGCATCTCATAAACACCCGGCTTCTGAACATGACCGGAAATACCGAAAAGCTTTGTGCCGGGGGATTTTTCCGTTCCGCGTGAACGATAAGCTTGTGCACCTTCACCAAGGATGAATGGCAAGCTGGCGATTGTCTCAACATTGTTGACAACAGTAGGACGCTGGAATAGTCCTTTTAAGGCAGGGAATGGCGGCTTGATTCTGGGCCAGCCTTTTCTGCCTTCAAGCGACTGAATCAACCCGGTTTCTTCACCACAGATGTATGCACCTGCGCCGGGATGTGTGTATATGTCAAGATCAAGACCACTGCCAAGGATGTTCTTCCCAAGGAATCCCTCTTTATAGGCATCGGCAATTGCCTGATCTACAAGGTCGGTCGGTTCGTGGAATTCTCGTCTGATGTAAATGTAGGCTTTGGAAACACCAATAGCCCAACAGGCAATGATAATCCCTTCAATCAATCTGTGGGGATCGCGGCGCAAGATTTCCCGGTCTTTGCATGTGCCGGGTTCGCTTTCATCGGCATTAACACAGAGATACCGCTGCCAGGGGACATCACGCGGGACAAAGCTCCATTTCAGCCCAGTGGGGAAACCCGCGCCACCCTGACCACGCAAACCAGATGCTTTGACCTGCTCGAGGACTTCATCCGGCTTCATCTCAGTCAGAACTCGTTTTGCCTGCGTGTAAGCGCCGCGTTTACTGGCTTCAGTAAACAGGAAGGAATTTTCTACAAGAAAATTTGAACCGAGAACAGGATTTTCAATTTCATTGGTGGGAGTCAGTGGCGTGTCATTGACAATCTCTTCGCCAGACTTCAGTTTGCCGCAAATACTCTTGACCTTCTCTTCGGTCAGATTGCCAAACAGCTTCTCGCCAACCAACATGACTGGCGCATCGCCACAACATCCCAGACATTCCGCCCGCCGCAAGCCGATCTTTCCGTCTGGAGTCGCTTGTCCGGCTTTTATCCCAAGCTCGCGCTCAAGCACTTCGATCAGTGGCTCAGCGCCCAGCAGTGAACATGAGAGATTATGGCAGACCTGTATTATAGTCGTGCCGCTAGGTTTATCAAACAGAAGAGGATAGAATGCCACAGAAGTATGAACCTGCTGTGTGTCAATTCCTAACAGTTCTCCCACAATTTCTTCGGATTCGGGGGAAACATATCCCTCGCGTTTTTGCACTTCAAACAGCAGAGGTATCAGAGCTGCACGAGGTTGCTCATATCGACACTTTAACTCTTCTGCCACTTCTGCCAAAGGACGGTAACCGTTACCTTCACTCATCTGTTTGATCCTGAAAATTCTGCAAAGTCTTTAGTTGAATAGACAATGAATCTCTTTAACGATCCAATTCTCCACCAATCATGTTGATTGAACCGAATATCGGAATAACATCGGCAATCGTCCCGCCGACAATCATTTTTTCCAGCGCCGCGGTGAACGGAAAACATGGTGGACGACAGCGGCATTTGTAGGGATTCTCTTCACCGGTGGAAATCACATAGAACCCTAGCTCGCCGTTTGCTGCTTCAATCGCCGAATAATACTCGCCCGGCGGCGGCTTGATTCCATGCCCATCCATAACCAGTTTGAACTGATTTATCAAGCCTTCAATTGAGCCGTAAACATCTGGTTTTTCTGGAAATGTGTAGCGAGTATCCTGTACTGAGACAGGGCCATCTGGAAGTTTTTCAAGTGCTTGCTCGATGATGCGCAACGATTGCTCCATCTCGAACATCCTGACCAGATAGCGGTCAAAAACATCGCCTTGAGTGCCGACCGGAATCTCGAAATCGAATCTATCATAAACTGAGTATGGCGTGTCGCGACGAAGGTCAAACGGCACACCAGTCGCGCGCAACAGAGGTCCCGTAAAACCCCAGCTAATAGCTTCTTCGGGTGACATCGGGCTTATGTCGCGGAATCTATCGTAGAAAATCCTGTTGCGCGTCACCAGACCGTTGACATCCTTGAGGACATCGCGGATCATCGGGATTCTCTGACGAAGCGCATCTTCGAATTCTATCGGCGTGTCGGAGACAATTCCACCAACTCGCGTCCAGTTTGTGGTAACTCGCGCCCCACAGCACATCTCGACGATTTCGTAGAAATACTCGCGCGCCTTCATGCAATAAAGAAACGGTGTCATACCGCCAACTTCCATCACTTGAGCCGCAACGCAGGTGAGATGATCCATCACTCGCGAAACTTCGCTGAGGATCACGCGTAAATACTCACCGCGGATAGGAATTTCAAGGTCAAGAAGTTTCTCAACTGCCATGCAGTAGGCTACGTTGTTCATCATCGCTGAAACATAGTTCAAACGGTCTGTGTAGATTATTGCCTGATTCCAAGTGTGGTTTTCTACGGATTTTTCAAACCCGCGATGGAGAAACCCAATATCCACACTGGCATCGACAATAGTCTCACCATCAAGAATAAGGTTGAAGCGGACGATTCCATGCGTCGCCGGATGAGATGGACCCATTGCCAGCGGCATGTGATCTGACGCGGGAAGCATCAGCTCTATTTTTTCATGTTTTGCTGCCAAAGCCATGGCTTCTTGTTAGGGTGTTTCTTAAACTGCAATACTGTTGATGGTATCGCTTCCGATTATGAACTATGAATTTTAAGGTTTTTCATCTGAAACTGAGTCGGACGTGTTGGCCATGTTTCAGGCACTCTCGGTTGTTGCTTTTTATAAGGATAATCCTTGAGCAACGGATGCCCCTTAAACTCATCATACAATAACAAACGCTTCAGATTTGGATGTCCGCTGAATCTAACACCGTACGTATCCCACATCTCCCGTTCCAGCCAGTTTGAAATGTGCCAGAACTTCACCAGCGAAGGCGCTGAATCGCCGTCTTCAATGCCAACCTTAATCCGTAGTCTGTGGTTAAGACTCACGGAATAAAGATGATAGACCAAATCAAAACGCGGCTTGCGCTCCAACCAGTCAACGACCGTCATGTCCATCAGCATTTTAAAATCAAAGACAGAATCATCTTTGAGTATAGCGATAGTGCTTTCGAGCTGATTCAAAGGAACATTAAACACAGCATGTCCTCGATCAACCAGCACATTACCTTCGGCATAGGGAAACGCTTCAACAAGTTTTACAATTAATTCTTCTGGAGACACTTTCAGAATCCTGTATTTAACTGTTGTTTAAAACAACTCATGACGCTGATGTTGGATTTTCTCATGCAACT
>CAZAGU010000115.1:0-11824 GCA_964484805.1 uncultured bacterium
TAAGGGAGAATAACCTGAAAATCAAAATTGGGTACCGGCTTTCGCCGGTACGACGGGGAGGAAATGAATGCACTGGATACCTGACTATGCAGGAATGAGATAAGGAAGAACAATTGATTGAGCGTATTTAAAGCACTGGGCTCTAGCCTTCGCTGGAGCGACATAGGGAAGAAATGCCCTGAAAACGTTTTACTGGATCCCAAATCAAGTTGGAGATGAGGAGAAAAGGAAGAAATGATATATTGCTGAAGGAATTTCCGCTGGTGTGTATTTCTGCTGGTTGCGCTCCGCGAATTTCACCTGCACCCAGAAAATAATCCTGATGAGATGATCGAAATTAGTTTGTTCTTTCTTTTGCGGCATATTCAAAGTTATATTTCCGTTAGGATGGGAATTTACCCATGCTTGAGCTGCGCAACTTCAGCCAGACAAGTTGCTGCGCAGAATCCCGATAATGTCCTCACACCGAAACCGTAATGGATAAAACTGATTTTCTCGTCATTGGTTCAGGAATGGCAGGCTTGTCATTTGCGCTCGAAGTCGCGAAATATGGCTCTGTTACCCTGATTACTAAAAAAGCCGACACAGAATCCAACACAAACTACGCTCAAGGCGGCATCGCAGTAGTGCGGGATCCGCTGGATAGCTTCGAGAAACACATCGAAGATACTCTCCGCGCCGGAGCCGGGCTGTCTGACCCCATCGCCGTCGAGACCATGGTCAGAGAAGGACCGGTTCACATCGACAATCTTGCCCGGAAGGGTGTGGAGTTCTCCTATTTCTATAAAGATAACAAGAAAGTCCTCGCCCTCGGTCGCGAAGGCGGGCATTCTGAGTCGCGCATCGTTCATAAAGCCGATCATACCGGACGAGATGTCGAGAAGACGCTTGTTGAACGGTGCAAGGAGCACGGAACGATTCGCATCGAGGAGCATTCGGCGGCGGTGGATCTGGCTGTGGATTATTCTCATGGCGAGTCTCGCTGCACAGGCGCATTTATGCTCAATAAATCCAGCGAGATCAGGCATATCCGTGCTCGGGTGACGCTTCTGGCGACTGGCGGGTGTGGACGAGTGTATTTGCACACTACCAATCCCGCCATTGCCACAGGCGACGGTGTTGCGATGGCTTACCGCGCAGGCGCGAAAATCGCTAATCTTGAATTCATGCAGTTTCATCCGACTTCGCTCTATCCGAACGAAGATCAGGCGTTCTTGATTTCTGAAGCTGTCCGCGGCTTCGGCGGAATTCTGCGCACTCAGGATGGCGCGGCGATCATGCCCAAGTATCACGCCATGGCTGACCTTGCGCCACGTGATATTGTGGCGCGAGCGATTGATCAGGAGATGAAAACCCGCGGTGAGGATTTTGTCTATCTTGACGTTACCGGCAGATTGCCCGACGAAGTGCGCGAACGTTTTCCCTCAATATATAAGCGATGCCTTGCTTCGCACATTAACATCACCAAGGACTGGATCCCGGTCGTGCCGGCGGCGCACTATATGTGTGGCGGTGTGGTGACGGATATGGATGGCAGGACGACGCTGAATGGGTTGTATGCCGCTGGCGAAGTGGCTTGCAGTGGCGTTCATGGAGCGAACCGGCTGGCATCGAACTCGTTGCTTGAGGCGGTGGTGTTCTCAACCCGAGCCGCTCATCAGGCAATTAAAGACATTAAAGATTTCAGCGTGCCTGTCGAGCAGGATTTCCCGATGAACTCTCTGGGGACATATAAGGAGGAGGAAGTGGTGCTGATTTCGCACGATCTCTTCCAGATAAAAAAGTTGATGTGGGACTACGTCGGAATTGTCCGCAATACCATGCGGCTTGAGCGAGCCAAACGGCGCGTCGAACTGATCCTGCGCGAAGTGGAAGACCTTGTCCGCGAATATCAGCTAAATCACAGCCTTGTCGAACTTCGCAACGTGGCATTGGTGGCGGATCTGATTATCCGCAGCGCCCTTCGTCGCAAAGAGAGCCGCGGATTGCACTACACTACCGACTACCCGAATTTAGACGACAGCGGCAAACCTAGAAACACATGCATTATCAACCAGAGGAAACGATAAGCACGGAACGCCGAAAAGATAAAAATGTAATTGCCATCTGGATTGTGTTGATCGTGGCGCTGGTGGTCAGAATATTATATCTGAGCGCTTACGCCCGGTCGCCGTTTTTTCTGGTGCCGATGTGGGACGCGGGCGATTATCATCAGATGTCGCTGTCGCTGTCGCACGGTGTCATTCCGTCTGATCTTGCTTTTCGACCGCCGTTGTATCCTATCGTTCTCAGCGTGATCTATATGCTCTTCGGAGCAGGATCGCTGATGCCGCGCCTGATTCAGATTGGGCTGGGGTCATGGTCGTGCGTGCTGGTGATGCTGATCGCTGGCAGGTTGTTCGGCCGAAAGTGGGGCATTGCGGCGGGCGTTTTCGCGGCGTTGTCCGGGCTGATGGTCTATTTTGATCTGGAACTTCTGCCGACGACGCTAGTGGTTTTTCTAGAACTACTTTTCATTAATGAACTGCTGAAAATATCCGAGCCATCGTTCTCGCCGGTGAAAGCTGGGCTGTGGTTCAGCCTTGGCGCTTTGGCGAGGCCGATTATTCTGGCATTCCTTCCTTTCGCTGTCCTTTGGATTGTTTTTTCCTATCTGAAAAAAACTCCGAAAATATCCTCGGAAAAGAAAAGCGCTGTTCAGAACACCGTCAAGTTTTCTCTGGCGGCTGTGTTGCCGCTGTTGCTATCGCTGTTGTTGCACATTGCTGGCGGAGCAGGGGCTGTGCTGGTGTCAGCGCAGGGCGGAGTGAACTTTTACATCGGGAGCCATCCCGGATCCGACGGCATGACTGCCAATTTGCCGGGTGTTGGCGCAGGCTGGGGCTGGGATACCGTGCGCCAGATGGCAGAGAGCCGGCGTGGCAAGCCGCTCAACGCGGCTGAAGTTGACGAAGTATTCTGGGAGCAGGGCAAAGAGGTAATGCGCGGCGATTTTGGCCGCTTCATCAGGCGGGCGTTCCGCAAGGCTGGCTTGTTCTGGAATCATGTGGAAATCTCCAACAACCGAGATATTTATTATCATGCTCGAAGCTACCCGCTCTGGGGTATTTTGCTGAAGATTGGATTTCCCTTGCTGTTGCCACTGGCGTTGATGGGAATTGTGCTCAACTGGCGGAGTATGCCAGTTAAATTGCTGACGGTGTATATATTAGTGTATTATGCCGCGGTGATTCCGTTCTTCGTGAACGCCAGATTCCGGCATCCGCTGATGCCCTTGCTGATAATTCTCGCTGTTGGAGGTGTTTCTCGGCTTCTCACGCTGATTCGCGCTAAAGAATGGCGACGAGGGACATTGACGGCAGGCGTGGCGTTTCTGCTGGGCTTGCTGATGCCTTACATGGTAAATAGCGGTGTGAACACCAACCGCGGCGATTATGGCTTGTTCACGGAAGGTATGGCGATGAAAAAGCTGGGCAGGCCCTCGGAAGCCGAGCGGTTTTATCATGCTGCGCTGAAACAAAATCCGCGAGCGCCGTTTGTGAACTTTGACATCGCCGAGATGGCGCGGGAAGCGCGGAAGTTTAAGAAAGCCGCTGAGTATTATCGACGTGAGCTGGAAATTCAGCCTCAATATGCCAAGGCTTGGAATAATCTTGGCGTAACGTGGATTGACCTTGGCGAAGAGGGCAATGCGCTGAGCTGTTTCGAGAAGGCATTGGCGATTCAGCCGGGGCTTGCTGAAGCATCTGGCAATGCCGGGCGGATTTTAATTCAACGGGCAGTGGCAGCGTCTTCGCGTGACGATTGGGCTGGATCTGCTCAATGGGCTGAACGAGCGCTGGCGGTGAATGGCTCTGATCTTTATGCGAAAGTGCTGTTGCTCGAAGCGCAGTATGAACTTGGCGCGGGCGAAGAGGTAACGACGGAACTACTGGCGCTCATTCGCCAGCATCCTGAATTTGCACCAGTACAAGTTCTTCTGAAAAAAATAGAAACGATGCGGCAATAATATTTGTAAAGGAACAGCTAAGGTGTTATATTGTAGATAGAAGTAATTTTGGCTGTTGACGTTTACATGTTTTTGAAGAGAAATCAGATTTTCAGGGATGGTAATACATGGTTGTGAAAAGCGATGTGTGCAATATTTACACAGTAGCCGAATCATTTGCACCCCTTTTCCCCACTTTCAGGAAACAACAATCACGAGATAATGGCAGTTTTCTGTCTAAAATCCCCATTTACAAAGTTGTAGGTCTCGTAGCCGGGTTAATAGTCTGGTTGGTACGTGGTTTGCAACACTATTTTAGCCATGTTCTTAACCTAACAGAATCAGACTGTTTTACAACTTTTTGTCAAAGGTTAATAAGTTAGGCTAAAACCTTGCAATCAGATGAAAAGGTATTATATTGATACCTTATCCTTAAAAACTTAGGTAGCGGGACAGCAACTTAACAACTCATTATAGCAGGAGGTACACCGAGATGTTCCCCAAATTCAACCGTACTGACAGCGGTTTTACGCTGATCGAAGTCCTTGTTGTGGTCGTTATCGTGGCAATTCTTGCGGCGATTTCAGTACCAATTTACATCCAGTACGTGCAGGGTGCTCGCGCATCTGATGCACAATCAACCATCGGCGCAGTTTACAACTCCGTCAAGATGTACCGTCAGGATTACGGCGAAGACCCCACCTCAGTTGAAGAACTGGAGGAAATGGAGTACTTAGAGATTGACGAAGGAACCACACGGTCTTGGACACTTTCCTTGATTGGTTCAAATCCTGTAACCCAAATCGAAGCCATTTCCACTGCGGAAATGAAGGGTGGCGCGGGTCACGTCGTTTTATATGACGTTCAGACTGGTCGCTTCTCAGGCTACGGATTGCCTACAGACGAAGATATCTAGAATCAATCCGATTTAATCGGATAGTTTTAGGTCGTTTAATTTAGTTCATTAAATCTGGTCGAAGTAGTAAGTTGAAAAATTTCGACGAATTACTCAAATTCGCAGTCGCGCAAGGGTCTTCTGACCTTCACTTGTCTGCAGGCTCAGTTCCTATGATCCGTGTTCATGGCAGGATGAAGAGGTTAAACCTCCCAGCTCCAACGCCAGAAGAGATGGAAGAAGGAATTAAGGAAGTTCTCACTCCTGAGCAGTGGGAACGCCTTCAGGAAATGAAGGAAATAGACCTTTCGCGCCGACTCGAAGATGTGGCCCGTTTCAGGGTCAATGTCTATTCCCAGATCAACGGATACGGTGTTGCTTTCCGTACTATTCCATCAGAGATCCGGGGATTCGAGGATTTAGGCTTGCCTGAGGTATTAAAAGATTTGGCTCTTCATGACCGAGGCTTGGTTCTGTTTACAGGACCGACTGGTTGTGGCAAGTCAACATCCCTTGCCGCTTGCCTTGATTTCATCAACGAGTACAAAGAGCTTCACGTCATCACAATCGAAGATCCCATCGAGTATTATCACCGCAGTCGCAATTGTTTAATGAACCAGCGTGAGCTGGGGGCGAATACCCATTCGTTCGCTAATGCGCTTCGTTCAGCACTGCGTGAAGATCCAGATGTGATTCTGGTTGGTGAAATGCGTGATTTAGAAACGATCTCCCTTGCGTTGACAGCGGCAGAAACAGGTCACTTGGTGTTTGCAACGTTGCACACTTCTTCGGCGGCTAAGACCATTGACCGGATCATTGACATTTTTCCTGCCTCGCAAAAAACGCAGGTTCGATCGATGTTGGCTGAGTCGCTCGAAGCCGTTATTGCACAAAAGCTGTTGCCAACCAAAGACGGTAACGGTCGTGTGATCGTTTGCGAAGTGATGGTAGCGAGTGTGGCGATCCGAAACCTCATTCGTGAAGACAAAATCTACCAAATACCATCAATCATCCAATCGGGCGGTAAGATGGGAATGCAGTCGTTGGATCAAGATCTCCAGCGGTTACTGCACAAAGGTTTAATTGATAGGGAAACCGCTCAGGTAGTAGCGGAGAATCCTAAACTGTTTGAGGTTGATCTCAATCAATAAAACGGTTCGGCCTTTAGCAGTCGTCTTGAATTAGTAACTTATGATCAGAGAACATTTAGCTTTGGTTCAGAATTTATGTTTAGGAGGACGAGATGAATGGATTTAAGAAAACATGGCGACAGGACGAGGGTAGCATTGATTTTATCCAGATTCTTGTTGGTTTACTGATAATATCAATCGCCGCCGTTGGCACTTTTCAGGCGCTCTTTTACGGATATGAGCAACTGGATTACCAGATGCGCTACAAAAAAGCAATTTCTATGGCTAGGTCATACGTGGAGTATTGGCAAGGACGCATCCATACAGATTTCAACTCAGGTGACCGCCAGATGATGGTGGGGAATCTTGGTGATCCAGAGATTTTTCTGTTGGATGAGCGTGATCCCACTACTGTTATGGATGACATTTTCTGCGAAGTTGCTTACGGTCCGATAGACGCAATTGATTTAGAAGCGACGGGCGAAGGGATTGACCATTATCTGATACATGTCATTGTCTCATGGTGGGAACCGAATGAAGAAGAGGATGCGCTTCCCAATGAGGTGAAATTTTACGCCGCAATGGTGCCCGCCGCTTTATAACTGAGCTAATCAGAGCAGAAGTGGTTTCATCAAATGCTTAACATGGCTAAGAAACGAGAGGTGACATAGTATGAAGAGATTAAATATTAAGTTCGCACGCGATGGGGGTTGGACTTTTGTCGAAGCGCTCCTTTCCGTTGTTGTGATGTCAATAATGATTCTGGGACTGACAGTCGTATTAATGGCGTTTCACGAGCAATTAGATCGTAGTTGGTCTATTCGTGTGATGGATCAATACGGCAACGATGTCATAGAACAATTAACGCACACTCTACGCAATGCGGTTGATGTCAGTGTGAGAGCAGGCACTGGTAACACAGACAGGATTGATGTGAAATTCCTCGATCCTTTCTATCACGACCTGATTCACACACAAGCATGGCGCGTTGACAACAGAACCGGTCGAGTTACAGTTGATAACCGACCACTGGTTGATTTCTTTCCGCCTACCAAAATGAAACGAGGCGAAAATTACGAAATCGTCAAGTTCACATTATCCCCTTACGGGTTCGATACCCCTAATGTTAGGGAACGGCAGGATAGATTCAACCGGAATGACAACTTTGTTAACGCTACCTACGATATTCGCCTGATTCTACGTTACAACAAAAAATCGACAAGCCCGGGTCAGGCTAACTGGAGCTTTGAGAAGGAATACTATAACCGGGTTTACATGCGGAACAAAAACCTGATTATCAAAGACGGAATCTCGCAGTAGATACAGTGATGTTCAGAAAACCGAAATGATGATGTGTAACGGAGGAAAACATGAAGTGGAAATTCGCAATTAATAGAGATGAAGGTAATATCCTCATAATGTCGGTTGTGATAACAGCTTTGCTGGTTGCGACTGGATTGAGCTACATGAAATGGTCTTCGGACGAAATGTGGGACAGCGCTTACGAAAAAGCCACTGTGCAAGCATATTTCCTAGCTCAGAGAGGTGTTATCGAACAGGGTTTGAAGTTCCTGAGAACCCAGAATCCGTCCGACCTTCCGCAGGGTACGGTCATTCTTCCATCCTTAGCGATCCCGGATGTAGGTATTTACTTTGACACTAAGGTTGTTAGAGTGCCATCGCTTGTTGAAGGAAGTGTATTTCAGCGTACAGACACGTACGATGTTTATTCCACTGGACGGACAATCTTTCATAATCACCAGTTAGGTAATAGACACTACGGTGATGATGTTAAAGTCGAGCGCACAGCAACGATGCGCGCCCGTCTTCGCTCTTTCGCAAATTATATGTACCTCACAAACTTTGAGGTCACCCGTTTTAACGAAATAATCTGGTTCTGGTCACCAGATACACTTTCTGGTCGCACACACTCGAATGATTACATTGGGTTGAAGTTGTCGCCACACTTTTATGGCCCAATTTCAACCTCACGGGACCAATTCCGCTATTGGAATGCAAGTCCATATTTCGAGTATGAACCACAGTTCAACGCGCCGCCAGTGTATTTCCCGACTACTGCCATTTCAATTCGCGGCAACGCTTCACCATGGGTTCAAAGTCGGAATGGTCAGTTAATGACATGGATAATCGGTCGTGGAGCTAGTGGAATTGATATTTATCAATATCCACTCGGCACACCACCTGCTGATTCCTTGTTAACACATCTGGATCCACCGATTTGGCAAGCTGTGTTTGTTGATGGCGAATGCGAAATTGAAGGCGATTTTTACGGTAATTTGACAATCGGCTCCGCTGGAAACATGTGGCTAATTGACAATGTAAAGTACGTTGGGTCAAACGCCCAGACTGGCTTCTTCGATGAAGACGGAATGAACCACATGTTAGGGCTCGTGTCTGAGAGTAATATCATTATTAAAGACACTTGGGCAAACGGACGTCAAAACATGACTGATGGTAGAAGTATCATCATTAATGCTGGTATGGTTGCCCTTGGTGAATCTTTCACCTTTCAGCACATGAATGACGAATGGGAGCTCTATCAGGGTCCAGCTCCAGATGAACGAGGTCATATATATTTGCAAGGCGCAGTCACACAATGGCGTCGTGGATATGTTCACCGTTCCAATCATGATGGAACGGGGTATGGCAAAGCATATCATTACGACTTCCGTTTCGATACAAGGCCACCACCTTACTACCTAGAAGCGATGGACGAGAATGGAAACGGGTTGTTTGACATTATTTCTTGGGGTGAGCAGGAAGCTCGCTAAGAGACTAGCGTGAACCTCAGGTATATTCCGAATTAGCTTCGGAATAAACAAGATGTTATGATGAGTTGAACCTTCCCCGATTCTTAAATGAATCGGGGAAGGTAAAGACAAGACTATATGTGTTTGTGAAGCATACTATGGACTTAATGGTGTTTGCAACGACTATTCCAACGACACCATGTTGGCTCTGATCCGACAGGCGCAGTTTCAAGTGCCGATTGGGTATTAGACCAACCAGGATCAAATCAAATATGGTAATGCAATGATCGGTCTAAAAAGCAAATTGCGTCTCGGTATTGATATCGGAACGCACAGCATTAAACTCGCGGCGCTTGAAAAAGTGGGTCCGCGCTTCCGCCTGATGAAGTGGAAAGTGCACGAACTTTATACGGACGGCGATAAATATGATATCGAAGGTCCTAAGAAATCCGTGGCTGTTCCGGCATTAATGAAGATGATGAATGAACTGCAAATCGTCCCCAAGAAGATCGCAAAACTCGCGACCTGTATTGGAGGGGCTAATGTAGCGGCAAAAGAAATCATCAGCGTAATGCTAACTGAGGAGGAAATGGCTTCCAGTATTGCTCTTGAAGCAAGGAAGCACATTCCATTGGATGGAAGCGAATCTATCGTCGATTATCAAATTCTGGGCGATGATCCAAACGATTCAGATAAGGTGAGAGTTTTGCTCGTTGCCACAACGAACAAGCTTTATGAAATGCACCAAGATTTCCTTAGAGAGATCGAACTGAAACCCGGGGTCATTGATGTGGAATCACTTTCAGTTCTTAATTCTTACATTATCGCTTCGCAACTCCCAGACACAGGCGTTGTTATTTTCTTGAACTTAGGCGCAAAGAAAACCAACATGACTGTATTTGGTCGTAGGGACAGCTTCTTTACTCGCGACTTGGGCGTTGGTGGCTATGCTTTCACAAAAGAATTAATGGGCAAATACGGACTCGATTACCCCGAAGCCGAGCGTATTAAAAAAGAACAGGGTATGGACCCGAAAATACCCAAAGCCAATGACAGCGGTGCAGACTCACTGGCATTAGCAGAAAGAACGTCAATGGATCGACTTGGGGATGAAATCAACCGTTCACTTCGATACTATGTAAAAGAATCTGGACAGTCTGTTTTCACACACTTTGTGCTTGTTGGCGGTGGGGCAACGCTGAAAGGTCTAGATACCTATCTCAGCAACAAATTCAATCTTCCAATTGAACTCTACAATCCATTCAACCAGCTGGATAGCCGAGTTGCCATTGATACGGATAATCCCTATCAAATGGCGAGTGCTATAGGGTTGGCTATCAGAGGGGATCTGTAAATGATAAGTCAGTTTACAATTAACCTCAATAAGGGCGAAGACCTTGCCGAACGGGAAGCACGTTGGCGCAAACGGCGTGAAATAATCACCCTTTCAGGGTTGGTTATTCTCGTCTTAGTGTTCACTCTGATAAACGTTCAGCAATATCAGATTGCTGAAGGGGTTCTCCAGGTTAAAGAGCAAACAATTAATGACATCGACCGCAGACTCGATTCGCTTAAAAAAACAGGTAAAAACATATCCAAACAGGATGTGCTTGCACTTGCTAAGCTTGAAAAAGAGCGAGTTCTGTGGACGAAGAAACTTCTTTCACTTGGCGAATTGCTACCAAATGAGATGGCAGTTACCCGTCTCGAATACAAGAACCAGACGCTTCTGTTACGCTTTATCTCTACCATAGAAAAAGATGAAAAGGAATTCGATCGCGTTAAAGAAATCATAGACAAGTTGCGAGGTTCGACCTTGTTTTTCCGTGATTTTTCTGAAATGCGTTTGAAGGAACAACATCAAACCGATGTGGAAGAACAGACAATCTTGTCGTTCTCAGTGTTGAGCACGATCGAGAAAGGCTCTTCAACAAAGAGATCGCGTCGCACAAGAGGAAGCGTATCCTAAAACTTGTCCGCTGGGTAAGTTAAAGTAAACCGCATAAGCGAGAGATAAAATGAAAAGGAATTTAATCCTACTCATCGTGCTGGTTCTTTTTGGCGGTAGCGCCTGGGCATACCACAACTGGATATATTCAGAGTATCCTGGAAAAATTCGTCAATTAGATCGCACGATACAGTTACGGGATGAGAAACTAATCAGCGCTCAGATTATACATGAGCAACTGGATTTAGTTTCAAACTTGATTGAAAAAAACTTAGCTACCTCCAAAAATGATTCACTTGCTGAAAATGCTTCCATTCCCTTTATGGAATACATCACCACCAAGCTGAAGGATTTGGAAATTAAGTTAACGAAGATGGAGCCTGGAAAGAAATCGGCTCGTCTGGATTATGTCAGAACTCCTTATACCCTTACTCTTGAGGCTAGCTACGAAAAGTTTGGTAAATTCATTAACCAGCTTGAAAAGTCAGAAAGACTTGTCACTGTCGAGCAATTCGAGATTGACAATGCTGTGAGGAAATCAGGTGCGCAGGCAGAGCGGAACGCAGATTTAAGCGCAAAGTCGATAGTGTTGCGAATATCAACATTAACGTTAATCAAACAACGCTAGGGCGGAAGGACTGAGAAATGAAAGGTAGAGACAAGCTGTTTTTTAACCTACTTTCCTTCCTACTTGTTGTAGTTATCGTGATAGTGGGTGTTAAAACACGTGAGACTGACAAGCAGATTAAGAAATGGGAATCTGAAATACAACGGCGTGCAGAGCGAGGCGTTCAAGACCCTCAGTTGCGCGAAACGGTTGACAAACTTGAACAAGATCTTAGAAACCGTTTAGCCGAAACATTTGATATGGATTCTGATCCTCTTGATTTAACAAGAGTGATCAAAACCAGAAAATTCTTGAAGAAACTTGGTTTGACAGAGATTGGTGAAAGCGATTATCGGATGAGGTTGTCGGCAACAGTGACAAGCTCAAAGGAAGGCGCTTCAGCAATCATCAAATATCTTGGCCACAGCAAAATGCTAAATGTCGGTGATAAGATCGGCGGGTATAGAATTGCTGATATTGGCAGG
>CAZAGU010000116.1:0-11727 GCA_964484805.1 uncultured bacterium
GGGCTATTTCGGTCATGACCTGCGGGGGGTCGGGCAGGCAGGTCGAGTGAAGAAGCGCGATGTCAAGGTCAACCTGCTCCTGATCAAACAGGTTAACTTCCTGGCTGAAGGGCAAAAAGTCCGGCAGATTTACTTCTAGTGTATAGATTCCTTGCGGTAAATCCTCAATGGAAAATGCACCGCCATCATCTGTAAAGCGAGTGAAATTGTATCCATTAAGCTCAGCGCCAGCACCCTCGATAGGGCTGTTGTCAGTTGCATTGGTTATCGTGCCTACGATATTCGCACTGGGTGAGCTAACCGAGAAAAACACTGACATCTCGATCTCTTCAATATTTTCCCCCGCTTGATCTTCTACAATTTCGTATAATTTTGTTACTATCCGACCGCTATAAACGCCAGCATCACAATCGGCGGTGTTAATAACTACGAAGATGTCGGTGTTATCATCAGCTTGAATGATGTCAGTGATAGGCTCGATTGTGATGTCCAGGTTTTCCGAACAACCATCGTCATACTCATACCATATACGGGTTTCACCGTTATAAGTGCTACGCCAGAGGTTTTCTCCGTCATGGGCAAGCCCGGTATGTCCACTTTCTGCAGTTGGGAAGCTCTGAGCGAGTTCAACATTCCAATCTTCATCAACAGTGAATTGATAGAGTCTCTCACGATCACTCAACCATAGATAGCTACTCCGGTGGGCAGGGATGATTTCAAGCCCATAGCCATCTTCACCAATCCATTCGCTACAATCTAATACTGCAACTTCCTCGTAATTATCTTCCATGTCATACACATGGACATCGCCTTGCCCGTTGCCAACAGGATATGTGATGGTGTATAAATACCTGCCATCGCTACCGATGTGAGTCCAAGTTAAGTTCATTGGAACTCGAGTATTATCAATCATCTGTCCATTGGTGTCAAAGCGAAATATCGAGTTTGGGGCGTTACTATAGCCACCTGCATAAAGAAACCCATCAAAATAGTACATACTCAGCAATGATTCCCTGTATGAGGTATTGACCACAACCTCATCATTTTCAGGATTTAAGGCTATCAAGCGACGATCCGTCCATTCGAGCCCCCACATCCATTCGTTTTCAGGATCCCAAGCTAAACCCACTGTGTTGAAATAGGGAACTTCATGCTCAGCAATCAGCTCGCCGGGGTCGTCTCGCTGAGGCCCAACTCTATTGCCTTCTTCTTCAGCAGGGACAAAGCTGGAAAATAAAAAATTCACCCGATAAATGAGATCAGCATCACCTGTGTTGTCAAGGTTAAAGCTGGTCTCTAACACTGCATCATCACCAAAAGCAAACGACAATCCAATTGGATCAATTCTGACCGCACCTGAAGCTGTGTTTCCCAGAGCAGAAAAAGCAAGGGCGAGGATGAGAATAAAGTAAAACATGCGTACTCTTTTCATGAAGACCTCCGTGTCTAAATTATTTTCTAGAATTAACCGAATTACAAATCTTTAAGGGGAATTCACAAAGCAACAACTGGACTGAACTTGAGAAACAGGATTTGAAACTGTCCCATAGTCCTAACACACCCATTTGAATAATATAATGGGAGGAGTTGAGAAATTCAATCCAAATTCAAAAGCCATGAGAAAAAACACACCATGCAGTAGAAAATTTGTCAATCTGTGTCTAAGACACCATCAAGTGGTTTAACATCAAATTCGTTCGCCAAATTTCGCAGAGCTGTATGAGAAATCCTCTGCTTCATTCCACCCATTGAAATTATTTTCACCAGGATTCCCGCCGCTTTCTCAGCCGTGTCAATCAATCCAAAGGCTTCGTCAAGTGTGGTTCCAACTCCGAAAACCCCATGAAAGGGCCAGAGTACTAACTGATGCTTTAGCATGAGTGCAGCGGTGGCTTCACCAATATTTGTTGAGCCGGGCATCATCCAAGGCAACACGCCAATGCCTTCTGGAAATACGATAATACACTCGGTGTGCGCTTCCCAGAGCATCCGTGTGAAAGTCCGAGTATCTGGCTTAATTACATTGGACAGTGCGATCAGATTCGTAGCATGACCATGGAGCACAACCTGGCATTCGCCATTGGTTACCGCAATCCGAGCCACGTGTGTCAAAAGATGCGCTGGAAGCTCGCTGGTTGGAGTGACGCCGTTTTCGAATCCCCAAAGAATTCGATAATTTTCACCGGTTGAATCAATCTTGATAACTCCGCAATTCTGAGCAGGGTGGAGGATAACATTTCTGAAATATTTACCGCGTCCAGTTACGAGGAAACACTCCCCTGCGAGAGAAGGAATCTTGGCTGGCATTCGGTGCGCTTGCTCACTGCCATCAGATTGTACATACTGAGTAACTTCATCGGAAGTCAAACGATAGCTGGCGTTACCGCCATTGCGTTCGTTCCAGCCTTTAAGCCACATGTCAATGGTAACTTTTTTGAAATCCTGCAAGAACGGGGATTCCAATATATTTTCAGTCATTATACGCTCTATCTAAACTATTATCTCTTGGACATTACGCGCTGTTCGTAACGCTGAACCTCGGTTAACCAATCCTGATCTACGGGCACACTGTTTCGCTGGCAATATTCCGCCCAAACAGCTCCCCATGGTAAGGACTTCAGCTCCTCAAGCATTGCCAGACGCGATGTGAAATCACCCGCCGTTTCAAAAGCCTTGAGCTTCGCTGTCGGTTCAAGAAAGGCGATTAGCAAGGCTTTAATCATGTTTCTCGTACCAATCACCCATGCCGCTACTCGGTTAATGCTGGCATCAAAGAAATCCAAACCAATGTGCGTTCTGCCAAGAAAATTATTTCTTACCAATTCCCGCGCAATCGCATTCAACTCGTCATCCATGATAACCACATGGTCGCTATCCCAGCGCACAGGTCGGCTGACGTGAAGTAAAATTTCATCAAGGTAGTTAAAAACCGCAGAAAGCTTGTCGGAAACGACCTCCGTGGGGTGGAAATGCCCCGTGTCGAGACAGAGCAGTTTGTCATTCTTTATGGCATAGCCGAGATAGAATTCATTCGATCCAACCACATAGCTCTCTGAGCCAATGCCGAACAGTTTGCTCTCGACAGCGTCAAGGTTATACTGCTTTGAAATCTCTTCACTGAAAATGCTATCAAGCGATTCTTTCAAACGCTGGCGAGGGCTGAAGCGGTCAATCGGTGTGTCCTTGTAGCCATCGGGAATCCAGACGTTTGTGACGCAAGGGCTTCCCAGCTCCCTACCAAAGTACTCACCAATCTTTCGCGAAGCTTTACAATGTTCAACCCAGAAATTTCGGATTGCCGGGTCATGGTGGCTGAGTGTGAAACCACTGTCGCTGAGCGGATGCGAGAAACAGGTAGGGTTGAAATCAAGACCAATACCACTCGTCTTTGCCCAATCTAGCCATCTGGCAAAATGAGTGGGTGCGAGTTCATTCCGCTCGACTTTAACGCCATCAGTTTCAGCATAAATGGCGTGAAGATTGACCCGGTGTTTGCCGGGAATGAGCGACATTGCTTGCGCCAAGTCTGCTCGAAGTTCATCGCCATTTCGGGCTTTCCCGGGGTAATTTCCCGTTGCCTGAATACCGCCAGTTAAGCCAGCGCCACTCTGCTCGAAGCCGATGACATCGTCGCCTTGCCAGCATTGAATGGAGATGGGAATTGTCGCAAGTCGCGTTATGGCGTATTCAGTGTCAACTTCATGCTCTGCAAAAATATCCTTCGCAAAGGCATAGTGCTCAGCAGTTGGCTTATCTGAAAAGCTAGTCATGTTGTTTTACTAGATTTTTATAAAGTTGCCTGGCTTTTTCAATATCTCGCGTTTCGCGCGGGCTGTACAGTTTGATTATTAGTGACTTCCGAATCAACTGCCTGCCTTCTTCTAAAGACGAAATTTCTCCAAGGGCGATTTTCTGCATGAGAATATTTCCAAGCGCTGAAGCTTCAACGGGACCGGCGAATACTTCAAGCCCTGTGGTGTCAGAGCAGAGTTGGTTCAGAAATTCATTTTGACAACCACCACCCACAATGTGAATGGAGTGAATAGGCTTCTTTTGAACCTCGCACAATTCGCCCAGCACCTTCCAATACTGGAGAGCAATACTATCGAAAATGCAACGGGCAATCTGAGCGGAAGTGTGCGGCGTACGCTGGTCTGTTTCTAAGCAATACTGCTTGATGCTCTCGACCATGTTATCCGGGTTGAAAAATCGCTGATCGTTGGGGTTGATGATGCTCCGCCAGGGTTGTGAATCATCAGCCAGTTCGATCAAATTCTCTACGCTATGTTCTTTGCGAAGATTTTCCCGGGCTTCCTGTAACAACCACAGCCCCGGGAGATTTTTCAGAAATCGGTAAGTGCCGAAAACACCGCCCTCATTGGTGAAATTATAGCGTAAAGCTGGCGCGGAGAGCACTGGTCTCTCGGTCTCGATTCCCATCAATGACCAAGTGCCTGAGCTGATGAACGCCCAGTTCTGACCTCTGGCAGGTACTGCAACCACTGCCGCTGCAGTGTCATGGCTTGGGACAGTAAGTACTGGCGACGCTCCAAGCCCGGTTCGCTCTTGTATTGAGTCAGATAGTTTGCCTATTACTTCACCGGAAGTAGTCAGGGGATTGAAAATGCCTCGTTTATCTGTAATTGTCCCGATGAGACTGTCATCCCAGTCGCGTTTCTTAACATTCAAGAGCTGACTGGTTGAGGCTATAGTATATTCCGTAGTCTTTTCACCGGTCAAAAGGTAATTCACATAGTCAGGGATGAACATTAATGTTTCAGCTTCTGACAGATATTCCGGGTGGAGCTTTTTCAAGGTGTGAAGCTGAAAAAGAGTGTTAAACTGCTGAAACTGAACACCGGTAATTTTAAAAATGTCGCGCTTGGGCAAGATTTCAAATACCTCAGACATAATGCCGTCAGTGCGGTGATCTCTGTAAGCATACGGCAATCCGATAGTTTTACTGTTCGAATCCAGCAGCACGAAATCCACACCCCATGAATCAACTCCGATGCTGGCAGGGATATGAACACTTGCAGAGTATTGTTTCAACCCAGCCACGATCTGTGCGAAAAGCTCATCCAAATCCCAACAGAGCGATTCATCTCTCTGAACGATGGTGTTTGAAAATCTGTGTATTTCTCGCATCTTCAAAGCGCCTTTGACAAGATTTCCTTCGAAAATCCGTCCAGATGAAGCGCCGAGATCTATTGCGAGGTTGGCAGTGATTTTTAACATGACCTACCGAAAATTTACTTTCCTTGAACAAGTGAAACGCATTCCTTCACCTGACTATCAAATTACTTGGCAATCCAGCTTGTTATGATTATCTTCAATCTACAGAGGGATTTGCCTCAGTAGGGTAAAGTAACACATTGAACGTACTTTCCCAAGATTCAAAGGGCTTGTCGTCTTTCAATGAAAAGGATTTCAGGCTCAAAGCCATCTTCCACTTCAAGAATACTGCATCTAGGTAGAAAAAACAAATTTGATGGAGATTTGATTGGCTGAACCGACAAAAGAAACTGCGCTTGTAATCCGATCCATCCGTCACGGTGAGACATCGAGAATTGTTACTATGTTTGGCTTGACCGTCGGGAAGTTCGCTGTCATCGCAAAAGGCGCTCGAAAAGCCAAAGGTGGCGGCGCATTAGGCACTATTGATCCACCAAGCTACATTGAAGGCATGGTGTATTTCAAACCTACTCGCTCGGTTCAGATTTTAGGACAGGTGAACCTGTTAGACTCCTTCCGCAATATAAAAAATGACCTCACTTTAACTGCCTTCAGCGCCGTTGTGCTTGAATATATCAATCGTTTTTACACCGATGGTGAGCCAGACAAGGATTTATTTCTGGTCGCATTAGAGACTCTGAAAACACTCAACACCGAAGAAGAGTTGAAATTTGACACAAAGGCACATCGTTCTTTGACCACAGCCCTTTCTTTACCCTATATTATACTATGGCTTTTTCAGTTGGATTTAATTCGACTGTCGGGCTTTGAGATAAATCCTTTTTCCTGTCCAATCTGTGGGAAAGCCCTGGCTGATTTATCCCGTAGCAATTTACTGCTGGTTGAACATGGTGCATTCTGTTGCCATACTTGCCGCCCAGACAGCAATAATACGATCACTCTTAGCGGTGAATCCGTAGGATTGCTTCGAAGACTGCTACAGGGTGAACGTAAAAATGTTCAAAAGGTCAAAGCCAGTCCAATTGCTCAGCGAGAAATAACTCGAGCCCTTGACCGATTCCTGTCTTACCACAATCCGCAAACAGGAAAGTCATCAGCACTCAATATGCTTGAAATATTGACACGGCCAGCCCCAGCGGACGAGTAGTATCTGATTCCTTCCATGAAAAAACGAGGTAACCCAATGAATTTGTTACGACAAATTTCAATTTGTGTGATAGCTGTGACGTTGCTGACAGGTGGCGTTGTTTTTGCTGAAACAGAAGTTCACGGCGAAGTTTTCGGAGTCTGGACTGTTGAAGGACAACCCTATCTTGTTACAGATTACTTGTCAGTCACCGAGAATGACTCACTAGTGATTGATGCAGGTGTGAATGTTCTATTTCAAGGAAATTACAACTTTGTGGTTTATGGTTATCTAGCTGCAAATGGAACGGAACAGGACTCGATTCATTTTCAAGCAGGTCGAGAAAATAATGATGCCTGGGGTGGTATTCGTTTTCTGGATAATGCCACAAACTGTGAGCTTCAATACTGTGTGATCAGCGGTGGACGCACCACAGCGGGTGGTTATTTTGAACAAGGCGCTGCTGGTGGTAATGTTTTCATACGCGGCGATAATGTGCTGGTCGCTCATTGCTCGATTGTAAATGGCGGCGCCGTTGGTATGGGTGGCGGCATCATGTTCTGGCGAAGCAACGCCAGGATGGAAGACTGTTTCGTCGGCGGGAATGAATCCGCTTTCATGGGCGGTGGTTGCGCCATGTACAATCTGAGCGCGCCGACGATCAGCGATTGTGAGTTCTCAAGCAACGAGAGCACAAACGGCGGTGGCGGTATATTGGTCTCCATGAATTCAAACCCCACCATTTCAACCTCAATAATTTCTGAAAATATCGTCGCAGGTCGCAATGGAGCAGGTGGCGGAATGTTTGTGCGAGACACAAGCGGAGCCGATGTTTCTGACTGTCTGTTTGAACGCAATGCTGTCAATGGTGAGGGAGCCGATGGTGGCGCGCTGGCAATCCGATTTGCTTCGAGTCCGATGTTTACAAATTGCACATTTAACGCGAATGAGTCAAAAGATTCTGGCGGTGGGTGTTATGTGCGAGGACCTGCAACCCGTCCTGTGTTTGATAAGTGCACTTGGACGAACAACACCATCACCGATGGAGACCGATCTGGCGGGGCGATTTACATCCGTGAGCAATCGCATGTTGAGATAAAGCACAATCAATTCTTTAACAATGTCACAGATTACGGTGGTGCTATAACCGTCAAAGAGCCACCTCGTTGCAGCATCCATCATAACCTGTTCAAAGCTAACGGCGCGCGAATTGGCGGTGCGGCAATCGCAGTAACCAATGATCTTGGCGAGCAAGCGTTGAGCGTTTCAAACTGCACCTTTGTCGGGCAGTTTCACTCTGGTTTGAATCCTGTGCCGCTGACTGCCTTTGCTCGTGGCGAAAGTGCGATCAACTTGACAAGCTGTATTATCTGGGATGATGGCATTCTATTTCTTGAAGAAAGCAATGTCAGTGTGTCATACTCTAACATTCGCGGTGGTTTTGAGGGTGAAGAGAACTCAGAAGAAGACCCCATGTTTTACACTGCGGATACTGAGTGGTCATCACTGCATGGTCTTTCGCCCTGCATAGACAGCGGATACCCTGAGCTGGCTGAAGACCCGGATGAAACAGTGAACGACCGCGGCTGGTTGTATTTCCCCCAAAATGCTTGGGATGGGATTCAAAACGATACCCTTTCTGCCGCAATGACCACAATAGATCGCCGGACAGTGCAACTTCAATTTAGAAATGACACCGAAGCCCCGCTTTTCCTTTGTCCGATGGACTTGCACATGGAAGGAATTCGAGATGCCACGCGAGATCTAAGCTTTCTCATCGGTGACTATGAACTGAACGGCGTTGCCTGGGTCAATGATTGTTTCTACGTTTGCGGCGGTAATAGTGGCAGATCGCCTAACAAAATCTATCAGCTTAATGGACGCTTCGACCTGATCAACAACTTCGATCAACCAAATGACCCCGGCGATCTCGGCTTCATGGATATGACATCCGATGGCGGCGAAGTGTTGTTTGCCGGCGCTAATGGCGCAGTGGTAGAGTTTACTGTTGATGGTGAGTTTGGTGAAGCCATTGATATTAATTACGAGAATGCTCCTGAGTTGGATTTCGTCAAATCTATCGCTTTTGATGATGAAAACGCTCATTTCTTCAATGATTTCTATCTCGCAGGCGAGGAAAACTTCATTGTGATGACGGACGGAGATCTCTGGGAACGAGCCCGAATTGACGTTGGCTCTGAAGTTCTGGCAATGGATGTGAAACGCAATAGTCGTGGGCTGTATATTATTACTGCCGATGGCGAAGATTATGTCTTGTCATTACTGATGCCGGACGAGGGAACCGTCTATCCATTGTACAAGCTTCGGGTGCCCGAAGGCTATGAAATCGGTGGCATTGAGGTTACTCAGGATTGGGAAACAGGGCAGGGAACGTTGATTGTTATGTTCAAGGGTGATGGTCATGATGAAGACTTTGGCGACAGGCTTGTTGTGGAAGAGCTTTACACGTCATGGATGGTGATTATCCCTGAAGAGCGGGTTCTGTTGCCCGGCGAGGAGACAAGTTGGGAAATTACCATTGCTGGCGACCAGATGCCTGCTGGTGATTATGAATCATTGTTTTATCTGATGGCAAACGGTCGTGGCGATGGTGGTGAGGTCTATACCACGCTTGAACTGACTCAAAGCAGTGTCGAAGATAACACAGCATTGTTGCCGCAAACCCCAACCATTACGGCTCTATATCCGAATCCGTTTAACTCGATCACACGTTTTGAATATGTATTGCCGGGTCAGATGGACATTAAACTCTCAGTCATCGACACACGGGGCAGAACGTTGATGAATCTTGGTCGGGAAACTCAAATGGCAGGCAAACACTTTGGAGTGGTCGATGCTTCCGCATTGCCCTCTGGGAATTACTACCTGCGCCTTGAAGCAGGTGAATTTACATCGACTCAGAAAATGGTGTTAGTGAAATGAGTAAAATGAAATACTTTGGAATTGCCACGCTGATATTGATTGTGGCGATGATGAGCGGATGTGGCAGTGGCCACCACGGCATCACTGATACAGGTGGTGACACTAATCCTACTGTCGGCTCAAGTTCATTGGTTCCCGCTGGAGAGTTCAGCATGGGTAGCTCAATGGGACTGTTTGACACTGCGGAATCGCCGTTGCATACCGTTGAGCTTGATAGCTTTTATATTCAGGTATATGAAGTTACCAATGAGCAATATGCCGATTTCCTTAGTGACCCATCAATTGATGGCGTTGCGCATTATTATGCCCTGATGGATATTGACCAGTATGGCGAAGCATACCAACCGGCTTTAGGATTAAATAAATATCCTGTGCGCTACGTTACCTGGGATGATGCAGTAGCTTATGCCGAATGGATTGGTGGCTGGCTCCCAACAGAAGCCCAATGGGAAAAAGCGTCTCGAGGCCCCAATGACACGCGGATTTTCCCTTGGGGTGACACCATTTCGGCTGGCTTGTGTAATTTTAGCAATTCACTTGGTGGACTGTGGGAAGTTGGCAAATCGAGTGGCACATCATACTACGGTTGCTACGATATAGTCGGCAATGTCTGGGAATGGGTTGCAGATTGGTATGATGACAACTACTATAATCAATCGCCAAGTTATGAGCCTACAGGCCCGTTGACTGGCGAATACCGAGTGCTCCGAGGCGGTTCGTATCTCGACAACGAATATTCAGTGCGTTGTGCAAAACGATCTTTCAGCGAGCCAGGTGAAAGATATGCTGAAGTGGGCTTCCGCTGTGCCATGGCAACAGCCGACACCAGCATAACGGAATAACTGACTATCGTGTTTGGCACAGTGGAAAACAATTGCATTGCTGAGGTTAAGTTTATTGCCGAAGGCTCACTTTCTTCGCTGGTAAAAAACCTTCGCATTCTTGGGATTGATTGCCAGTATGACGGGGGATTGAGCGCAGTGGACGCGATCAACCTTGCGATCCGGTCATCGCGGATTCTCGTCACACGACGGAATATTCCCCAGACGACCAGACTCAGGGTTCATCGCGTGATTGGTGATTCCACCCGTGAACAATTGTCTTCATTGGTGAGTGCTTTCAATCTTGAGTTGTTTTTTCAACCGTTTAGCCGATGCCTTGAATGCAATGAGCCATTGCAAAGATTAGCAGTTAGTTCTGAATCGGTCGAGTGGTCAAATTTACCCGAATCTGTCAAGGAGCGGGGAGTGCCGCTTTATCAGTGTAGGCTTTGCCGGAAATTGTTCTGGCATGGATCGCATATTGAGAGGATGATTGCCCGCCTCAAAGAGTGGGGGATTGATCTGCCTCAGGAAACATTTAAAGGCGTTTAATATTGGCAGGCTTTTACAGTCAGGATTTTATCGACCAGGTGCGTGAAGCGGTCGCCATTGAGGACGTGCTTGGCGATTATGTTACTTTCAAGCGCAAGGGTGGCTCCTTGTGGGCATTTTGTCCTTTCCACAACGAGAAAACGGCTTCATTTCATGTTCAACCTGAGCTTGGTTTCTACAAATGCTTCAGTTGTGGCAGGGGCGGGAACGTCTTCACCTTCCTGATGGAGATGGAGGGACTGTCTTTTCCTGAAGCTGTGCGAATCGTCGCAGAACGCTCGGGCATTCCACTACCGGAAACAACACAGGATTCAGGGAAGCGACAATCAGTATCCGAGCGTGACCAGCTTTTTAACGCACTTGAACGCGCTGCAAAATGGTTTTATTATCGTCTTACCGGCAAAATAGGCTTCGACAGCAAAGCGCCAACCACGCCAACCCTATCTCCAGAAGCTAAAAAGGCTTTGGAATATCTCCATGATCGTGGCATCACCGATGATATTATCAATGATTATCGACTCGGCTGGGCGGAATCCGGCTGGGATCACCTGGTGGTTTCTGCCGCCAAAAGTGGTATTCCCGGAATTATTCTGGAAAAAGTGGGATTGTCATCCAAAAAGCGTGATGGCATTGGCTATGTGGACAGGTTTCGCGCGCGAGTAATTTTCCCTATCTTCAATCTCTCAGGCAAAGCTGTGGCATTTGGCGCGCGCCGGATTGACGGTATCACGCCAGACAATGACGAAGCGAAATATATCAACACCTCCGAAAATCAGATATACCACAAAGGGAAGAATCTCTACGGTTTATTCACCTCCCGCGATACTATCCGAAAAGCTGGTTTCACCTATCTCGTTGAAGGCTACACTGACCTTCTGGCGTTTGTGCAAGCAGGAATTCGGAACGTAGTGGCTTCACTGGGAACATCTCTCACGCAGGATCAGATCAACCTCGCAACCAGATTTGCTCAACGCATTCATATTGTTTACGATTCAGACGATGCTGGAATCAACGCCACAATTCGCGCCAGTGATCTCATCACGCGTTCTGGGTTGGAAGCGAGAGTGGTGTCATTGCCTGCTGGTGAAG
>CAZAGU010000117.1:0-11647 GCA_964484805.1 uncultured bacterium
AGGTCCTTGACGAAATCGGGCGCAAAATTTTTACAAAAGCATAGGCGAAAATCCATCATGCTGATTAGTCACTCTATGGGCTCGATCGTTGCCTATGATGTTTTAACACAAATGACACCGTTTTATACCCAGATGCAAACAGAATTTCAGATGTTTGCAGATGCAAATAAATAATATCTTCAGTTTAGTTCAAACATGCAACCCGTTTTAAGCGTTATATTTGTGAAAGCAAAAAGAGAGAAAGGCAGGTTTACCTGTTCGTGAAACAAAAAACGATGAACAAAAACAAAACCAAATTTCGAATTTTCAACACTTCACTCAAGTTGATTCTGATGTTCGCATTCGTAATCAACAGCGGTTTGCCTGTCTCTCTTTTTGCCTCATCTATTCAACACCTTCTCACACAAAAAAATGCAGAGAAATGTTGCTGTAGCGACGGTCAATGCACGGATTGCAGTTGCGAAAGCCACTCTGATTCTCAAAACAATTCCTGCAATTGTAGCTTTGTGTCATGCGTTTCGATTACAGGGTTGCCGCCTTGTGCGTCCGTTGATCCATTACCGCTGTTTTCCAATCGGTTGCAGTTTGCCGATAGAACCTTTACCACTCAAGAATTTATCCTTTCCATCGAAAAACCTCCTGAAATGCCTCGCAGGTAAAACTCTGTCTTGAAGTCCGGGGATGTCCCGAGCAACATTAGCAAATTTTATTTTCTGAGGCAATCATGAAATTATTTATCGTGGCTTTGCTTGCGTTAGCACTGTCTCTATGCAGCATATCGCTGGTTAGCGCCGCCAGAATATCCGGTTCTTTAACGGATTCAGATGGCAATCCTATCAGTGGAGCAAATGTTCTTATTGATGGAACGACTCTCGGAGCTTCGGCTGATCTGGATGGTTTTTACGAGATATGGAATATTCCGGCTGGATCTGGCGTGCTGAAGGTATCTCATATAGGATATAAGGCGGCACAACAAAAATACTCCATAGCAGACGATGATCTGCAGATTAATATTATTCTTGACATTGACTTTTTGTCCTTGCGTGAGCTTGAAGTCAAGGCTAGTCGGCTTCGCTCAGGATTGGATAGGGAGAAACTGGTGCGAACGGAGGTCATCGTTAGTGAAGACCTCCAAAGCAACTCAACTGACGGTGGTGTATTAACGGCGCTTAGTGAAGAAACAGGGCTGAACACTCGCCCATGCGCGCTGTGTGGCTCTGCAGGCATTGGTTTGCAGGGATTAGATCCATCATACACCGAGATTAATATTGATGGTATGCCCATGCTTTCCGGGCTAGGCACTTTATACGGCTTGTATGGCGTTTCAGTCAAGGATATTTCGCGCGTTGAGCTTCAGAAAGGCTCAGGTTCATCCGAATATGGCGCAGGCGCAGTGGCGGGTGCGGTAAATCTGGTGACCACCTCGGACGCTGGAGCCGGATCACTTCAGTTGGATGTCACCGGTGGGAGCACACTGTCGCACTCCTTGAATATGTCCGTACAGAGGAAACTTGCGGGAATGCCAACGCGTCTTTCCTTGAATTACGGTTCAGAGCCAGAAAGAATAAACAACAACCATGATGCATTCACCGACACTCCACAGTATTCACGCTTCGGTGCAAGCTTAAGCTCTTCAAAACAGTTTGGTGGTTCATCACTTCGTATTAGTGGCAGAACATATCGCGAGCAACGATTTGCTGGTGATGTGAATTGGACTAAGGCAGATCGTGGTAGCGACAGCGTGTACGGGCGTGAGATTAATACCTATCGCAATGAGGTCTCCGCACGCTACAGCGCAAGCTTAAACGCCCTCACCGACTGGTATCTTGAATCAGCTTACGTGAATCATTTTCAGGATTCATATTATGGAGCAACGGAGTTTGACGCGGTTCAAAATCGCCTCTTTGGTAGATTGGGTGCAGATGTCAGGTGGACAGGATCGCAGGCAAGTCGCTTCCAGAGCATATTCACCTTTGAGGATTATCAGGATAACCTTCAGCTCGGCGTTTCTACTGATAAACGAGATATTGTTCCCGGCTTGATGGTTCAGCACACTTGGACACCCGACAACTTCTGGGCGCTTCAAGGTGGCGTTCGGCTTGAGAATTACTCCGATGATGGGCTGATTCCCACTCTTCGAGCTACCCTGTCGCATAAATCGCTTAACAGCATTGGGTTTAGAGTGACAGCTGGAACAGGCTACCGCCCGGTTACGATATTCAGCCTTGATAAAGCTGTCCATGCCGGCTTCGACAACGTCATTGTCCCTGAAAAATTGGATGCGGAGAGGAGCTATAATGGCTCGCTAACTCTGACGCATCTGGCAGGAACAACAAACTACTCGCTCCAAACCGATCTGACAGGGTTCTATACAAAATTTGACAACAAAGTCATCCTTGCTTTTGGGCATGATATTGGTAGTACAGTTTATTCCAACGCCAGCGATGCCTACAGCCGAGGAATCGAATTTCAAACCAAACTAATCCTATCAGATGGCTGGGATTTCAAAGCAGGTGGCACCATTTCTGAAGTCCGATACAGGGCTGAAGATGGCTGGCATCATTCTGAAATGCAAAATCAATACACTGCCAATATTGCCGTTAAGAAGCAATGGCAGTCAAAAAACATTAACGCTGAAGTAAACAGCAATATCTATGGTCCTCAGCAAATGCCAGAAGGCAGAAGTCGTTCCCAATCGCCCGTCTATGCCATCTACAACGCTAGAGTGGTGAAAGCGTGGCGGAGCGTTAGTCTGTCAGCGGCTGTGGACAATATCACCGATTGGGTTCAACCCGATCCGCCCTTTGTACCCGACCCTGACGGCAATGGCAACGTCGTTGATTCGGCTTTGATCTATGGGCCCTTGTTGGGCAGAACATTTCGTGTTGGGTTAAGCTATACTTTACCCCTTGCAAACTAAAAAAAAACAAATATCTGGAGAAGAAAAATGAAGAAGAATCTGTTTCACATCATGATCCTGACACTGGCGTTTTTACTCGCCTCGTCAACATCATTATACGCTCAGAGCTGTGGAAAAACGAAAACACCGGCTTGTGGAAGCTGTGAAGTGTCCGCCAAGCAAGTCAAGATGAACCATCCTGAAGACTGTGCCTGCGATAATTGCGCAACCGCCGCAACTGAGATGAGCCATCCTGCGGATTGCAAATGTGCGGATTGTGCTCTTGTAAAATCAGCCTCAGACAAAACCAAAATGGCTGAAGGCAATGTCTGGCAGACCAAAGATGGTCAGAAACACTACACCTGCCCTGTCATGGGAAACTCTGGCACAGTAGCCAATGCTCAGGGTTATTCGATTGTCGATAAGGTTAAATACTATCACTGTTGTTCGGCGTGTCAGGCTCCATTCCGCGCCGACCCGGGTAAGTACCTCAAGCAGATGGCTTTGCCAGGAAACATTATCTCGGTTGATGCCAAAGGCGAAAAGCACTTTCGCGATCCCGTCAATAGTACCAAATCCATTGTAAACAACAAGACGAAATTTGTCGATCAGGATGGAAAACGCTACTATTTTTCAGATAAGAAAAGTCTGAAAAAATTCAAGAAGAATCCTGCAGATTACATTTCGTAGAACCTGATGCGAAACAATGGCACACGGTGATTATCGTGTGCCATTGTTTATTGAACTGTTTTCAGCATGGTTCAACAAAAAAACAGCCCGGTAATCCCGGGCTGTTTTGCGTATCTGAAGAAAACTAATTTCAGGTTAGTTATTTTCGTAATCGTCTGCCTCATCTTCACTTAACTGGTAGCGATAATTTAGCGAGTCTGTCTCTGCCGTAATCAAACGTTCCCAAGGTGTATTTGCCGACCGCGTTTCGTCATTGAAGGTATATGTGCCTCTGAAGACATAGCTGGAACCAATGTTCAAGCCATTAACAGTCAACATTCCTTGCTGAATCACACCGACAGAAGTCCAGGAATCCTGCCCTACTTCTTGAATTTGAGCAGCGATACCAGACGGTCGGATCACTGATGGATCGCGTCCTTCAGGCATTAAGGCAAACATGTGAATATCCACTGACTTCTGATTGTCTGGAGGCGTAAAGCCTGTGGAAGTGATATTTAATTGCCATGGATCAGCTTCTACGTCTTCGAAATAGACTTCAGACATCTCAGCGACTTTAATGCCATCCCCATCGAAAACATCAGCAGTGACAATTTGCGGAATCCATTCAATAGAAAGCGGGTTTCTTGGCACCGTGGCAAAGAAATCGAAGACACCCGATTCGCTGTCAACAGTCAGACTATGAAATAAATCTGTACAGCCAAGCACAACGGTCAGCATGTAACCTTCGGCATTTTCAACTGTGACCCGGACGTTCATGCCAATTGTATTGTCGCCAAGGTTATCGGCAAGTAACAGGCCAGCACCGGGGTCTTCATTGGCGCCGCTAATTAATACTTCGCCGTTCTTCACTTCAGGTAAAGCGGCGGATTCAGCCACTTCGTAAACCACTGTGAAGTTGCCGTTTTCATCGGGTCCTGAAATCGGGCGGTCAACCTGGTGAACCCAGACACCATCGTCATCAAGGGCAAAGAATGACATAACATCCCCGTCAGCGAGTGGACGCAGTGTGGCAGCATTGTAGGTGTCGCCTGAAATCTGCATCGACATCGCCGCAGGTGGATCGAAACTCGCTGCGACTTTGCCAGCTTCATCTGTAACTGAAAAAGTGCTGAATACTTTTGGCAAAATGTTTCTGCCGGGTTCATCGGTCTGAACATCATCAAACCCGCCGGGGAAATACTGTCCTGCGTTGCCATAACTGGGGTTGCTCATGTCCATGACTAACATGCTGGTGGTCAAGCCACCGGCTAAAGGATTGCCATTTCCGTCCAGAACGCGGGTTCCTGAGTTCAGGTTTATAGAGGTAACCGCTCCTGAAATTGGGTTCGGTGGAGTTCCAAGGTTAACAGGCGTAGTAACCGCGCCTGTATTATCGCATTCACCGCTATTGTCTTCAGCGCCGGCGAGCCCTGGTGGCAAATCGTTGACATCGGTGCTGACCAGTGAAACACCAAAGTTCTGATCGTTTGCCGAGTAAATGACCAAATTCTTGTATGCGGTCATATAGTTAGCGGTCACGATCTTCAATGTAACTTTAATCGGTTCCGCGCGTGTAGGCGTGATGGTGTCATTCAACGCCATAACAATGAAGCCTGACTCGGTCGTCAGTGAGGAGAGTTGTTCGTTCAGCAGATCAACGACTGCATCTGCATCCCTACCAAGAATACTCACTCGAACGGATTGATCATCAATCTGTTCGCCATTATTATCGAAAATCTGACCGGAAATCACAGTGCCGGTTTCCGGCATCTGGATTGAAATTTCAAAATCGTCTGAAGGATCTGTGATCGAACAGCCAGTCATTAAAGCCAAGGCGAGTACCATTGACATTAACCCAACTGATCTTAAATTAAAATATTTCTCCAAAATGTTCTCCTAAGTAAGGTTAATGTTAAAAGCTGAAAGAAAGACTAAGTGACATGACGAACCAAACTTTGGCACCTTCAAAACTATCGTCAAACAGTTGCTGGTTTAATTCAGCAGTTGGTGTTAACATTTCTGTGCCAACAAGTTCAATGTTTGGGGAGTTCTGGTACATAGCGCCTATATCTAAGTTAAAGCCAAGTCCACGACCCGGCTGTGCGGCATTTCCCCAGCCTAAACCAAAGTATGGCGCTATTTTCGCCCAATCAAAGGTTGAGAATAATTGTCCCTGACGTTCGACGCTGTAGGTTCTACCGCCCATTGTTTGTTCAGTCATTGGAGTAATCGTCGTTTCAACTTTATTGCCGTTTCCAATTACACCAAGGCTAAGGTGGAATGATTTATTCCAGGGGTGGTAGTCTGCCATCAGTTGCCAGGAAGACAAATTCAGATCTGCCGCATACTCAACCTCTTGTTCGGTCATTTCACCATCAAATGCAAATTTGTAGGAAGCCATACCGGCACGTATGTTGAGCTTATCAATTGTTGATTTTGTGATTTCAAAACCAATCCCCAAGGTGCTGGCTTTCACACCCAGACCTAATCCAATCGTAGCTTGTGCTGGTTGCAGGGATAAAAGTAACGACAACAGTACCGAAAAAACGAGAATTTTTTTCAAAATTGCTCCTGAAGATTTATGGTTAAAATACGCCTGTTTTCACAAGGATTTAAATTAGTAACATGAAGGTAATACGATCAAATTTTGGAATCAACGTTGCGGTTTAACTATTTCACAAGGAAAATTATGACTTAAACAAAAAGCTCGAAGAGATGCTAAGTCATTTATTTACTCCCCTCGTGTCATGTAAACATGTTAAATATAATTATTTGCTTTTGCAATGCTTATTAGAATAGCCGACTGATGGTTGAATTTTACAATGCAGGATTGCACTACCGGCATATCGTCCATCGCCCCTTCGCCACGATGATGATGTCCACACCCAGAACTGGTTCATCGATTTAAGGCTGCCGGTTTTAAAATCAAAATGGCGAGACTGTTCTCGCCATTTTGATAAGATCGAGTATTCTCTTATCATTAATTCTAATTGATTGAAATCAAGCGAGTTATTTACCTGATTTTCTTCTGTTGTCTTCCCTACAAAGCATCTGACAATTTTCAGCGCTAGTTTTCCCGCCTTCGTGCCACGGAGTAATATGGTCGCCCTCCATTTCCTCTATTTCAAAATGCTCCCCACAGACTGGACAAATTCCTTCTTGTCTTTCATAAGCTTCCCGTTTCTGATTTGGTGAAAAAGCACGAATATTTAGGTGCTTCTCTTTACGAGTCAGAATATATAAGTAAATGCCCTTTTTCTTAATAACATCCTCATCTTGCATAAGTTCTGCTATTTCTTTCTCAATTTTCTTTGAGTCATATTTCTGATCTTTGAACTCGTTGTAAAGCAAACCCCATTCAATGCCTTTCATTTCTTTGCGATATTTTGGAAAAACGACCTTAACCCAATTTATCACCATTTGAAAGTATTGCCACAATTTAACAGCGTCCGGCTCATGCTGTTTTTTACCCATATAGTCTTCAATCTGGTCTTCACTTATCCATTTTATTGTAGTTTCAAGATAGTCTTGCCGTTTAGCTGAACCGTTCAGATAACTGCCTCCTAAACCATACGCAGCACAGCCATTCTTACTGAAATAGCGTTTTGCATCTGAAACCCAAGAACCAGAATAAACAGCGTTTCGCAATTCCTGGTCAGTTAATTTCTCACCAGCTATATTGATAATTTTGAACCATTCAAGCCTCTCGCTATCTCGCCCGCTACAAAGATACACCATCAACTTATAGTTGAGTATCTGTTCTTGTTCGTCATTTTGAAGATTGTGAAAGTACCTCATATTGAAGGAGAAGTCACCTTCTACATATTGAGCAATTGAGATTGTTCTTTGTTGCCCGTCAATTATTTCAAAATTGCCGTCGTCCCTCACAGCCCAATACATGACATTTAGCGGGAAGTATTTCGTAACGGTGTCAATTACAGCGTCACGCTGTTTGTCTTTGTAGATGAATTCGCGCTGATAGGGTGGGCGAATATCGAGTTTGCCGCCAAAGCCGACTACTCCTTCTGCTTCGTTGTCTTGATAGCCTTCTGTCAGTTCACGGATTGTGATTTCTTTGAGTTCTATTTTCATATTCTCTTATTCCTTATGACTATTCGAGCGAAAATCTCTTTGCCATTAATGATAAAGCGACTTACTTTCCCTGTTTTTTCTTGAACTAAAACTCTATCAATTCCAACTATCTCAAATTGCTCCGGATTATACTTGTCAAGAAATGTAATCGGCACACCCATCACACCGTCATAATCCATAGGTATGTCCTTTGTCTTGTTGACGTTGATGGCGTTGTAGTTGTCGTAAGTTGGGTACTCTTCAGGGCTATACTTTTTGTAGAGAATCAGGTCTTCATGCCTTTCAGTGTTGTCAAGATTTGTAAACCAACGCACTCCTTTTACTCGTATGAATTTTCTCCCATTTTCATCAACTCTGAAACCCGCAGCTTTCAAGGGATAGTCGTCAGGCACTCCAAATTCTCTATCACCGCTATGAATACTTGGTCCCAACCATAATTTATTCTCTTTAATCAGTTTAAACACCTCCTTATAGGTAATCGCATTGAGATTACCGATGATTAGAAATTTCTTATCGTATTTAATTAACTGTGCGAGAAAATCTCTGAATAGCGAAAAAGGTGGATTGGTGACTACAATATCAGCTTGTTTCAGGAGTTCAATAGATTCTTGGGAGCGAAAATCACCGTCTCCCTTTAATTTTATAATGCCGATTTCCTCAAGGTCAGGCACATTTTTCCCATCTTTGCCGCCCTTATATTCCAGATAAATTGCCTTATCAGAGTTGTTTTTGCTGAAAAAATCCGGATTTTGATTCTTATAGCAGGTGGTAATCAGTTTTTTCAAGCCCAACCACTCAAAATTGTACCAGAAGTAATGAAAGAAGTTGCTGACTCGCGGGTCATCACAGTTGCAGTAAACAACCTTACCTTTAAAATGCTCTTTATAGTCCTTTATTTCTCTTTCGATGTCAGCAAGTTGAGTGTAGAACTCGTCTTTTTTATTTTTTTTCGCTTGCGAGAGATTTTTGTTCAATGTTTTTGCCATGCTGTCCCTTCCAGAGATTGTTGTTTGGTTTGAAAATTGAAATGAAGCGCCCACAAAACGATGCGCTCATTTCCTAATTTACAACAAGGATAATATATCCGAAAAAGCGAAGGAATGCAACTTTGTTAGTCGTGTCTCTTTGATTGAATAGTGCGGCATCACGGTTCTCGTCTGGAGCATTTTTCGCCTGTGTTTTGCCAGGGGTGATAACATCAGGACGAAAATAGTAGCAAATTGAAAGCGCTTAATAGCCGACATCTCAGACTCCATAATATAGTGTATTCTTAAAAATACAACAGGCAGCTAAAAAAACAAAGAATAAGTTTGCTCAAATCAAAGTCTGTTATCATGCTCTATCATTATGCGAGCGTTGCCGTTACTCCAGCCTGTCCAGATTTCATGATACAGGAAATTAAGTGCTCTGTTTTCCAATATTCAAGCGCTGACGTTTAATAGTTCCGTCACATTTGGTCACCGTTCCGACACACCATCAAACCCTTATCCACTATGCCTTTCCGCCAATTATGTGACGATGTGATGATTTTCCCGAGAGGGGGGTCATACTCACCCTTGCTACTGCGTTTCTACTATCCAATTAACATTTCAGTTTTTCATCAGTCTCAATTATTCTGCCACTCTCCTCCTCAGCGTCTTTTGACATTTCCATTTGCATCGCCAAATAGTAGCTTGTTTAAAAACCTTTAATTTAGTATATTTAAGTAATTATATTGGTGGATTTTTCAATTTAATGAATTGGATTACCCTTTATGCTATTCTTATGGCTCATCACTCGGTTTAGAGAAGTTTGTCCCGAAGCTAGTTTGATTTATCTATTGCGCTGCTCACACTGATCTCTTGTCCGAGCTAACCTTAAGAGGAAACATGAAGCGACTGCTATTCATTAATGATGATGCCACTGCTCCCGAAATTAAAATTCTGCAAAGCGACCAACTCGCTACAGAATTCAACATATCCACAGTTTTGCCTTCGGAAGTGCCGTTTAATGACCTGGAGCGCGGAATGTTTGATATTGTCGTTCTGGATGCCGACACGTCCATGTGCGACTGCATGTCTATTTGTGCCCGACTGAAATCCATCCAAAGCATTTCTCCTTCCATCCTCCTCCTGAAATCATCCCGTTCAGATGCTACTCTGGTCGGGAACTTTCTGCAGTTTGAGCAAACCGCATGCCTCTCAAAACCAATCGATCCTTTGGACTATATCTCCTGCCTCAGAATGCTTGCCAGTAGTCGAGAAATAAAAACTGCCTACACCGACTCACAATCCATGCTCGATAAAATGGTCGATGGCTCACCCTATCCCATGTGGATTTCAGATTCTGAGGGAACTTTACTTCGGATCAATCAGGTATGTTGCGATTTGCTGAATCTCTCGGCCGATGAGGTCGTCGGCAAGTACAATGTATTAAAGGATAGTATTATCTCTGAGCAAGGATTACTCCCCGTCGTCCAGCGTGTGTTCAGCTATGGCGAGATCGCCAAATTTGAGATGGAATATGACACCGGACGGCTTGATAGCCTTGACCTCAAAAATAGATCAACAGTTGTTATTGATGTGACAATTACGCCAATATTTGACACCAGAGGCGCTGTCAGCAAAGCTCTGATCCTCCATGTCGATAAGACTGACGTGCACCTCGCATTGGCGGAACTCAAACGAAGCGAAAAACTTCTGCTCAATGTAGCAGAAAACTATCCAAATTCCTTCATTTCAATCATTGAGAAAGATTTTACAATTGGCTTTACCTCCGGGCAGGAATTTATAAAGCAAGGCTGGGATCCAGAAAAATTTATTGGAATGTCTCTTGATGAGATTTTTGGCGAACACACTCCGTTTATACGAGAGAAATATCAGCGGGCATTTGCTGGAGAAAGTTTGTCTTTCGAAATGCAATTTGGTGATCAATGGCAACTCTATAATGTATCACCAGTTTATGATGAAGATGACAATGTCAACAGGATATTGGCTATTGTCGAGAACATTACCGAGCGGAAGCAGGCTGAGGATACTTTAAAGATAAGCGAAGAAAGGTATAAGGGAATCATTCAGAGCACTGCTAGTTGTATCGCAGTTTACGAACCTATCGATGATGGACAAGACTTCATTTTCGTCGATTTTAACCCGATGGCTGAAAAAGTCGAAAATATTGCCAAGAACGAAGTTTTAGGTAAAAGAGTCACCGAAGTATTTCCTGGCGTAAAGGATTTTGGGCTTTTCTCACTTTTCCAGCAAGTACATAAAACAGGCAAGTCAGAATTTCACCCGGTAGCAATTTATAAAGACGAAAGAATACAAGGATACAGAGAAAATTATATTTACAAATTATCCACAGGTGAAGTTGTCTCGGTTTATCAAGATTTGACGGAACAGAAATTAGTTGAGCAGGAACGGGAAAAATCTTTGGCTGAAGCCACTTCAAGAACCAATGAACTGGAGGCGCTGTTAAATGGAGCAGAATTGGTTCTTGAGGAAGGGGATTTCGAGACCACTGCCCGTCATATTTTTGACGCTACCAGAGAATTGACCGGGGCACAATCTGGTTATGTCGCTTTAATGAGCGAAGATGGGGCTGAAAACGAGGTGCTTTTCCTTGAAGCAGGCGGTTTGCCTTGTGATGTCGATCCTCTTCTGCCCATGCCCATCCGTGGACTTAGAAACGAAGCGTACAAAACCGGAAATGCAGTTTACGACAATGACTTCATGAACAGCAAATGGGTTAATTTCATGCCTGAAGGTCATGTTGCATTAAGAAATGTTCTGTTTGCCCCGCTGAATATTAAAGAAGAAACCGTCGGGATTATCGGGTTGGCAAATAAATCGCATGATTTTACAGAGGCTGATAAACGCATTGCCACTGCTTTTGGACAGCTCGCCGCGATTGCGCTCAAGAACAGCCGCAATCTCACTGAGTTACAGGCAAGTGAACTCAAGCATCGCACTTATGTTGAGAATTCACCAAACGGTATTTTTATTATCAACA